>NZ_JBEXPR010000098.1:0-1011 GCF_040612135.1 Streptomyces sp. NPDC006458 | reverse complement strand
ACACCCATCAGCATCGAATGGGACTTCCTCAACCTGAAGCACATCGACGAGCTGCGCGGGACGAACGTGGACTGGAAGGTGTCCATCCCCTTCGACGGCAGCTTCTCCCAGTACTACGCGCAGGCGATCAACACGTACGCGCCGCACCCGGCGGCCGCCCGCCTGTGGGAGGAGTACCTGGCCAGCCCTGAGGGACAGAACCTGCGCCTCAAGGACTACGCCCGGCCGGTCCTGATGGACGAGATGGAGAAGAACGGCACCCTCGACGAGGCGCTGGCCTCGCGCCTGCCCACGGTCGAGGGCACGCCGACCTTCCCGAGCGAGGCGCAGCTCGCCAAGGCGCTGCGCACGGTGCGGGAGAACTGGGCCAAAGCCATCCCGGAGTGATCGCCGCGCGGCCGGCTCGCTCACGCCTTGACAGCGTTTCGATGTCCCGCCCAGACTCTCCGCGGTGACCTGATGTTTACGTAAACAGTCGCCGCCTTCCCTTGACTCCATGGGGAGTTGCCCGCTGGGCGTCGCGGGGTCGCGGAGGTGGGAAAGCTACGGCCGGGTACGGCTTGACTCTCCCTCCCCGCTACTGACACGGTTTGATCGAAGCTGAGCGAAAAGCCAGCAGTTGAAGCAGGTTCACGCACGAGTTCGGACATTTTCCCGCCCGAGTGGCCGTGCCGGCCGATTACTCCGGCGCTGCTCGGCGTGTTTCCAACGAGGCCTGCATCGCTTCTGCAAGTCGCCGCCTCATCCCCTCGGCCGCACGTCGCCGTGCGGTCTCACCGTTTTCGGGTTTCCGAAGGAGTACCTATGCGCTTGACGCGCAGACGGGGCCGAAGCCTTGTCATGCTCTCGGCCATCGCCCTCGCGGTGCCGGTGCTGACGGGTGTCAGCGAGCGGCCGGCCTTCGCGGCGCCACTGTCGCCGCCGGCGATCGTGCCGCAGCCGGTGTCCGAGACCGCCGTGTCGGGCAGCGGGTTCACGCTCACCGCCCAGACCCCCGTCGACGTGGTCTCG
>NZ_JBEXPR010000097.1:0-1058 GCF_040612135.1 Streptomyces sp. NPDC006458 | reverse complement strand
CCTAACGAGCTCGTGCACGGTAGGCGGTGAGGCGTCGAGCATCGCGGCGGGGCTCGGCATTCACATCGGTCGTGCTGATGTCAGGTCCGCGGTCTGCTGATGGGACAGCAGGCCGGCGACGGCCTGGACGGTGTCGCTGATGTGCTCGCGGCGGCCGAGGTGGCGGGCCAGGGCCCGCCAGTTCTTCAGGTGGGCGATGCCGTGTTCGACCCGGATGCGGCGTGAGGAATGTGCTTTGCGCTGTCGTTCGTGTATCTCCTCGTACCAGTCCGGGGCGTTCTTCTTGAACTTTCGGTGTGGTGGGGTGATCACCCGGCCGCCGGTCTGCGCGCCCAGGCCCTGGTAGCCGGCGTCGGCGAGGATCTCCACCGCGGGTCCGTCGGCCAGGAGCGTGACCAGCCCTGACTGGCGGGCGTGGGTGATGTCCGCACAGCTGCCGGGCCTGGTCGGGCTGCAGAACAGCACGCGGCCGTCCCCGTCCGTGAAGACCATGGTCTTGACCGCGTTCTGCTTGGTCTTGCCGGAGATGAACCTGTCCCGGTCCTTGCGCCCGGCTGCCGGGCGGCGGACCCGGATCTCGGTGCCGTCGATGATCCCGGTCTTCCCGTTGGCACCGAGGTGGTCGACGACCTCGGCCAGGGTCCGCAGCCGCACCCCCGGGCTGACGGTGCACCCGCGCTCGGCGAGTAAGGGCCGCACCTCTGCGATGGCCCGAGTGATGGTGGAGCGGTCGACACCGAACCAGCAGGCGAGCACGTCGTGCGTGGCCGCGTGCCGGAGGTGCACGAGCGTGGCCAGGAGCCGGTCGACGAACACCAGCCGGTGCTTCGCACCCGCGCCCACAGCACGCTTCCGCGGCCGGGACGCAAGCTTGGCCTGATGCCGTTCGTGCCACAACGGGCCTACCTCAGCGATGAGTTCAGCGATCACGTCGGCCGACAGGCCCGTGATCCTCCGGTCGTCGATGATCGCTGCACGAGATGCGTTCCCCACCACACGATCATGATCGACGATCAGAAGCTCGACGCCTCACCGCCTACCGTGCACGAGCTCGTTAG
>NZ_JBEXPR010000096.1:0-1154 GCF_040612135.1 Streptomyces sp. NPDC006458 | reverse complement strand
CCGCGACTGGGAAGCCGCCGCCCGCGAGGACCGCACCATCGCCCCCCTCATCACCCGGCTCAACACCATCCGCAGGCAGCACCCCGCCCTGCGCCAGCTCCGGGATCTCCACTTCCACCACACCGACAAGGAGGCGGTGATCGCCTACTCGAAGAGGAGCGGACCGAACACGGTCCTGGTGGTCGCCAACCTGGACCCCCACCACACCCAGGAGGCCACCGTCTCTTTGGACCTGCCGCAACTCGGCCTGGACTGGCATGAGTCCGTGCCGGTGCGCGACGAGCTCACCGGCGAGACCTATCACTGGGGCAGGACGAACTACGTGCGCCTCGAGCCGGGCCGTCGGCCCGCGCACGTGCTGAACGTCCTGCGACCGTCCAACCCGCAGATCGGAGGGTCACCCATAAAATGATCGTCAACGAACCCGTCCCGGACACCTTCGAGGACACTCCCGTCAAGGACCGGGACCCGGAGTGGTTCAAGCGTGCGGTCTTCTACGAGGTCCTGGTGCGTTCGTTCCAGGACAGCAACGGCGACGGCGTCGGCGACCTCAAGGGCCTGACCGCCAAGCTCGACTACCTCCAGTGGCTGGGCGTCGACTGCCTCTGGCTCCCTCCGTTCTTCCAGTCCCCGCTGCGGGACGGCGGCTACGACGTCTCCGACTACACCGCCGTCCTGCCGGAGTTCGGCGACCTCGCCGACTTCGTGGAGTTCGCCGACGCCGCCCACCAGCGCGGCATGCGGGTCATCATCGACTTCGTCATGAACCACACCAGCGACCAGCACCCGTGGTTCCAGGAGTCGAGGAAGGACCCCGACGGGCCCTACGGCGACTACTACATGTGGGCCGACGACGACAAGCAGTACGACGGCGCGCGGATCATCTTCGTGGACACCGAGGTGTCCAACTGGACCTTCGACCCGGTGCGCAAGCAGTACTTCTTCCACCGGTTCTTCTCCCACCAGCCGGACCTCAACTACGAGAACCCGGCGGTCCAGGACGAGATCCTGTCGGCGCTGAAGTTCTGGCTGGACCTGGGCATCGACGGCTTCCGCCTCGACGCCGTGCCCTACCTCTACGCGGAGGAGGGCACCAACTGCGAAAACCTTCCGGCAACGCACGAGTTCCTCCGGCGGGTGCGCAAGGAGATCGA
>NZ_JBEXPR010000095.1:0-1342 GCF_040612135.1 Streptomyces sp. NPDC006458 | reverse complement strand
AGGAACACGGCCTGCCCATCGCGATCAAGGCCGCCTTCGGCGGCGGCGGCCGCGGCCTGAAGGTCGCCCGCACCCTGGAGGAAGTACCCGAGCTGTACGACTCCGCGGTGCGCGAGGCGGTCGCCGCGTTCGGCCGCGGCGAGTGCTTCGTCGAGCGCTACCTCGACAAGCCCCGCCACGTCGAGACCCAGTGCCTGGCCGACCGCCACGGCAACGTCGTCGTGGTCTCCACCCGCGACTGCTCCCTGCAGCGCCGCCACCAGAAACTGGTGGAGGAGGCCCCCGCCCCGTTCCTGTCCGAGGAACAGGTCGCGGAGCTGTACTCGTCCTCCAAGGCCATCCTGAAGGAAGCCGGCTACGTCGGCGCCGGCACCGTGGAGTTCCTCGTCGGCCTGGACGGCACGATCTCCTTCCTGGAGGTCAACACCCGCCTGCAGGTCGAGCACCCGGTCACCGAGGAGGTCGCCGGCATCGACCTGGTACGGGAGATGTTCCGCATCGCCGACGGCGAGGAACTCGGCTACACCGACCCGCCGCTGCGCGGCCACTCCTTCGAGTTCCGCATCAACGGCGAGGACCCCGGCCGCGGCTTCCTGCCCGCCCCCGGCACCGTCACCCGCTTCGAGGCGCCCACCGGCCCCGGCGTGCGCCTGGACGCGGGCGTGGAGTCCGGCAGCGTGATCGGCCCCGCCTGGGACTCCCTGCTCGCCAAACTCGTCGTCACCGGCGCCACCCGCGAGCAGGCCCTGCAGCGCGCCGCCCGCGCCCTGGAGGAGTTCCAGGTCGAGGGCATGGCCACCGCGATCCCCTTCCACCGGGTGGTCGTGAAGGACCCGGCCTTCGCCCCCGAGCTCACCGGCAGCGGCGAGCCGTTCACGGTCCACACCCGCTGGATCGAGACCGAGTTCGTCAACGACATCAAGCCCTTCGCCGCCCCGGCCGACACCGACACCGACGAGGAGTCCGGCCGTGAGACGGTCGTCGTCGAGGTCGGCGGCAAGCGCCTGGAAGTCTCCCTGCCGTCCTCGCTGGGCATGTCCCTGGCCCGCACCGGCCTCGCCGCCGGCGCCAGGCCCAAGCGGCGCGCCGCGAAGAAGTCCGGCCCCGTCGCCTCCGGCGACACCCTCGCCTCCCCGATGCAGGGCACGATCGTGAAGATCGCCGTCGAGGAGGGCCAGGAGGTCAAGGAAGGCGACCTGGTCGTCGTCCTGGAGGCCATGAAGATGGAACAGCCCCTCAACGCCCACCGCTCCGGCACCATCAAGGGCCTGAGCGCCGAGGTCGGCGCCTCCATCACCTCCGGCGCCGTCATCTGCGAGATCAAGGACTGACCCCCAGATCC
>NZ_JBEXPR010000094.1:0-1471 GCF_040612135.1 Streptomyces sp. NPDC006458 | reverse complement strand
AGCTTCGGCCTGGACGCCAACCGCCCTTACGGCGACGGTGTGGTGACCGGCTACGGCACGGTCGACGGGCGTCCGGTGGCGGTGTTCTCGCAGGACTTCACGGTCTTCGGGGGTGCGCTGGGCGAGGTGTACGGGCAGAAGATCGTCAAGGTGATGGACTTCGCGCTGAAGACGGGCTGCCCGGTGATCGGCATCAACGACTCCGGCGGTGCCCGTATCCAGGAGGGTGTGGCCTCGCTGGGCGCGTACGGGGAGATCTTCCGCCGCAACACCCACGCCTCGGGTGTGATCCCGCAGATCAGCCTGGTGGTGGGGCCGTGCGCGGGCGGCGCGGTGTACTCGCCGGCGATCACCGACTTCACGGTGATGGTGGACCGGACCAGCCACATGTTCATCACCGGCCCCGACGTGATCAGGACGGTCACCGGCGAGGACGTCGGTTTCGAGGAGCTGGGCGGGGCCCGCACCCACAACTCCGTCTCGGGTGTGGCGCATCACATGGCGGGCGACGAGAAGGACGCCGTCGAGTACGTCAAGCAGCTGCTGTCGTACCTGCCGTCGAACAACCTCTCCGAGCCGCCGGCGTTCCCCGAGGAGGCCGACCTCGCGCTGAGCGCGCAGGACCTCGAACTCGACACGATCGTGCCGGACTCGGCGAACCAGCCGTACGACATGCACACGGTCATCGAGCATGTCCTGGACGACGGCGAGTTCTTCGAGACGCAGCCGCTGTTCGCGCCGAACATCCTCACCGGCTACGGCCGCGTGGAGGGCCACCCGGTGGGCGTCGTCGCCAACCAGCCGATGCGGTTCGCCGGCTGCCTGGACATCACCGCCTCCGAGAAGGCCGCCCGCTTCGTGCGCACCTGCGACGCCTTCAACGTCCCCGTGCTGACCTTCGTCGACGTGCCCGGCTTCCTGCCCGGCGTGGACCAGGAGCACGACGGCATCATCCGCCGCGGCGCCAAGCTCATCTACGCCTACGCCGAGGCCACCGTGCCCCTGATCACGGTCATCACCCGCAAGGCCTTCGGCGGCGCCTACGACGTGATGGGCTCCAAGCACCTGGGCGCGGACCTGAACCTGGCCTGGCCGACCGCCCAGATCGCCGTCATGGGCGCCCAGGGCGCCGTCAACATCCTGCACCGGCGCACCCTGGCCGAGGCCGAGACGGACGGCGAGGACCTGGAAGGCGTGCGCGCCCGGCTGATCCAGGAGTACGAGGACGCCCTCCTCAACCCCTACATCGCGGCCGAACGCGGCTACATCGACGCCGTCATCACCCCCGCCGACACCCGCCGCCACATCGTCCGCGGCCTGCGCCAGCTGCGCACCAAGCGGGAGTCCCTGCCGCCCAAGAAGCACGGCAACATCCCCCTGTAGAAGGAGCCGCTGTGACCATCAAGGTCGTACGGGGCAACCCCACCCCCGAGGAGCTCGCCGCCGCCCTGGCGGTCGTCAGAGCCCGCGC
>NZ_JBEXPR010000093.1:0-1485 GCF_040612135.1 Streptomyces sp. NPDC006458 | reverse complement strand
AAGGGCGGGGGCTGTTCGTCAAGGCCCGTGAACGAGGCAGCGGAGCTGCTGTAGAAGAGGGTTGTCCTCCAAGACATCCTCACCACAGGAGCTCCGCTGTTGGAACAGGCTGCCATAACAAGGCCGGGCGGGGTAGCGGCCGGGGTGTTCGCGCCAGGGCATATCGGCGAGCTGACCCAGATCGTGCCGTTCGAGATGGTCGACGAGGTGCTGGCGCAGACCGGTGCGGTGCAGCGCAGGGTCCGGCTGGTGCCGGCACGGGTCACGGTCTACGTCCTGCTGGCCGGAGCGCTGTTCACCGGGCTGGGCTACCGGCAGATCTTCGACCGGCTGTGTGCCGGGCTGACGGGCCTGGCACCGGCCCGGCCCAGCGGCAGCGCGTTACGGCAGTCCCGCCAGCGGCTGGGACCAGCACCGATGAAAGCCTTGTTCGACCTGGTCAGGGGCCCTGCGGCCACGACCGCGGCGGCTGGGTGGTGGCGGGGTCTGAGGGTCGTCGCGGTCGACGGCACCCTGCTGTCGGTCCCGGACTGTCCGGCCAACCTGGCGGTGTTCACCCGGCAGCGGCTCGGCAACGGTATCTCGGGCTACCCGCAACTGCGGCTGGCCGCACTGGTGGCCTGCGGGACCCGGTCGGTGATCGGGGCCGTGTTCGGCCCTGCCGCCACCGGTGAGCTGGAGTACGCCCGCCGCCTGGCGGTGGATCTGCGGGCCGGGATGCTCCTGCTGGGCGACCGGAACTTCGCCGCCACCGCACTGCTGAACCACTGGGCCGCCACCGGCGCGGACCTGCTGGTTCGCTGCAAGTCCGGCCGGAACCTGCCACCGGTGGCCCGTTACCGGGACGGCTCGACACTGGCCCGGCTCGGAGCGCTGACCGTACGCGTCATCGATGCCGAGGTCAGCATCGTCACCTCCCGGGGCACCCGCACCGGCCGCTACCGGCTGCTGACCACCCTCACCGACCCCTTGAAGTACCCGGCCGGTGAACTCGTCCGGCTCTACCACGAGCGCTGGGAGATCGAGACGGCCTATGCGGAGCTGAAGTCCACGATCCTGGGCGGACACGTCCTGCGGGCCCGCACCCCGGCCGGTATCGAGCAGGAGGTCTGGGCACTGCTGACCGCCTACCAGGCGCTGCGGACCGCGATGACGGATGCCACCGACAGCGTCCCGGGCACCGACCCGGACCGGGCCGGCTTCACCACCGCCCTCACCGCGGCCCGCGACCAGCTCGTCCTGGCCGCCGGCATCATCGCCGACACCGTAATCGACCTGGTCGGAGCCATCGGCCGCAACGTGCTGGCCCACATCCTGCCTGCCCGGCGGATCCGCACCAAAGACCGCATCGTCAAACGCGCGATCTCCAAATACAACGCACGCGGACCCGCCATCGACCGGACCACCTACAAAGCAGCCATCAACATCACCATGCTCACAACCAGCACTTGACGCCCCGGCCCCGCCCTTAACTGAACGGCGTTG
>NZ_JBEXPR010000092.1:0-1488 GCF_040612135.1 Streptomyces sp. NPDC006458 | reverse complement strand
CGGGTCTTCAAAGTTGAGCGGTGCGGAGGTGTCCGCGGGCTCGGCGGGTGGTGACGCAGCGTGTTCGGAGCCGCTGGTTCTCGGCGTTGCGGAAGCCGAACGCGGCTCGTGCGACGAGCTTGATCACGCGGTTGATGCCCTCGCTCTTCGCGTTGTGGTGCCCGGTGCCGATGAACGCCTCGATCTCGGGCCACCAGCGATCGACGGTGGCGGCGAGCTGCCGCACCTCGGGGATGTCGGCGTCCGCGCACCAGGTGAGGAACTTCCAGCGGACGTGGCCGACTTGGTGTCGGTCGGCCCCGGTGCGGGCCAGGGCGAGGAGGTTGCGGAGGTTCTCCTTGGCAATCCACGCCGTCAGCAGTGTCTGCCCGATCTTCCCCTCGCCCAGCAGCGTGTTCCACATGGTGGCGAACTGGTCGTCGGTGAGATCCTCGCGGTTGCGCAGGAGCCGTCGTCTGGCCTTCCACTCCGGGTCGGTGGCGCGTCCACGTCGGCCCCGGATCTCGGCGGTGGTGCGGCGCCGGACCATGGACAGCATCTTGTTGGCGAGCTGGACGACGTGGAAGTGGTCGACCACGACGATCGCGTGCGGCAGGCCGGTGCGGACCGCCGCGCGGTAGGTGGCCGACATGTCGATGGCGACGTGCCGGATGCTCTTTCGCCAGGTCAGCGGTGTGGTGGCGAGCCAGGCCAGGACGTCGGCGACGGTACGGCCCTCGACCTGGCCGAGCAGCCCGCCGGTGCCGAGGGCGTCGACGAAGCCGGTGTGCCACCGGTCGCGTGTCTGGATCCATCTGCTGGTGCCAGGATCCTGTTCCCAGCGCGGCTTGCCCCGGCGGGTCTCATCGATGCCCAGTACGTCGACCTCAGGCAGCGGGGCGCCTGTGACCTCGCGTGCCGATGTGCGCAAGGCGCCCATCACCGTGGGCCAGGACAGATGCAGGTCGCGGGCGGCCTGGATGACCGTGGAGCCGGCATCGCGCACGCGGCGGCCGGCCGCGACCCGCAGTCGCATGGTGATCCGCGCGCCGGCCGGTATCTGTGGGATCTGCTCGGTGAACGACCGGCGTGGGCAGCCGGGCTCCCGGCACCACCAGCGGCGCTTGTGCCAGCGGAACTCCAGCCCGCTCTCGCCGTAAGGCAGATCGCGGGGCCGGGTCGTCGCGGAGCCCTTCACCCGCGTGGCGAACACCCCGCACTCGGGGCAGGCCCGGGCCTGCTCATCGGCGGTGATCAGGTGCACCCGGCGGGTGCCGTCCTCCAGCCGCTCCACCCGCGCGACGGCCAGGCCGTCCAGGTTGAGCAGTAACGTCGTATCGTTGTCCAAGCCCGTGGTTTCTGAATGATCGTTCTGCGTCGAGAACAGAAATGATCACTCATGGCCACGGGCATCCTGCTGCCAGGACCACCCACGACCCCTGGCCCTCACGCAACGTGACAGCCAGTCAGTCCACTCGGGACGACACACCGCTCAAGTTCGAAGACCCG
>NZ_JBEXPR010000090.1:0-2388 GCF_040612135.1 Streptomyces sp. NPDC006458 | reverse complement strand
AACACAGTGGACGCGAGCAACTGAGGACAAGCCCTCGGCCTATTAGTACCGGTCAACTCCACACGTTACCGTGCTTCCATATCCGGCCTATCAACCCAGTCGTCTACTGGGAGCCTTACCCCATCAAGTGGGTGGGAGTCCTCATCTCGAAGCAGGCTTCCCGCTTAGATGCTTTCAGCGGTTATCCCTCCCGAACGTAGCCAACCAGCCATGCCCTTGGCAGGACAACTGGCACACCAGAGGTTCGTCCGTCCCGGTCCTCTCGTACTAGGGACAGCCCTTCTCAAGACTCCTACGCGCACAGCGGATAGGGACCGAACTGTCTCACGACGTTCTAAACCCAGCTCGCGTACCGCTTTAATGGGCGAACAGCCCAACCCTTGGGACCGACTCCAGCCCCAGGATGCGACGAGCCGACATCGAGGTGCCAAACCATCCCGTCGATATGGACTCTTGGGGAAGATCAGCCTGTTATCCCCGGGGTACCTTTTATCCGTTGAGCGACGGCGCTTCCACAAGCCACCGCCGGATCACTAGTCCCGACTTTCGTCCCTGCTCGACCCGTCGGTCTCACAGTCAAGCTCCCTTGTGCACTTACACTCAACACCTGATTGCCAACCAGGCTGAGGGAACCTTTGGGCGCCTCCGTTACCCTTTGGGAGGCAACCGCCCCAGTTAAACTACCCATCAGACACTGTCCCTGATCCGGATCACGGACCCAGGTTAGACATCCAGCACGACCAGACTGGTATTTCAACGACGACTCCACAACCACTGGCGTGGCCGCTTCAAAGTCTCCCAGCTATCCTACACAAGCCGAACCGAACACCAATATCAAACTGTAGTAAAGGTCCCGGGGTCTTTCCGTCCTGCTGCGCGAAACGAGCATCTTTACTCGTAGTGCAATTTCACCGGGCCTATGGTTGAGACAGTCGAGAAGTCGTTACGCCATTCGTGCAGGTCGGAACTTACCCGACAAGGAATTTCGCTACCTTAGGATGGTTATAGTTACCACCGCCGTTTACTGGCGCTTAAGTTCTCAGCTTCGCCCCACCGAAATGGAGCTAACCGGTCCCCTTAACGTTCCAGCACCGGGCAGGCGTCAGTCCGTATACATCGCCTTACGGCTTCGCACGGACCTGTGTTTTTAGTAAACAGTCGCTTCTCGCTGGTCTCTGCGGCCACCCCCAGCTCACCGAGTAAATCGGATCACCGAGCGTGGCCCCCCTTCTCCCGAAGTTACGGGGGCATTTTGCCGAGTTCCTTAACCATAGTTCACCCGAACGCCTCGGTATTCTCTACCTGACCACCTGAGTCGGTTTAGGGTACGGGCCGCCATGAAACTCGCTAGAGGCTTTTCTCGACAGCATAGGATCATCCACTTCACCACAATCGGCTCGGCATCAGGTCTCAGCCTTGATATGCGACGGATTTGCCTATCGCACGGCCTACACCCTTACCCCGGGACAACCACCGCCCGGGATGGACTACCTTCCTGCGTCACCCCATCACTCACCTACTAACCGCTTGGTCCGGCGGCTCCACCACTCCCCTTTGCCCGAAGGCTCCGGGGCGGCTTCACGGCCTTAGCATCACGATGCTCGATGTTTGACGCTTCACAGCGGGTACCGGAATATCAACCGGTTATCCATCGACTACGCCTGTCGGCCTCGCCTTAGGTCCCGACTTACCCTGGGCAGATCAGCTTGACCCAGGAACCCTTAGTCAATCGGCGCAAACGTTTCTCACGTTTGTATCGCTACTCATGCCTGCATTCTCACTCGTCAACCGTCCACGACTACCTTCCAGTGCCGCTTCACCCGGCAGACGACGCTCCCCTACCCATCACAGCAGGCGTTGGCCCTTAATGCTGCAATGACACGACTTCGGCGGTACGCTTGAGCCCCGCTACATTGTCGGCGCGGAATCACTAGACCAGTGAGCTATTACGCACTCTTTCAAGGGTGGCTGCTTCTAAGCCAACCTCCTGGTTGTCTGTGCGACTCCACATCCTTTCCCACTTAGCGTACGCTTAGGGGCCTTAGTCGATGCTCTGGGCTGTTTCCCTCTCGACCATGGAGCTTATCCCCCACAGTCTCACTGCCGTGCTCTCACTTACCGGCATTCGGAGTTTGGCTAAGGTCAGTAACCCGGTAGGGCCCATCGCCTATCCAGTGCTCTACCTCCGGCAAGAAACACACGACGCTGCACCTAAATGCATTTCGGGGAGAACCAGCTATCACGGAGTTTGATTGGCCTTTCACCCCTAACCACAGGTCATCCCCCAGGTTTTCAACCCTGGTGGGTTCGGTCCTCCACGAAGTCTTACCTCCGCTTCAACCTGCCCATGGCTAGATCACTCCGCTTCGGGTCTTGAGCGCGCTACTA
>NZ_JBEXPR010000089.1:0-2451 GCF_040612135.1 Streptomyces sp. NPDC006458 | reverse complement strand
GGGGTCGACGGTTTCGGGTGTGGTGTGTCCGAGGACGGCTGCGACGTGGGTTTGGACGAGTTCGATGGTGATGCGTTCGCGGTCTTGTTCGGTGGTGGTGGCGAGTTGGCGGGCGAGTGATCCGGTGCCGGGTGTGGTGTGGTCGGTGGGGCGGGCGGGGGTGCGGACGAGTCCGCGCAGGAGTGCGGGCAGCATCCCGGCACGGGCCTGCGCCCGCAGCGCCGCCGTGTTCAGACGTACGGGAACCAGTGCAGCGGAGTCGAGCTGGTGCGCCCCGTCGTACAGAGCCAGGCCCTGCTCGGCGGAGAGCGCGCCCACACCCATGCGCTCGAGGCGGGCGAGCTCCGCCGTGTCCAGGCCGGCGCCCATGCCGCCGGCTTCGCCCCACAGGCCCCAGGCGAGGGAGGTGGCGGGCAGGCCCTCGGCCCGGCGGCGGATCGCCAGGGCGTCGAGGGTGGCGTTGGCGGCGGCGTAGTTGCCCTGGCCGGGGCTGCCGATGAGGGCGGCGACGGAGGAGAAGAGGACGAAGGAGGACAGGTCGAGGTCGGCGGTGAGTTCGTCGAGGTGGAGGGCGGCGTCGACCTTGGGTGCGAGGACTCGTTCGACGTGGGCGGGGGTGAGGGTTTCGATGGTGGCGTCGTCGAGGAGTCCGGCGGCGTGGACGACGGCGGTGAGCGGACGCTCCAGGGAGCCGATGATCCGTGCCAGTGCGTCCCGGTCGCTGACGTCGCAGGCGGCGACGTCGACCTGGGCGCCGAGCCCGGTGAGTTCCGCGACGAGTTCGGTGACACCTTCGGCGGTGGTGCCGCGGCGGCTCACCAGCAGGAGGTGTCTGGCTCCGTACGCCTCCACGTAGTGCTTCGCGAACAGTGCGCCGAGACCACCCGTACCACCGGTGATCAGGACCGTGCCCTGCGGGTCCAGGGACCGGGTCACCGCACCGGCGGCCGGGGCCTGCGCCCGGCCGAGACGCGGTACGCGGACCTCCTCGCCACGGACGGCGAGCTGAGGCTCGTCCAGGCCCGCGAGCGCGGACCAGTCCACGGCCGCCGCGTCCACGGCGTTCTCGACGTCCACGAGCAGGAACCGGTCGGGGTGTTCCGACTGGGCGCTGCGCACCAGGCCCCACACCGGTGCCTGCGCCAGCTCCGGGACCTCGGCGGCGGTCACGGCGACGGCCTTCCGGGTGGCGACGACAAGGCGGGCTCCGGCGAGTGCGTCGGTCGCCAGCCACTCCTGGAGCAGGGCGAGGGTCCGCTCGGTGACCTCCCGGACCGTGGCGTCGGCGGAGTCCACCACCGAGACCACCAACTCCGGTACCCGCTGCCCGGCAGCCACCGCGGCGCCGAGCGCCACCAGATCCCCGTACTCCCCGCCGAGGACCACGACCCGGGCGCCCGAGCCGGACTGCGGGGCCGGTACGGCCGTCCAGTCGACGCGGTACAGCGGGGCCGCTCCCGAGCGGCGCAGGTTGTCCAGGTTCGCGGGGTCGACCTCACGGAAGGCCAGCGTCTCCACCCGGCCCACACCGAGGACGTCCACGCTCAGGGCGGAGTCGCCGCCAGAGGCGATCCGGACCCGGACCTGCTGCCCGGCCGTCCCGGTCAAGCTCACACCCGACCAGGAGAAGGGCAGCCGGGCCGTGGAGCCCGGACCCCGGTCGAGCCAGGACAGCCCGCCGTGCAGGGAGGCGTCGAAGAGGGCGGGGTGCAGGGCGAAGCCGTCCGCGGAGGTCGCGTCGGGCAGTGCCACCTCGGCGAAGACGGCGTCATCGCCGCGCCAGGCGGCTCGCACGCCCTGGAAGGCCGGGCCGTAGTCGAACCCGAGCTCCGTTAGACGGCCGTACAGATCGTCCACGGAGACGGGCTCCGTCTCGGCGGGCGGCCACTCGGTGGGCTGCCAGGCGGGCTCCGCCTGCGCGTCAGCCGGAACGAGAGTGCCACGGCCGTGGCACACGGCCTCCTGCTCCTCGTCCTCGCCCGACTCGGGGCGGGTGTAGAGGGCAACCTCACGGCGGCCCTCCGCGTCCGGCGTGCCGAGGGTGACCTGGAGGTGCACGGCGCTCTCGTCCAGGATCAGCGGCGCCTCCATCACCAGTTCCTCGAGTACGGGGCTGTCGGCATGCGTGCCCGCGGCCACGGCGAGCTCGACGAAGGCGGTGCCGGGCACGATGACCATGCCCAGGACGCCGTGGTCCTGTACCCACGGAGCCGACTCCCGCGAGATGCGGCCGGTGAACAGCCATTCGTCGCGGTCGCCGACCTTGACGGCGGCGGCGAGCAGCGGGTGCCCGAGCTGCCCCAGACCGGCCGCAGTGAGGTCTCCGGCCTCGCTGTCCGGCGAGAGCCAGTAGTGCTCGTGCTGGAAGGCGTAGGTGGGGAGGTCGATGTGGCGGGCGCCGGTGTCGGCGTAGTAGGTGTGCCAGTCGATGGGGATGCCGGCGGTGTGGGT
>NZ_JBEXPR010000088.1:0-2483 GCF_040612135.1 Streptomyces sp. NPDC006458 | reverse complement strand
ATCGCCGACGCCGAGGACCCCGAGGCCATGCGGGCCCGCATGGTCAAGGAGTACAAGGCCGAGCTGATGCACCCGTACTACGCGGCCGAGCGCGGACTGGTCGACGACGTCATCGACCCCGCCGAGACCCGCGAGGTGCTGATCAAGTCCCTGACCATGCTGCGGAACAAACATGCCGCCCTGCCGTCCCGCAAGCACGGCAACCCCCCGCAGTGATGCCACGAGCGTGACCCCGTGCGAGCCTGACGGACCGTACGGACCCTGGGCCGGACGAGCGCACGACGCCGTCCGGCCCTTCGTGATGGCCGCAGGCCCAAGTTGCCCCATTGTTTGGGCCCGCAAGCTCCTGGCGCGCCTCCAACAAACCGCATGATGGGTCTGTTATCTTGCTTGAGGGAGTCTGCTCACATGTCGAGAGCGCCCGTTTGGTCTGGCACATCCCTGCGAGAGTGGGTCCACGGGGTCGCTGTGAGGGACGGTGGTCGGGTGCCCCCGGGGTCGATAAATCCGCAGTTCAGAGCGCATCTTGCGAACGGTTGCCCGACTCTTCTGCTCGAATCAATAAAACCGCGTAACTGGTTTGGTATTGACAAACCGTGCGGCCTGTTTTGTACTCGTGAGGTGCAGGACACCGGCACACTCAACTAGGGGGCAACGGCGTGCGCATCGAGGTATTGGGCGTATTGGACGTCAGGGAGAACGAGGTGTCCATCACACCTACCGCGCCGAAGCCCCGGCAGGTGCTCGCCCTTCTGGCGCTGCACGCCGATCAGGTGGTGCCGGTCTCCGCACTCATCGACGAACTGTGGGCGGGCCAGCCGCCACGCAGTGCGCGCACCACGCTGCAGACCTATGTGCTGCAGCTGCGCGACCTCATCACCGTGGCGCTGGAGAAGGAGACGCCCGGTGAGCCGGGGGGTGCCGTGCGCACCGCCAAGGACGTCCTGGTCACCTCGCCCGGTGGCTACATGCTCGTCTCCAGCGGTGGAACCAGCGACGTCAAGGAGTTCGACCGTCTCGCCGGCATGGGCTACCGCGCCATGGACGCGGGCGACTTCAAGGACGCCGCGCGGCTGCTGCGCGACGCGCTCGCCCTGTGGACCGGCTCGGCCTTCGCCGACGTGCAGACCGGTGCGCAACTGGAGATGGAGGCCCAGCGGCTGGAGGAGAGCCGGCTGTGCGCCCTCGACCAGCGGATCGAGGCCGACCTGCGGCTCGGCCGGCACCGCGAACTGCTCGCGGAACTGACCGTACTGACCCGCCGCTACCGCACCCACGAGAACCTGCACGCCCAGTTCATGCTGGCGCTGCACCGCTCGGGTCGGCGCGGCGAGGCCCTCGACGTCTATCACCGGCTGCGCAGCACCCTCGTACGGGACCTGGGTCTCGAGCCCTCGGCGCGGCTGCGCAGGCTTCAGCAGTCCATCCTGGTGGCTGCTCCGGAGACCCCGCTCGTGCCCGAGCACCAGCTGCCCGCCGGGGGGTCGTTGTCCGCCGAGCGCCCAGGCCGGGGCCGCCCCCTGCACGTCAACTGACGGGCGAGCGGCGCAGATCACCGTCACAAGGCACTGCGGCGCGGCGCGACAAGTGGGTACGCTCGTACGAACTGCATAAGTTACCGCTTAGTAATTGAGCTGGGCGGTCTCACTGAACTCCGCAGTCTCGAGGAGCCCACGCATGCAACTCGCCGCGATCGTCGTGTCGCTGGTCCTGACAGTGATCGGTTCGGTCCTGTTCGTCCGGGTCATCGCCCGGTTCTTCCGGTTCTTCCGGCTCGGTCAGCCGTTGCCGGCCGGGGCGCGGACGGACGGCCCGTATCGGCGCAGTGTGACGCTGGTGCGGGAGTTCCTCGGTCATTCCCGGATGAACCGCTGGGGTGTGATCGGTTTCGCGCACTGGTTCGTGGCGATCGGGTTCCTGACCCTGATCCCGATCCTGGGGCAGGCGATCGGGCAGGTGTTCGTGGCGGACTTCCGGCTGCCGCTGCTGGGCGGTTTCCTGCCGTGGGAGATGTACGTCGAGTTCATCACGGTGATGACGACGGTGGGCATCGCGACCCTGATCCCGATCCGGCTGCTGGGCCTGCCGTCGCGGGCGGGCCGCAAGTCGCGGTTCGCGGGGTCGACGGCCTGGCAGGCGTACTTCGTGGAGTACGTGATCCTGACGATCGGCATCGTGATCTACGTGCTGCGCGGGCTGGAGGGCGCGATGCACCACGTGGAGACTTACGAGGCGGCGTTCTTCGCCTCGTATCCGCTGGTGGCCGCCTTCGACGGGCTGAGCGGCTCCACGCTGGAGACGCTGGTCTACCTGTTCGCCGGGATCAAGGTGAGCGTGTCGTTCATCTGGATGATCGTGGTGTCGCTGAACGCGGACATGGGTGTGGCGTGGCACCGGTTCCTGGCGTTCCCGAACATCTGGTTCAAGCGCAACGCGGACGGCGGCACGTCGCTGGGTGCCCTGCTGCCGATGACCTCGGGCGG
>NZ_JBEXPR010000087.1:0-2537 GCF_040612135.1 Streptomyces sp. NPDC006458 | reverse complement strand
ACCGGCGACCTGATCACCGACCAGCTGACCGACCCCGGCTACTGGGTCCAGCACGTTCGCGGCGCCGTCCGCTTCCACGACGGCATCCGCACCCTCCACCGCGAAGGCGTCACCCGCTACCTCGAACTCGGACCCGACGCCATCCTCACCGCCCTCACCCGCCAGATCCTCGAAGACGAGGACAATCTCGTTCTCACCCCGGCCCTGCGCGCCCGCCAGCCCGAGACCACCACCTTCGCCACCTTCCTCGGACACACCCACACCGCCGGCATCCCCATCGACTGGCACACCTACTACGCCGACACCGGCGCCCGCCACACCGACCTCCCCACCTACGCCTTCCAGCACGAGCACTACTGGCTCGGCTCCGGTAGTGACACGGGCGACGTCACCTCGGCGGGACTCGATTCGTTCGGGCACCCGGTGCTGGCCGCCGCCGTGCAGGTGGGTACCGCGGACAGCTGGCTGTTCTCCGGGCGCGTCTCCCGCGAGACCCAGCCCTGGATCGAAGACCACGTCGTCCTCGGGGCACTGATCGTCCCCGGCGCCGCCCTCGTGGAACTCGCACTCTCCGCCGGCCGACACACCGGCACACCCGTCCTCGAAGAACTCGTACTCGAAGCCCCCCTCGTCCTGGACACCGACTCCACCCGCCAACTCCAGGTCATCGTCGGAGAACCAGAGGAAGACGGACACCGCCAGATCGACCTCTACTCCCGCTCCGGCTCCGAAGCCGTATGCCACGCACGCGGCCGACTCGCCACCGAAACCACCACACCCGTACGGGGACTGCCCACCGCCTGGCCGCCCACCGGAGCGACCCCGATTTCCGTGGACACCCTTTACGCGGAACTCGCCGACGCCGGATACGAATACGGCCCCCTCTTCCAAGGCGTACAGACCGCCTGGCGCACCGACGACGCCGTGCACGCGGAGATCGCCCTCCCCGAGGGAACCCCTGTCGACGGCTTCGCCATCCACCCGGCACTGCTGGACGCCGCCCTGCACGGCGGCCTCGAATGGCTGAACAGCGGGCCCGGCAACGCCACAACCGCCCTGCCCTTCGCCTGGACAGGCGTCAGCCTGACCCAGACGGCGGGCACCCGGATCCGGGTACGGATCACCCGCGCGGGCGACGACGCCCTGCGCATCGACCTCGCCGACACCGACGGCACGCCCGTGGCAACCGTCGACACCCTCACCTTCCGGCCGGTGGCACGGGCCCAACTCGGTGCGGCGGCCGGTCGTGACGCCGGGCACGAGTCGCTGTTCCAGGTGGAGTGGGTCCCCGTGGTCCTGCCAGAGGCGGGAGCGCCGTTGCGGGTCGAGCGGATCGGTGGGGACGCGTACGCGGATCTCGCGGCACTCGCCGATGCGGTGGCGCACGGGGTTCCGGTGCCGGAGCTCGTCGTCGCCGAAGGCGTACGCTCCGCTTCGGCTCAGGAGACGACCGAGCACGCGCTCGCTCTGCTCCAGGAGTGGCTGGCGGCCGACGCCTTCGCCGACGCCCGCCTGATCGTCGCCACCCGCAACGGCATCGCCACAGCCGCAGGCGAAGCCCCCGAACTCGCACAGGCCCCCGTCTGGGGACTCGTCCGCAGCGCCCAGTCCGAACACCCCGACCGCATCCTCCTCGTCGACCTCGAAGACGACACCGACACCACCACCCCCGACTGGGCCGCACTCGCCGGCCTCGACGAACCCCAACTCGCCCTGCGAGCCGGAGAACTCCTGGCTCCTCGTCTGAGCCGGGCGGCCCTCGCCGGGACTCCGGCGGACGCGGCCTGGCGCCTCGGGGTGGCGGAGAAGGGCTCGCTCGAGGGGCTGGCCCTCGTGCCTTCGGGGGCAGACCGGCCGCTGGACGCCCACGAGGTGCGGGTCGGGGTCCGGGCCGCGGGCCTGAACTTCCGCGACGTACTGATCGCGCTGGGCATGTACCCCGGTGAGGCCCCGCTCGGCAGCGAGGCCGCCGGCGTGATCCTCGAGGTCGGCTCCGGAGTCACCGACCTGGCACCGGGCGACCGCGTGATGGGCCTGGTCCTGGACTCCTTCGGACCGATGGCCATCGCCGACCGGCGTCTGGTGGCGCCGATCCCCGCAGGGTTCACCTTCGCCCAGGCGGCCGCGGTGCCCCTCGTGTACCTGACCGCGTACTACGGTCTGGTCGACCTCGCCGGCCTGCGCGCCGGCGAACGCCTCCTGGTCCACGCAGCCGCGGGCGGCGTGGGCATGGCCGCCGTACAACTCGCCCACCACCTCGGCGCCGAAGTCTTCGCCACCGCCTCCACCCCCAAATGGGACGCCGTCCGCGCCCTCGGCATCACCGACGACCACATCGCCAACTCCCGCGACCTCACCTTCCGCGAACACATCCTCAACACCACCGACGGCAACGGAGTCGACGTCGTACTCGACGCACTCGCAGGCGAATTCGTCGACGCCACCCTCGACCTCCTCCCCCGCGGCGGCCGCTTCATCGAAATGGGCAAAGCCGACATCCGCGACCCCGAAGTCATCGCCAAACAATGGCCCGGAGT
>NZ_JBEXPR010000086.1:0-2549 GCF_040612135.1 Streptomyces sp. NPDC006458 | reverse complement strand
GGCGTACACGGCCACGCTGCCGATCCCGGCGTCCCGGCAAGCACGGGCCACGCGGACAGCGATTTCGCCACGGTTGGCGATGAGCACCTTGCGCACGATTGAGGCTCCCTCCTTGAAACAAGCCGAGTTTAGGGACTGCCGACACGACAGTTCGACCCGTCCCCAATGGTGAGCTTGCCCACACGGAGCGTGATTCGAGGCTTGCTCGACCCGTGAAATCCCTTGTCGCACCCTGGGGCGCAGGACTCCACCGGAAAACCCTAGCCCCCTCCTGTGGTCAAGGTCTCTGTGAGAGGGTGCCGCGCCCCACCCTGTTTCTTTGTCGAGTCCCTACGAATGGCCCAATGATTCTTTGCCTGTCACAGAACCCTTGTCCGGAGGTTTACCCGTTAGTAGCGTTCGCGATGGCTCGAACGTACTTGAGGTAACGCCGCCGACCGGGCGGCACTCGAACGCTCGGAAGAGGGTGGGGACCCGTGGTGCGCAGACCGGTGGCGTGGCTGTTGGCGGTCGTGCTTCTCGTCGAGGGGCTGGGCATCGCAGCGGTCAACTGGTTCCTCGGGCATGTCGTCGAACGCCAGCGCATGTCCATGGGCGGCCTCGACCCGGACGTGATGTCCCTGTCCTCGAAGATCGGCGGCGTGGTCTTCGGCCTGTACTTCCTGCTGTGCGCCTACTCGGCCCTGCTCGTCGCCCTGCGCGACCGCGCCCCCGCCGGCTTCGGGCGTGTCGCGCTGGTCAGCGCGGCCGTCGTGCACGGGCTGCTGGGGGCGGTGACATGGGGTCTGGTCGGGCCGGGCGCCTTCACGTTCATGATCGTGGTGCTGGCGCTGATAGTGCTGCTGCTGGTGTCGTACGACCGCCCCGAGACGCAGGAGGAGCCCACCGCGCCCCAGCCCGCCGACCCGGCGCCCGCGAACGGGCCCGCGACGGCGTGAGGGCGTCGCAGGTCACGTCCACAGCTCGGTGATGGAAACGCCCAGGCGGCCCAGGAGGCGGCGGACCAGGGGCAGGCTGATGCCGATGACGTTGCCGTGGTCGCCGTCGATGCCGTCGATGAAGGGGGCCGAGCGGCCGTCCAGGGTGAAGGCGCCCGCGACGTGGAGGGGCTCGCCCGAGGCGACGTACGCGGCGACCTCGTCGTCGGTGGGCTCGCCGAAGCGGACCACGGTGGAGGCGGTCGCCGAGGCGTAGCGGCCGGACTCGGTGTCCCACACGCAGTGGCCGGTCTGGAGGATGCCCGCGCGTCCGCGCATGGCCTTCCAGCGGGCCGTGGCCTCCTCGGCGTCGGCGGGCTTGCCGAGCGCCTGGCCGTCGAGCTCCAGCACCGAGTCGCAGCCGATCACCAGCGCGCCTTGCACGTCCGGCCGGGCCGCCACGACGGAGGCCTTGGCCTCGGCGAGGGCGAGGGCCAGTTCGGCGGGGGTCGGCGCGGTGACTGCGTCCTCGTCGACGCCGCTGACGATCACCTCGGGGGCGAGGCCGGCCTGGCGCAGAAGGTTGAGCCGGGCGGGGCTCTGCGAGGCGAGGACGAGGCGGCGGCTGGGCGTGTCTGTCATGCGGTCAGCGTATCGGCGGGGTCCGTGTTCCGCCGGGCTCATCCCAGGCCGATCGCGATCATCGCCAGCACCATGGCGACCGCCATGAGGATGCCGAGCCGCCGCAGCATCTCCTGCATCTCGCGGAGTTCTTCCGGCGGCTCGTTCTCGGGGTCGGACCACAGCATGTCACTAGCGTGGGGCTGGGCTGGGGGAGGGCACCTGAGTACTCGTACTCAAGTTGTTCGGCTGGGTTTCACTTCGCCTGCCCGCGGGGTTCTGCCGCGTCGTGGGCGGTTGGCCGCGGGCTGTGGTTGTTCGCGCAGTTCCCCGCGCCCCCTTTGGGGTGTGGCCGCTGGCTGTGCGGGGTTCTGCTGCGTCGTGGGCGGCTGGCCGTCGGGTGTGGTTGTTCGCGCAGTTCCCCGCGCCCCTTTGGGGCGTGGCCGCTGGCTGGGCGGGGTTCTCGTGCGTCGGCGGCTGACCGCGGGCTGTGGTTGGTCGCGCAGTTCCCCGCGCCCCTTTTGGGGTGTGGCCGCTGGCTGTGCGGGGTTCTGCTGCGTCGTTGGCGGCTGACCGTCGGGGGTGGTTGGTTGCGCAGTTCCCCGCGCCCCTTGGACGTGGGCGGCTGGCCGTCGGGGTGTGGCTGGGCGCGCAGTTCCCCGCGCCCCTTTGGGGCGGGGGCTGCTGGCCGTCGTTGTCGGGGGTTGGGCGCGCGGTTCCTCGCGTCCCTTTGGACGGGGGCGGCTGGGTGTGGTTTGGGGGCTCGCCTTTCGGGCTCAGCCTCTAGCTCGGCCAGAAGGATCTGGCCCACGCCGTTCTGCTGGGCTGCGGGACGTGGCGGGCCGCGATCCTCGACGGGTCGGACCAGGAAGCCCTGGGCGCCGGGGCGCCCGGCGCCGCGGCGTCCGCCGCCGCGGCGCGGGCTCTGACGACCGCCAGGGCGGCGGCGAGCTCCTCGGGGGTGGGGTTGCCCCGTACGACCTTGATGGTCACAGCGGCTCCTTCTACAGG
>NZ_JBEXPR010000085.1:0-2594 GCF_040612135.1 Streptomyces sp. NPDC006458 | reverse complement strand
CGCTCCAAGCCTTCGACATCACCTTCGACGGCCGGCTCACCGCCGGACGCCGCTGAACAAAATCGACTGAGTTCCACCGTTCGCTACACAGACCCGATCTCGGTTGAGAGCGACGTCCCGACCAGGGACACTCACACGATGAATCACAGCGCATCGGCCGAACCGGTCGAGAGTGGGTGGGACGAGCCCTGGTATCGGGTCCGCGCCGAGGACTTTGAGGCATTGTTCTTGCCCGGCCCTGACGAGGATCTTGATGCGGTGTGCAATGTCGACGTCGAGGTCCGGCTGGTGGATGGATCTCGGTGGAGTGCGACCGTGTTCACGGTTGCCGAGGTCGAGCGACTGATGGAGGAGTGGTCTCGAAGCGGTGAGGCTCTGGGGGGCCGCTATTTCTGGTGTTCGGACGGCCTGATTGTGCGTGATCCCGGCATCAACAGCATGACCGAGGTGATCAGGGGACTGCTCGATGCCGATGAGTTCGGCGGCGTCTTCCAGCGACTTGAGGACAAGTGACCGGTCGGCTCCCGCCCTGAAACGATCAGTCAGGCCACGTCGTTCTCCCGCTCGATGGCCTTGAGGCGGTTCTTGAGCCGGTAGCTGTTGCCGTTGATGGAGATCACTTCGCAGTGGTGGAGGAGACGGTCGAGGATGGCGGTGGCGAGGACTTCGTCGCCGAAGACCTGGCCCCATTCATCTGGGGCTGGCACATGTTCCTTTTCGAGGATTGCTGCTGCCACCGGCCCGTATCCATCTCCTGCGGTCCTCGTTGGTCTTCATGGTAGTGCTCGGATTCTCCAGGTGCTGCCTTGATCGGTGAGGTGCGAGGAAGGTGTGCCGGTGACATCCCAGTTGCGGGTGATCGAGGGTGGTGCCGTCCTGCTGGAGCCGGTGGCTGCCGATCCGTGGGAGTTCCAGGCCGAGTGTGTCGAGGCGTTCGTTGCCTCGTGGCGGGCCCGCGGGTTCAGTCCGGTGACGGTCGAGAACGACATTGGCCTGCTGGAACGGACGCTGAACGCGCTGGGCCGGCCCGCGTGGGACGTCACCCCGGAGGACATCGACCGCGTCGTCGGCGACCTGGCCCTCGCTGGACGGGCGGCTTCGACCCGGCGCGAGTATGTGCAGATCTTCAAGGGCTTCCACCGGTTCCTGCAGGTCCGCAAGGCTGTTGAGATTGAAGCGGGGTTCGGTGTCCGTCTGGTCTGCCCGGTGGACGAGTTCAACGCCTCACGGCATGTCGGGGACGATTCCCCGGCTCAGCTGCCGCCGCCGACCCCGGAACGGGTGGCGGAGTTCTTCGATTTCCTCAAGGCCCGCATCGCCACTGCCCGGAAGTACGGGCCCGCGGCCCGGGACTATGCGATGTTCCGGACCCTGTATCACGCCGGCCTGCGCTCGGAAGAAGCCTCCTTGCTGGAGCGTTCCGACGTCCACTTCTCGCGGGGCCCGTTCGGAAAACTTCACGTACGTTTCGGCAAGGCGCCCGCACTTCCGGCCCCAGGCCGCGCTGGGTGCCCATGCTGGACGGCCTTGACCTCGTCCTGCACTGGTTCATCGACGACGTGCGGGGCAAGTTCCCCGACTCGCCGGTGCTGTTCGCGGACGAGTCCGGCGGCAGCCTGCACCGCGGGACGATCCGCAACCGCCTGCGCTATCTGATGGAACTCGAAGGACGCCCGGCCGCCGACCGGTTCAGCCCGCATGCCCTGCGGCGGGCCTGCGCGACCCACAACTACGAACGCGGTGTGGACCTCGTGGCGATCCAGCAGCTCCTCGGTCACTGGACGGTCAGCTCGACCATGCGATACGTCCGGCCGTCCGCGACGTTCATCGAGGACGCGTATCGCCGCGCGGTGACCACCACGCTGGGCGAACTCACCGCCGAGGAGGGCAGCCCCGCATGAAGATCCGATGGCGCCTGCGGATGGCCGCCGCCCAGCGTGAGGTCTGGACCGGCACCCAGCTGCAGCGGCTTCTGGCCGAACGTGCCGGCCTGCAGATGTCCTCTGCGTCGGTGTCCGCGCTGTTCACCAAGGAGCCCTCACAGGTGAAGATGTCCACCCTGATCGCGTTGTGCACCGCGCTGGAATGCACTCCCAACGACCTGTTCGAGGTCGACACCACCCCCGTCGAGCGTCCTGCCGCCCCACCGCGACCCGTCGCTGATCTGCCCAAGGCGGCCTCCGCCCGCGGCCGTTCGATGCCACCGCTCTGACTGGGGTGGCATCGTGGGCGTCAGACAGAGCGACTGCGTCGGCTGCGGAGCCCCGGTCGGCTTCATCGACCGGCAGTACTGCTGTCGCTGCACGGCCCGGCAGAAGGAAGCGGCGGCCAGGGCGGCTTGCCCCCGCTGCGGCCAGCAACGTGTCCTCCAGGAGGACACCGGCCGGTGCATCACCTGCTCACGCGTGTGCACCGTCTGCGGCCATCCGGTCAGAGACAAGACTGCAACGTTGTGCCGGGACTGCGCACGCAAGACGGAACGCGACGCCGCCAAGGCGTCCTGAAGCTTCCCCGTGATGCTGGACACCTGGAGACTGGGACATGAGGTTCCAGAGGAAGTAGTGGCCAGGTGGGAAGTAAGAGCAACCGCAGCA
>NZ_JBEXPR010000084.1:0-2644 GCF_040612135.1 Streptomyces sp. NPDC006458 | reverse complement strand
CGCTCCGGCACCATCAAGGGCCTGAGCGCCGAGGTCGGCGCCTCCATCACCTCCGGCGCCGTCATCTGCGAGATCAAGGACTGACCCCCAGATCCCGACCACGTTCCCCGCGCCCGCCGTCAAGGGGCGCGGGGAACCGCACGACCGGCCCGCCACGACCGGCACTCGCGCACACCTCAAGCCCCACGGCGAAGAGGCCTTCCGGCGAGCCACCCGCGCTCAACGCCGCCGCATGTCGGTGGGCACCGGAGGCGGCGATGTGCTCCCGGCCGGCTCACAGTTCGGCCGTCCCCCGGCCTCGCCGCACAGGCCTCAGGCCGCCGAGGCCGAGGGGAAACGTCCCAGGGGCCGTCCGGGTCCGCGCCGATCCGGGCGGCCAGCTCGTCGGTGGTATCGCTGATAACATTTTTCGCCGGCGAGGCTTGTGGATGCTGCTCCCAAGGAGGGCCATCGTGGCTGGAGTGAGCACGACCGGTGTACGGCGCGTGCAACCACTGTCGGTGGTAGAGCAGGTGACCAAGGAGATCCGCAGGTCCATCCTCGCCGCCGACCTGCGTCCTGGCCAGGAGTTCTCCCTCCGGGAGATCGCCGGCCGCCTCGGGGTCAGCATCATTCCCGTACGCGAGGCGCTGCGCCATCTGGAGGGGCAGGGCCTCGTCATCACGGCCCGCGGGAAGAGCGCCATCGTCGCTCCCCTCAGCCACAGCGACCTGAGCGCCATCTACCGGCTCCGCCGCAGGATCGAACCGGAGCTCGCCGGGCGGGCCTGCGTGCTCCTGACCAGCCGTGATCACGATCGGCTGGCGGCGCGTCTGGCCACCTTCGGCGACCAGAACCTGGGCATCGACGAGATCTACGAGGCCCATCACGAGTTCCATCTCGATCTGCTGCGTCCCGCCGCCACCGAATGGGACCTGCGCATCCTCGGCATGCTCTGGCACGCGGCCGAGCGCTACGTCCGGCTCGCACCGGGCGGCCGCGACAGCGATCCCGACGAACCCCGCAGACGGGAGGCCGCGCTCGCCGAGCTGCTCGCCGCGGTCGCCGAGCGGGATCCGGGCCGTGCCGCCCAGGCGGTCATGCACCACCTGGACGTGAACGAGCAGATCGCTCAGCAGTGGATCGCGGCTGTCGCCGACTGAACCCCTCCCCGCCCGGCGCCACGGTGGTCGATCATGTGTCAGCGGCCCTGACGAGAACTCGCTGCACGGGGCTTCCAGTCATCACATATCACCGCTACCGCGGTGCCCGTTGGGGCATTAGAACCCGGGACCCGGGTCGCCGCCGCGCCGCCGGCATTCGGTCGCCGCGTCCAGCCACTCACCGGCGGGTTCGACGGCCTCCTCGCGCTCGATGCCGGAGTCCACCTCTCCGTCGGCCGGGCGGGCGTCGGCGGCGATGTCACGGGCCCGTCGGCACGGATCCGGGCCGCCAGCGCCTTGGCCCGCTGTGCCCGGTGCTCCTCATCCACGCCGCCCCCGCTTCCCCTTGCGCCCGCCCATCTCGCGTTCCGCTCGCACGAGTTCGGCCTTCCCCGCGGCCCGGATACGGAACGCGAGGCTCTTGAGTACGCTGCTCAGCCCCGGTGCGAACAGCAACACCAGGAACACGGCGACGCCGATGCCCGTCATCTCCACCGGAACCCCTCCAGTCTGCGGCCCGTCAGCGCCTCACCGTGAAGCAACGGCCGTACAGACTCCCCAGAGCCGCCAGGTCACCGGATTCTTGACACGGTCACCCGAGGTTTTTTCGGTAAGGGGGAGGACCCGCTCGGGTCTCCAACCACCAGTCGAGGCAGCCCGGCTGACGACACTTCACACACAGTCGCGGATGGGCGCTGCTGGAAGAGGTGATGCGCACCGCGACCACCCCGGGGCTCAGCCGCCGCCGCGGCTCTCGACCGCGGCCGCGACGTCGTCCAGGTCCTTGGCGATCGCCCGGCTGATCGCCCTCGTCCCGAGCCTGCCCAGGACCTTGGCGAGCATCCCCGCCGCGCCACCGGTCGGCACGCTGGTGAACGTCATACGGACCGTCGTGGTGGCCGGGCCGTCCGCCCTCAGCTCCCACTCCGAGATGTAGCGACTCCCGTGCGACTCGGCCTCCGCCACATAGCGCTGGGGTGGCTCGCTCACCGTCACCCACATCTCCTCGGTGGCGTCCTTGCCGAACATGCGCCGGGTCTCCCGCCACCGGGTACCGACGCCGAAGGGCTGTGGCGTGAGGATCTCCACCTTCGACACACCGCTCAGCACCCGCACCATGCCGGCGAGATCGGTCAGGGCCTCCCACACGGCGGGCTGTCCGGCACCGATACGCCGTTCCACGACGACGCTTCTGCTGGTCATGGAACCCATGAAAACACCACACCGAGAGGGCCGCCCCCCGACGGCGTCCCGGCGGGCGGATGTGGCGGGCGAGAATTGTTGATTTCTTTGCCGTTTACCGGGGAAATGGTTGACCGCGATCCGGGGATTGCTCCGGATGCCCGCCCGCTTCGGCTGGGTGATGATGGCCGTGGACGCAGTGCTTCTCTGCAGCGAAAAGAGGGAAGACAGTGAGCCTTTTCCAACCTGGTTCTGGAGTCCGACAGTTGGGCTGACAACGTGGTGAAGCCCCTGGTAGATGGGTTTTCGACCAAGAGAAC
>NZ_JBEXPR010000083.1:0-2819 GCF_040612135.1 Streptomyces sp. NPDC006458 | reverse complement strand
CACATCGCCGCCTGCGACGTCACCAACCGCGACGAACTCGCCCACCTCATCGGCGCACTCGAACACCCCCTGACCGCCGTGATCCACGCCGCGGGAATCGTGTCCGACAGCACCATCGAGGCCCTGACCCCGGATCAGATCGAGCGCGTCATGCGCCCGAAGCTGGAGGCAGCCCTGCATCTGGACGAGCTGACGGCGGACAGCGAACTCTCCTCGTTCCTGCTGTTCTCCTCCGTTGCCGCCCTCATCGGCAGCCCCGGCCAGGGCAACTATGCCGCCGCCAACGCCACCCTCGACGCCCTCGCCGCCCGCCGCCGGGCAGCCGGACTCCCCGCCACCTCCCTCGCCTGGGGCCTGTGGGCCGAGGAGCGCAGCATGGCCGGGCTGCTCGACGAGAGCAGCGTGGCACGCTGGGCACGCATGGGCGTCGGGGCCATCCCCAACGACCTCGGCCTGGAACTCTTCGACCGCGCCGGGCAGGTGGACGGCGCCCTGGTGGTACCCGTACTCCTCGACCAGGCCGCGTTGCGCGCCCAGTCCCGGGCCGGCCTGCTGCCGGCCCTGATGCGGGGCCTCGTACGGGCCCCCGCTCGCCGCGAGCAGACAACGGGCGGCGGAACCCTCGCCCAGCGGGTGGCGGCGGCGCCTGAGGCGGACCGGCCGGGGATCGTCCTGGAGCTGGTGCAGGCACAGGTCGCGGCCGTGCTCGGACACTCCTCACCGCAGGCGGTCGATCCCGAACGGGCCTTCAAGGAACTCGGGTTCGACTCCCTCGCCGGTGTCGAACTGCGCAACCGCCTCACCCAGGCCGGCGGCGTACGGCTCCCCTCGACCCTGGTCTTCGACCACCCGACCTCCGGGGCCGTGGCGGCGTACATCCTCACCGGCCTCGGAGAACCCGCGGCGCGGCGGAGCCTCTCCCCGTTCGAGGAGGAGCTGCAGAAGGTCGAGGCCCTGCTCAACCAACTGGCCGGGGACAGCGCGCAACTGGCCGAACTGGAGCCACGGCTCCGCGCCTTCAACAACCGGCTGTGGTCCGTCCTCGGCGGAACCGCAAGCCACCGCGACGAAGCGGAGCAGGACCTCGTCGACGACCTCGACGACGTGTCCGACGAAGAAATGTTCGACTTGATCGACAAGGAGCTCGGATCGTGACCCAGGGTACGGCCGACCAGCAGAGCAGCCGCTCGATGAGCGACGAGCAGAAGCTCCGCATGTACCTCAAGAAGGTCACCGGAGAGCTGCGCACCGCCAACCGCCGCGTCCGCGAGCTGGAGCAGCGCGACATCGAGCCGCTGGCCATCGTGGGCATGAGCTGCCGATACCCGGGCGGGGTCACCTCGCCCGAGGAACTGTGGCAGCTCGTCGCCGAGGGCCGCGACGCGGTCTCGGCGCTGCCCGGAGACCGCGGCTGGGAGCAGGGCATCTACGACCCCGACCCCGAGCGGACCGGCAAGATCTCCGCGAGCGGCGGCGGGTTCGTCGCCTCGGCGGGCGACTTCGACGCGGGCTTCTTCGGGATCAGCCCGCGCGAGGCCCTCGCCATCGACCCGCAGCAGCGCCTCACCCTCGAGGCCGCCTGGGAGGCCCTGGAGGACGCGGGGATCGACCCCACCTCCCTGCGCGGTTCGAACACCGGTGTCTTCTGCGGCGCCCTGACCTCCGACTACGGCGGCCAGATGCCGCCCGAGCTGGAGGGCTTCCGCCTGACGGGCACCACCACCAGCGTGCTGTCGGGCCGTGTCGCCTACACCCTGGGCCTGGAGGGCCCGGCCGTGTCCATCGACACCGCCTGCTCCTCCTCGCTCGTCGCCCTGCACCTCGCCTCCCAGGCGCTGCGCTCGGGCGAATGCTCCCTCGCCCTCGCGGGCGGCGTCACGATCATGGCGGGTCCCTTCCTGCTCACAGAGTTCAGCCGCCAGCGCGGACTCGCCGCCGACGGCCGCTGCAAGTCCTACGCCGAGGGCGCGGACGGTACGGGCTTCTCCGACGGCCTCGGCCTGCTCGTCCTGGAACGCCTGTCCGACGCCCAGCGCAACGGCCGCCGCATCCTCGGCGTCATCCGCGGCAGCGCCATCAACCAGGACGGCGCCTCCAACGGCCTCACCGCACCCAACGGCCCCGCCCAGGAACGCGTCATCCGCCAGGCACTCGCCAACGCCGGACTCACCCCCAGCGACGTCGACGCGGTGGAGGGTCACGGCACGGGTACCCGCCTGGGCGACCCGATCGAGGCGCAGGCACTGCTCGCGACCTACGGCCAGGAGCGCGAGAACGGCCCGCTCCGCCTGGGCTCCATCAAGTCCAACATCGGCCACACCTCCGCCGCCGCGGGCGTCGCGGGCATCATCAAGATGCTCAAGGCCATGCAGTACGAGACCCTGCCCGCCTCCCTGCACCTGGACGAGCCCTCCCCGCACATCGACTGGACCGCGGGTGAGGTGCGCCTGCTGGCCGAGGCCGAGCCGTGGCCCGCCGCCGAGGGCCGCCCGCGCCGCGCGGGCGTTTCCTCCTTCGGCATCAGCGGCACCAACGCCCACCTGATCATCGAGGAGCCCCCGACCGCGGCCACGGCCACGGAGCCGGAGACGGACGCGGCAGACGGGCCGGGAGCTCCCGTACGGACCCTGCCCGCCGTTCCCGTGGTGGTGTCGGCGAAGTCCGTACAGGCCCTCCGCGCCCAGGCGGAGCGCCTGGCCGCCCACGTGGCGGAGCAGTTGGAAGCCGGGCTGCTGGATGTCGGATACTCCGCGGCCACCACCCGCGCCCAGCTGGAACACCGCGGTGTCGTCGTCGCCGCCGACCGCGAACAGCTCCTC
>NZ_JBEXPR010000082.1:0-3111 GCF_040612135.1 Streptomyces sp. NPDC006458 | reverse complement strand
GACGACGACACCGCGGTGTTCCAGCTGGGCGCGGGTGGTGGCCGCGGAGTATCCGACATCCAGCAGCCCGGACTCGGGCCGGGTGCTCAGGTGCGCCCGCAGCCGCTCCGCCTGCGCACGCAGCGCGGCCTCATCGCGGCCGCTCACGATCACCGGAAGCACGGCCGGCCCGTGCCCGGTCTCGGTCCCAGCGGTCCCAGCGGTCCTCGTGGTCTCGGCGGGCGTGCCGGCCGGGGGCTCCTCGAGGATCAGGTGGGCGTTGGTGCCGCTGATGCCGAAGGAGGAGACGGCCGCGCGGCGCGGGCGGCCCTCGGCGGCGGGCCACGGCTCGGCCTCGGCCAGCAGGCGCACCTCACCCGAGGCCCAGTCCACGTGCGGGGACGGGGCATCCACGTGGAGGGTCGCGGGCATGGTGTCGTTCTGCATCGCCATGACCATCTTGATCACGCTGGCGACGCCCGCGGCGGCGGAGGTGTGGCCGATGTTGGACTTGATGGAGCCCAGGCGGAGGGGGCCGTTCTCGCGGCCCTGGCCGTAGGTGGCCAGCAGCGCCTGCGCCTCGATCGGGTCACCGAGGCGGGTGCCCGTACCGTGGCCGTCGACGAGGTCGACGTCCTTGGCCTCGAGTCCCGCGTTGGCGAGTGCCTGGCGGATGACGCGTTCCTGGGCGGGACCGTTGGGGGCGGTCAGCCCGTTGGAGGCGCCGTCCTGGTTGACGGCGCTGCCGCGGATCACGGCGAGGACGCGGTGGCCCTTGCGGCGGGCTTCGGAGAGGCGCTCCATCACGACCAGGCCGACCCCGTCGGAGAATCCCGTACCGTCCGCCCCGGCCGCGTACGGCTTGCAGCGGCCGTCGGCCGCGAGGCCGCGCTGACGGCTGAACTCGACGAGGAGGAACGGGCCGCCGAGCACGGTGACGCCGCCGACCAGGGCGAGGGAGCACTCGCCGGAGCGCAGGGACTGCGCCGCCAGGTGCATGGCGACCAGGGAGGAGGAGCAGGCGGTGTCGATGGACACGGCCGGGCCCTCCAGGCCGAGGGTGTAGGCGACGCGACCCGATACGACGCTGGCGGTCTTGCCTGCGAGCCGGAAGCCCTCCAGGTCGGTCGTACTCTCGCCACCGTATTCGGAGGACACCGTTCCGCAGAACACTCCGGTGTCCCCGCCGCGCAGCGAGGTCGGGTCGATGCCGGCGTGTTCCAGGGCCTCCCAGGCGGCTTCGAGGACGAGCCGCTGGGTGGGGTCGGTGGCGAGGGCCTCGCGCGGGCTGATCCCGAAGAAGCCTGCGTCGAAGTCACCGACGCCGTCGACGAAGCCGCCGCCGGTGGCGTACACCTTGCCGGTCTGCTCGGGGTCGGGGTCGTAGAGGTTGGCCAGGTCCCAGCCGCGGTCGTCCGGGAGCGGGGTGATGGCGTCGCGGCCTTCCGCGACGAGCTGCCACAGTTCCTCGGGCGAGGTGACCCCGCCCGGGTAGCGGCAGCTCATGCCGACGATCGCGAGCGGTTCTGTCGACTGGGCGAGGAGCCGCCGGTTCTGGAGGCGGAGGCGCTCGGTCTCCTTCAAGGACTTGCGGAGCGCCTCGATGAGGTCCTTCTGATCTGCCATGGGTGTTAGCGCTCCTCGTGCGGTCGTGCTGTGGCTGCCGCCGGGGCCGTGACGGCCGGGGCCGTCAGCGGGAGTGCGGCCGCCGTCCGGGCCGTGATGGGTGCGGTGCTCACGCCTCGTCCTCCTGCGTCATACGGATGAGGGCCTCGACGTCCATCTCGTCGATGGACTCGGAGTCCTCGGCGGTCTGCTCGGTCTCCTCCGGGTCGCCGACGGCGAGTTCGAGGAGGACGTCGAGCAGGCCCGCGGAGCGCAGTCGGCCGAGCGGGATGGCGGCGAGAGCCTCCCGGATCCGGTCCTCCTCGGAGGACTGGTGTCCGGTCGCGGCGACGCCTTCGGTGGCCAGAGGGACCAGGTAGCGGGTGACGGCGGCCGGGTTCGGGTGGTCGAACACCAGGGTGGTGGGTAGCCGCAGGCCCGTGGCCTGGGTGAGGCGGTTGCGCAGTTCGACACCGGCGAGGGAGTCGAACCCGAGGCTCTTGAAGGCCCGTTCGGCCTCGATGGCATCGGGCGAGGAGTGTCCGAGTACGGCCGCGACCTGGCCGCGTACGAGGTCCAGTACCACGCGCTCCCACTCCTGCGGCGGTACCGCGGCCAGGGTCTGGGCGAGCGAGCCCGAGCCGGAGCCGGAGCGGCGGGCGGGCACCTTGGCGAGCCTGCGCAGCAGTCCGGGCAGCAGGCCGGCCCGGGCCTGGGCGCGCAGGGCCGCCTGCTCGAGGAGTACGGGCACCACGAGCGCGGCGTCCGACTTCTGGGCCTGGTCGAAGAGTTCCAGGCCGAGCTCGTTGGAGATGGCGCCGAATCCCATGCGCTCCACGCGGGCCAGTTCCGCCGCGTCGAGGTCGCCGGTCATGCCGGTGGCATCGGCCCACAGGCCCCACGCCTGAGAGGTGGCGGGCAGGCCGAGGGCGCGGCGGTGGGCGGCGAGGGCGTCGAGGGTGGCGTTGGCGGCGGCGTAGTTGCCCTGGCCGGGGCTGCCGATGAGGGCGGCTACGGACGAGAACAGGATGAAGGAGGAGAGTTCCAGACCGGCCGTCAGCTCGTGCAGGTGCAGGGCAGCGTCCACCTTGGGGCGCATGACACGGTCCAGCCGTTCGGGGGTGAGGCCCTCCAGCAGCCCGTCGTCGAGCACGCCCGCGGCGTGGATCACGGCGGTCAGGGGGTGTTCGAGTGCGCCGATGAGGTGGGCGAGTTCGTCGCGGTTGGTGACGTCGCAGGCGGCGATGTGGACCTGGGCGCCGAGTCGGGTGAGTTCCGCGGCGAGTTCGGGTGCGCCCTGGGCGTCGGTGCCGCGGCGGCTGAGGAGGAGGACGTGCTTGGCTCCGTACGTCTCCACGTAGTGCTTCGCGAACAGTGCGCCCAGACCACCCGTACCGCCGGTGATGAGGACGGTGCCGTCGGGGTCGAAGGAGGTGGGGACGGTGAGGACGATCTTGCCGGTGTTGCGGCCTTCGCGGAGGTGGCGGAAGGCGTCCTGTCCGCGTCGGACGTCCCAGGTGCGCAGGG
>NZ_JBEXPR010000081.1:0-3468 GCF_040612135.1 Streptomyces sp. NPDC006458 | reverse complement strand
GCGCCGAGGGGCTGCGGAACTGGGTGAAGCAGGACACGATCGACCGCGGGCGGGGGACGCCGGGCGAGCTGACGAGCGCGGAGCGGGAGGAACTGGGTTGTCGACCTCGACATCCAGAAGTTCTTCGACAGCGTCCGCTGGGACCTCATCGTCAAGGCTGTGGAAGCACACACCGACGCCGTTTGGGTGAAGTTGTACGTCCGGCGATGGCTGGAGGCACCGCTTCAACTACCCGATGGCACCTTGCAGATGCGAGACCGGGGGACCCCGCAAGGGTCATCGGTCTCGCCCGTGTTGGCGAATCTGTTCCTCCACTACGCGTTCGACATGTGGCTGACTCGGGAGTTCCCGAACGTCCCCTTCGAACGCTACGTGGATGACGCGGTCGTGCACTGCGTCAGCGAGCGCCAGGCCAGAAGACTGGTGGAGGCGATCGGGAACCGGATGGAAGAGGTCGGGCTGCGTCTGCATCCCGACAAGACCCGGATCGTCTACTGCAAGGACGCGAACCGGCGGGTCTCGTATGAGCACACGGCGTTCACGTTCCTGGGGTTCACGTTCCGCGCTCGCGCGGCGCGCAGCAAGCATGGGGTGACATTCCCGTGCTTTCTGCCTGCGATCAGCAAGGAGGCCCTGAAGAGGCTCAGTTCCGAATTGCGCGGGTGGCGGATTCACCTGCGCACGGGCCACACCTTTGCTCAACTCGCACGGGTCATCAACCCGATCGTGCGAGGGTGGATGCAGTACTACGGAGCGTTCTATCACTCCGCGCTGAAACCTCTCCTGCGGCGCATCAACGCCTACCTGGTGCGCTGGATCCGCAGAAAGTACAAACGGCTGGCCGGGTTCAAGAAAGCCAAGGACTGTTTCCAGGGGATCACACAGCGGTACCCGGGAATGTTCGCGCATTGGCGCCTGTGCCGTAATTTCTGGTGATCAGGGTGACAAGAGCCGTGTAACGGGAGACTGTTACGCACGGTTCTGTGGGAGCCGGAGGGTGAGATCCCCTCCGGCTACCCGACCCGACGTACTTGGTGTTCGCCGCCGTGGCGGTGAAGTCGCGCCCAAGCAGGTCCGGCACCGGTGTGGCGGACGGCTCGGGCACCGTGGTGACCTGGCGCTTGCGCAGCCGCAGCCCGGCGATACCGAACTTTCGCATCACCCGCCCGACGCGCTTGTGGTTCACACGCTCGCCCTCCTCGCGCAGTTCGGCGGTGATCCGGGGGCGGCCGTAGGTGCCGTCCCACTCGGCGTGCACGGCCCGGATCCGCTCGGCAAGCGCCGCGTCGGCCCGCTCGCGCGCGGTGCGGGCTGCACGGCCGGCCCGCCACTTGTAGAAGCTGGAGCGGGCGACCTCCAGCACCTGACACAACCGCTTCACGCCCCAGGCGCGGTGGTGGTCCTCAATGAACTGGCAGCGGTTCACCAGGTCATCTCCTGTGCGAAAAACTTCGTCGCCTTGCGCAGGATGTCCCGTTCGGTGGCCAGTTTCTGGTTCTCCTTGCGTACGGTCTTCAGTTCCGCGCGCAGGGCCGCGATCTCGGCCTCCAGTTCCTGCCTCGTGGCCTCGCTCACCGGGACGTCCTTCGTGTTCGTGCTCGTGGCGCCGCTTGGACCGCGGCGGGCCCGCTCGGCCCGCACCCAGTTGCGCAGCGTCTCCCGGCTGATCCCCAGATCCTTTCCGATGCCCTCGAAGGTGTGGCTCGGGTCCGACAGGTACAGCGCGACAGCGTCCGCCCTGAACTCGGGCGAGTAGACCTTCATCACCATAAGAGATCCCTCCTACCCGGCCCCTGGCGGGGCCGGGCTCAGAGGTGTCCACCACTCGGGGACAGGCCCCCACGGTCGGTACGAACGGCGCCTGGCAGACGCCGCGGTGGGAACTACTCCGGTGGTGGTCCGGCTGGTGGTCCGCCGGTTCAAGTGCCTCAGCTCCGGCTGCCCGGCGGTGACCTTCGTCGAACAGATACCGGGTCTGACCAGCCCTCATGCCCGACACACTCCGATTCTTCGCAAGCTGCTTGTGCGGGTCGCAGAGGCCCTGGCCGGGCGAGCTGGAGCCCGGCTCGCTCAGCGGATGGGGATGCCGGTGGCCAAGGACACCCTGCTACGGCTTCTTCGAGCCTCCGACCTCGAGGAACCCGGCATGGTGCGGGTCCTGGGAGTGGACGAGTTCGCCCTGCTCAAGGGTCGCAATTACGCGACGCTGCTGGTCGACCTCGAAGCCCGCCGCCCCATCGACGTCCTGCCTGGGCGGGAGGCCGCGGCGGTCGCCCGGTGGCTCGAACACCATCCGGAAGTCGAGATCATCTGCCGCGACAGGGCCTCCGCCTATGCCGAGGCCGCCAGGGCAGCCGCTCCTCAAGCAGTCCAGATCGCAGACGTGTGGCACCTCTGGAACAACCTTGCCAAAGCCGTCGAGAGGACCCTCACCAGCCACTACGCCTGCATCCGCGCCGGCCACGAAGCGGCCAGGCAGTCTGATGAGGAGGCCCCCGTCGCACCACCGGACGGAACACTTGACGTCCGCGGCCAGCCCCGCCGGATCGTCGGACGGATCCGCGAACGACACCGCCGCGTCCACGAACTCCTCGCCCAGGGCCGATCCCTCCGCGGAATCAGTCGGGACCTCGACCTGGACTACTACGCGGTCCGCCGATACGCCCAAACCTCGGATGTCGACGAGCTGCTGGTCAAGGTCACCCAGCGACGCACCCTGCTGGACGACTACAAGCCCTACCTCTACGAACGCTTCACCCAAGGCTGCCGCAACGCCAGTCAGCTCTTCCGAGAAGTCCGTGACCAGGGATTTCGTGGCGAACGCACTGGCGTCAACCGATACATCCGCCAGCTGAAGCAGGGCATCCAGACCGCCCCTCCCACACCTGCCCTGCCCAAGCCGCGACGGGCACTTCGCTGGGTGATGACGCACCCCGACCGGCTCCGGCCCCACGAAATCCTCGGGCTCAAAGCGATCCGGTCGGCCTGCCCCGAACTCGATGCAGCCGTCGAGCACGTCCGGACCTTCGCCACCCTCATGCACGACCGACGCGGGCAAGACCTCTTCGACTGGATCGAGCAGGTCCACGGCAGCGACCTGCCATCGCTACAGCAGTTCGCCCGCGGACTCCTCCACGACCGGGACGCCGTCGTCGCCGGCCTCTCCTCAACCTGGAGCTCAGGCCAAGTCGAAGGCCAGGTCACCAGAGTCAAGCTGATCAAGCGAGCCGGCTACGGCCGAGCCAAACTCGACCTCCTCCGAACCCGGATCCTCCTCAGAACCTGACCACCAGCCGATCACAAGATCAGCGACAGAGTCGATAAACGTCCCCAGCTCTGTCCGCGGCGGCAGCACGGTAGAGGATCTCGGGGGTCTGTACGGTGAGCGGTGTAACTCCCGAGCTGGAAGCGACAGTTGATGACTGACGTGACGAGTGACACCGAGGCCGGGAAGGCCGCTGTGGGTGC
>NZ_JBEXPR010000080.1:0-3637 GCF_040612135.1 Streptomyces sp. NPDC006458 | reverse complement strand
GGGACGTAGGTCTCGACGGTGTTCAGGCCCATCAGGCGCGCCTTGCGCAGCCGGTCGGCCCACTGGTCCGGATGGACACGGAAGTAGTGCAGCCCGCCCGAGAGAAGCCGGAAGGGCCGGCCGTCGAGCAAGAAACCGGTGTTGTCTGTCTGCAGAACGGGCATGGCTGCTGCTTCCTGGGCTGAACGGGGAGAGGGCGCTGCTTACGTCGAGGTGGTTACGTATCCGAGGTGTTTACGTAAACATACCGGTGGTGCACGTCTTTGTCGCCGGTGGGGCAGGTGCCTTTGCGCTGTAAGCGAAGGGCCTGGGCCCGCGGTCCCTGCCGGGCGGCGTCGCGGCCGGGCAGGGGCTTCGCGTCGGCGGAAACATGGCCTGAACGCACGGTTCCCCGGCCCGCGCCGGGCCCGAGACGCACGTGCTTCTCCCGCGGCTTTGACGCGTACCCGGCGGACCCTCCTTGCTACTTTGTCAACAAAGCGGGATAAATGGGGTTCATGAGAGCGAACTGGACCCGCCGCCTCTGGCGTCGGCGGGTCACCGGATCGCCGCACAGCTCCGCCGGGCCGGACTCACCCGCTGGTGCGGCGGGCGGCGCCCTGAAGGGGCCCGGCGAGGACGCGAGCGCGGCGGGCGGCGCGCAGTGGTGGCGCCGCTGGACGGACGGGCGCAGTGTCGCCCGCGAGGTGTTCCTGCTCCAGCTGGTGCTGGTGGCTGTGCTGATCGTCGCAGCCCTGGTGGCCTTCGTCGTCCAGACCCGGCGCGAGACCATGGCCGACGCCCGGCACCGGACCATGGCCGCCGCACAGTCCTTCGCCCACTCGCCGGGCATGCTGGCAGCGCTGAACAGCGACAATCCGAGCGCCGTCCTCCAGCCCCTGGCCGAAGCGGCCCGCAAGGACGCCGGAGTCGACGCCCTCATCGTGTACGAGCTCGACGGCATCACCCTCACCCACAGCGACCCCACCCAGCTCGGCAAGCACGTCATCGGTCCCTACGCCCAGGCCGCCGAGGGCAAGTCCTTCACGCGCACCTTCGAGGGAGCGCTCGGCCTGTCCGTCATCTCCGCCGCACCGGTGAAGGACTCCACCGGCAAAGTGGTGGCCGTCGTCTCGGCTCCCGTGACGGTCGAGCGGGTGCAGGACTCGGTCAACCGCCAGCTGCCGATGTTCACGGCCAGCGCCGCAGGCGCGCTGGCCCTGGCCGCCGGGGGAGCGGCCCTGGTCAGCGGCCGGCTCCGCCGTCTGACGCACGGCCTCGGCCCGGCCGAGATGACAAGGATGTACGAGCACCACGACGCGGTCCTGCACGCGGTGCGCGAGGGTGTGCTCATCGTCGGCGCCGACGGGCGGCTGCTGCTCGCCAACGACGAGGCGCGGCAGTTGCTGGAGCTGCCGGACGACATCGAAGGGCGCCCGGTGACCAGCCTGGGCCTGGACGCGCGCACCACGAACCTGCTGCTGTCGGACGAGACCCTCACCGACCAGGTCCACCTGGCCGCGGACAGACTGCTGGCGTTCAACAAACGGTTCACCACGCGGTTCGCAGGACACCGCGGCTCGGTGGTGACCCTGCGTGACACCACCGAACTCCGGGCCGTGACCGGTCGGGCCGAGGTGGCCCGGGAGCGGCTGCGGCTCCTGTACGACGCCGGCACCCGGATCGGCTCGACCCTGGACGTCGTACGCACCGCCGAGGAACTCGCCGAGGCGACGGTGCCCCGGTTCGCCGATGTCGTCACCGTCGAGCTCCTGGATCCGGTGCTGCTCGGCGACGAGCCCGCCGAGGCAAGCACCCTGCTGCGCCGCGCCGCCGTCGCGGGCCTGCAGGAGGACCACCCCCTCTATGCCGTCGGCGAGCTGATCCGGTTCGCCCCGAGCACCCCACAGGCCACCGGCGTGCTGCACGGCCGGTCCGTCCTGGAGCCCGACCTGGCCGCCTCACCCGGCTGGCGGCAGCAGGACCCGGAACGCGCCGAGCGGATCCTGCGCTACGGCCTCCACTCCCTCGCGGTCGTGCCCCTGCGGGCGCGCGGGATGGTCCTGGGACTGGTCGACTTCTGGCGGTCCGATGCCTCGCAACCCTTCGACCAGGAGGACCTGAACTTCGCCGAGGAGCTGGTGGGCCGGGCCGCCGTCAGCATCGACAATGCCAGGCGGTTCACCCGTGAGCACGGGCTGGCGGTGACGCTCCAGCGCAGCCTCATGCCCCGCGCCCTTCCCGAGCAGGACGCCCTCGACGTGGCACACCGCTATCTGCCCGCCCAGTCGGGGGTGGGCGGCGACTGGTTCGACGTCATCCCGCTGCCCGGCGCCCGGGTCGCCCTGGTGGTGGGCGACGTGGTGGGGCACGGGCTGCACGCGGCCGCCACCATGGGGCGCCTGCGGATCGCCGTGCACAACTTCTCCTCCCTGGATCTGGCCCCCGACGAACTCCTCAAACACCTCGACGAAGTCGTCGCGAGCATCGACATGCAGGACGAGAAGGCGGAGGCGGACGTACCGGGCATCACCGGAGCGACGTGTCTGTACGTCATCTACGACGCCGTGTCCGGGCGACTGACCGCGGCGACCGCCGGTCATCCGCCGCCGGCCGTGGCCCATCCGGACGGCACGGTGAAATTCCTGGACGTGCCCGCCTCGCCACCGCTGGGCCTGGGTGCCGGGCTGCCTGTCGAGACCGCCGAACTGACCCTCCCCGAGGGCGCCACGCTCGCCCTCTACACCGACGGTCTGATCGAGGACCGCGACCGGGACCTGGACGAGGGCATGGGGGCCCTGCGCGCGGCTCTGGCCGGGCCGCCGCGCATCCCCGACGACCTCTGCGCCTCGGTGATCAAGACGATGCTGCCCTCCAAGCCCACCGACGACGTGGCGCTGCTGGTGGCGCAGGCCCGGCGCATGGACCCGGCCGATGTCGCCGAGTGGGACGTGGCCTGTGACCCCGCGGCGGTGGGACCGGTCCGAAACGCCTGCGCCCGCAAGCTGGCGGAGTGGGGGCTGGAGGACATCTCGTTCGCCACCGAGCTGATCCTGAGCGAACTGATCACCAACGCCGTCCGTTACGGCGGCGATCCCATCCATGTCCGCCTGCTGCGCGGCCGCACCCTGATCTGCGAGGTGTCCGACGGGAGCAGCACCTCTCCGCACATCCGCCGCGCCAAGGACACCGACGAGGGCGGGCGCGGACTGTTCCTGGTCGCGCGCTACGCCGAACAGTGGGGCACGCGGTACACGGGCCGCGGCAAGACGTTGTGGACGTCGCAGGCGCTGCACGGCGAAGAGGACCTGGGGGAGGACCTGGGCGAGATGCTGCTGAGCCAGTGGGACGACACGGAGCTGTGAGCGCCCGGCCGCACTCGCCTCGGCGCCACACAGGTTGCCCGAGTAGGCTGAAACTCGTCGTGATCGCTCCGAGGACCTACGGACCGGCCCGCAGCCGGGGGACAGGTGAGCGGTGAGCACCACGGCGACGCGGTCGGCGCCGGCCCGGCGTCCGTCCGCAGGGCACCCTCGGGCTTGTGGAGGCGTCATGACCGCATTCGGTCGGCTCCGCGCAACCGCTCTGGTCGGCTGCGCCGGTCTCCTGGCACTCGCCTGTACGGCCGAGGGCCCCTCTGCTCCGGTCAAACCGTCCG
>NZ_JBEXPR010000079.1:0-3874 GCF_040612135.1 Streptomyces sp. NPDC006458 | reverse complement strand
TCCTTTGTACTCACCCTCTCGGGCTTTCCTCCGGGCGCTTCCCTTCGGTCTTGCGTTTCCGACTCTATCAGATCTTTCCGATCCGATTTCCTCGGCGCTTTCCAGGTTCCCGCTTCCGCGTTTCCCTTTCCGGCGGCTCCGACTTTATCAGAAGTTTTGGACCGGACTGACCGGCCATCCATTTCCGATTCATCGGGGGTGGCTTCATTGATATCGATGAGATCGACGTTTCAAGAAGCTCATAGATTCTAACCCGTCGCCGACCGGATCTCCTCCAGTCCAGGCAACTGTTCGAATCTACCTCCCCGCAGGCTCCGTGTCAACAGTTTCTGCGGGACGACGAGGAGACTAGCAGCTCAGCAGACCTGTCCGCACATCAGGCGGCGGTCGGCACGGTCGCGCTGCGCTCGGCGGCGTCGACGTCGCCGGTGGCCCCCTCCCGGGCCGCTCGACCGCCGAGGACATAGACGTAGGCGAGAAAGGCCAGTTCGGCCGCGATGCCGATGGCGATCCGGGCCCAGGTGGGCAGGCCGGAGGGGGTGATGAAGCCTTCGATGGCGCCCGACAGGAAGAGAACGAGTGCCAGGCCGATGGCCATGCCCACGGCCGCCCGGCCCTCCTCGGCGAGAGCGGTGCGGCGGGTGCGGGGGCCGGGGTCGATGACGGTCCAGCCGAGGCGCAGCCCCGTTCCCGCGGCGACGAAGACGGCGGTCAGCTCCAGCAGGCCGTGCGGAAGGACGAGGCCGAGGAAGATGTCGAGCCGGCCGGCCGACGACATGAGGCCGATGCCGACGCCCAGGTTGAGCATGTTCAGGAAGAGGATCCAGAGCACGGGCAGGCCCAGGAAGATGCCCAGCACCAGGCACATCGCGGCTGCCTGGGCGTTGTTCGTCCACACCTGTGCGGCGAAGGACGTCGCCGGGTGGCTGGAGTAGTAGGTCTCGTACCCGCCACCGGGGCGGGTGAGCTGGCGCAGTTCGCTGGGCGCGCCGATGGCCGCCTGGACCTCGGGATGAGCGCCGATCCACCAGCCCAGGAGCGCGGCGACGACGGTGGACAGGAGCGCGGTGGGTACCCACCAGTGGCGCGAGCGGTAGACCGCGGCCGGGAAACCGTGGGTGAGGAAGGTCGTGACGTCGCGCCATGAGGCACGGCGGGTGCCTGTCACGGCACTGCGCGCGCGTGCCACGAGCTGACTGAGGCGCCCCGTGAGCTGCGGGTCGGGTGCGCTGGACTGGATCAGCGACAGATGGGTCGCGGTGCGCTGGTACAAAGCGACCAGTTCGTCGACCTCGGCTCCGGTGAGGCTGCGCCGACGCCCGAGCAAGGCGTCCAGGCGGTCCCACTCCGCGCGATGGGCGGAGACGAAGACATCGAGGTCCATCGGTGTGCCTGCTCCTCGGCTTGTCGGCGGGCTCGTCGCGGATGTCAGCTTGTCGTACTGCGGCGCGATGTGCCCTCAGCTTGGCAGACTGACGGTTCTCAGGGCAGGGCAGGGAAGGGAAGGACGGCGGGCGTGAGTGAGCTGGTGACGGGCGAGGCGGTGGCGCTGGAACTGCGCCCGGCGAAACTGCCGAGCAGGGCGCTGGCCGTGTTGCTCGACCTGGTGGTGGCCGGGATCGTCTACATCACCGTGTCGATCGGCCTGGCGATCGCCACCGCGTCGATGGACGACGCGGCGCAGATGGCCGTGTCCATCGCGACGTTCATCCTGGTGCTGGTGGGCGCGCCGATCGCGGTCGAGACGCTCAGTCATGGGCGCTCGCTCGGAAAGATGGCGTGCGGTCTGCGGGTCGTACGGGACGACGGGGGGCCCATCCGGTTCCGGCACGCGCTGGTGCGCGGCGCGGTGGGTGTGGTCGAGATTCTCATGACGTTCGGTGTGGTCGCCTGCGTCGCCTCGCTCATGTCGGCGCGCGGTCGGCGGCTCGGGGACGTTTTCGCCGGTGCGCTGGTCGTACGCGAGCGCGTGCCGATGGCGCGTAACGCGTTCGTGCCGCCGCCTCCGCCCTGGCTGTCGGGGCGCTTCTCGGCACTCGACCTCTCCGCGGTGCCCGATGCGCTGTGGCTGGCGATCCGTCAGTACCTGACGCGTATGCAGCAGCTGGATCCGCAGGTCGGCTGGACGATGGCCGAGCGGCTCGCGTCCGATCTCGCGGCGCGGACGGGCTCGCCGGTGCCGCCGGGCGTTCCGTCTGCCGCCTATCTGGCGGCGGTGCTGCAGGAGCGGCAAGCGCGTGAGGTTCAGCGGGCCTACGGCAAGGGTGCCGGGGCCGGTGGACAGGTGGCGAGTGCCGCCGGTGCCGGTGCGTGGGCGCCGCAGGTCGCCGGGGGTGGGGCCGTGGCCGTGCAGAGGAACGAGGCTGGTGGCTACGTGTCGCCCACGCCTGCTCCCGTGGCTCCCTCGCCCTCGCCCTCTCCCGCGACTTCTTCTTCTGCCCCCATGGCTCCTGCTCCGGCCGCGTCGCAGGCCGAGCAGGGCGCGGCCCCGCGGGAGTCGTCGAGCGACCGGCCGGCCGGAGGCTTCGCGCCCCCGGCGTGACACCGGCCGCGCGGGCCAATCAGACAGAACAGGCCGATCAGACCGAGCAGGCCGAGCAGACCGAGCAGGCCGAGCGCAGTCGGACGGTCAGCCGAAAGCCGGACCGTCATCGAAACCTGGCCCGGCATCGAAGTCCGGCCCGGCATCGAAGCCCGCGCCGTCGGTCTCCGGCCGGTCGAAGCGCGACGGCGGTGTGTCGAGGTCCTCGAGTTCGATGCCCGGCGCCGCCAGCACCACGTCCCCGGCGAGGTGTACGGCGTGCTGCTCGCCCGTGTCCAGGGCTGTGACCTGGTACTCGTCCACGGTCAGAGGGCCGTTGTCAGTGGCGTGTGCTTCGCTGTTCACCAAGGCCCAGGACTGGTCCACGGTGAGCGGGGCGAGGACCGGGTCGGTGAAGGCGACCAGGCGTACGCGGGTCGCCTGTCCGGAGGGGGTGAGGCGCAGGAGACGGGCCGTGGCGACAAGGAACGCGGGGGACGTGCCGGTGAAGGCGTGGGCGCGCACATTGCCCTCGGTGGCATGGGTGCCGGTGGGGTCCGTGCGGACCCAGGTGACGCCGTCGATCGCGGCGCCGCGCACCTGCCAGCTTCCCGCGTGGAGCTCCAGGCGGATGGGGCGGCCGAGCTCGTCGAGGGCCAGGTCGACGGAGCCGTGGTGGTCGCCCGACGGAGTGGTCAGCTGGGAGACATAGCGCCAGCCCGAGGGGCCGGGCGCGCAGTGGAAGTGCTCGACTGCGAGGGGGGTGTGATCGTGCGGATCGTGGAGCGAATATCGGCCGCGGGGCATGGGGGTCCTGGGTTCTGACGGGCTGGTCCGGTCGCCCGGTGAAGCGAGGCGGCCTGGGCTGTCCGCCTCTGTGAGGCGGGTGGTCTTGGAGGCTCGCCTCGGTGAGGTGACTGGTCGTGAGGTGACTGATCCGTGAGGTGAGTGGTCCCGGAAGCCTCGGTGAGGTGACTGGTCCGGAAAAGGGGCAGGCCCCCGGCACGGGGGTGCGGGGGCCTGCCTCGAAGGACCTGGCGCTGCGGTGCGTGTCAGTGACGGGACACGCACCGCGGCGGGCCGGGCTGCCGGACTGCCGCCGGGAGGCGGAAGGGGCAGCGGTCCGACTCAGTAGCGGTAGTGGTCCGACTTGTACGGGCCCTCGACGTCGACGCCGATGTACGAGGCCTGCTCCGGGCGCAGCGTGGTGAGTTTGACGCCGAGTGCGTCGAGGTGGAGGCGGGCGACCTTCTCGTCGAGGTACTTGGGCAGGGTGTACACGCCGGTCGGGTATGCGGTCTGCTTGGTGAACAGCTCGATCTGGGCCAGGGTCTGGTCCGCGAAGGAGTTGGA
>NZ_JBEXPR010000078.1:0-4050 GCF_040612135.1 Streptomyces sp. NPDC006458 | reverse complement strand
CCCGGACTCGGGCCGGGTGCTCAGGTGCGTGCGCAGCCGCTCCGCCTGCGCACGCAGCGCGGGCACGGACTTCGCCGACACCACCACCGGAACCGCCGGGAGTTCCTCGCGGGAGATCGCCACGGGCTCCGGGGAGGCCGGGGCCTCTTCCAGGATCACGTGGGCGTTGGTGCCGCTGATGCCGAAGGAGGAGACGCCCGCGCGGCGCGGCCGGCCCTCGGTGGCAGGCCACGGCTCGGCCTCGGCCAGCAGACGTACCTCGCCCGTCGACCAGTCCACGTGCGGAGAGGGAGCGTCGAGGTGCAGGGTGCCCGGCAGCGTGGCGTACTGCATCGCCTTGAGCATCTTGATGACGCCCGCCACGCCTGCGGCCGCAGCCGTGTGGCCGATGTTGGACTTGATGGAGCCCAGGCGGAGCGGGCCGTTCTCGCGCTCCTGGCCGTAGGTGGCCAGCAGCGCCTGCGCCTCGATGGGGTCGCCGAGCCGCGTGCCCGTACCGTGACCCTCCACCGCGTCCACATCGCCCGCGGCGAGCCGGGCGTTGGCGAGGGCCTGGCGGATGACCCGCTCTTGCGAAGGGCCGTTGGGGGCGGTCAGTCCGTTGGAGGCGCCGTCCTGGTTGACGGCGCTGCCACGCAGGACACCGAGGACGCGGTGGCCGTTGCGGCGGGCGTCCGAGAGGCGTTCCAGGACCAGCAGGCCCAGGCCGTCCGAGAACGAGGTGCCGTCAGCGGCTGCGGAGTACGGCTTGCAGCGGCCGTCCTCGGCCAGACCCTGCTGGCGGCTGAACTCGGTGAGCAGGAACGGGCCGGACATGATCGTGACACCGCCGGCCAGGGCCAGGGAGCATTCGCCCGAGCGCAGGGACTGCGCCGCCAGGTGCAGGGCGACGAGCGACGAGGAACAGGCGGTGTCGATGGACACGGCCGGGCCCTCCAGGCCCAAGGCGTACGACACCCGGCCCGACAGCACGCTCGTGGTGCTGCCCGCGAGGCGGAAGCCCTCCACCTCGGGCTGTGAGGCACCGGCACCGCCGCCGTAGTCGCCCATGGCCATCACGCCGCAGAACACGCCGGTCTCGCTGCCCCGCAGGCTGACCGGGTCGATGCCCGAGGCCTCGAACGCCTCCCAGGCGGCTTCCAGCATCAGCCGTTGCTGCGGGTCCATCGCCAGGGCCTCGCGGGGGCTGATGCCGAAGAACCCGGCATCGAACTCGCCCACGCCGTCGAGGAATCCGCCGCCCCGGGTGTAGATCCTTCCGGCCTTCTCGGGGTCTGCGTCGTACAGACCCTCGCCCCAGCCGCGGTCGTCCGGGAGCGGGGTGATGGCGTCGCGGCCTTCGGCGAGGAGTTGCCAGAGTTCCTCGGGCGAGGTGACTCCGCCCGGGTAGCGGCAGCTCATGCCGACGATGGCGAGCGGCTCGTCGTCGACGGGCTTGCGGGCGGCGCGGGCCGCCGGACGGGTCCTGCCCGGGTCCGCTCCGCCGGCCTCGACGAGCAGGAACTCGGCCACCGCCTGGGGGGTCGGGTGGTCGAAGACGAGGGTGGAGGGCAGGCGTACGCCGCTGGCCTGGGTGAGGCGGTTACGGAGCTCCACGGCGCCGAGCGAATCGAGGCCCAGGTCCTTGAAGGCCCGGCCGGGATCGACCGTGTCCGCTGAGGTGTGGCCGAGTGCGGCGGCGGCCTGGGCCCGCACCAGCTCCAGGACCAGACGCGGACGGTCGGCCTCTGCCGTCTCCGCGAGGCGCTGGGCGAGGGAGCCGCCGGTGTGCTGGGTGCGGCGTGCGGGTATGCGTACGAGTCCGCGCAGGAGTGCGGGGAGGAGGCCGGAGCGGGCCTGGTCGCGCAGGGCCGGCTGTTCGAGGCGTACGGGTACCAGGAGTGCGGAGTCGAGACGGAGTGCGGCGTCGTGGAGCTCGAGGCCTTGTTGGGCTGAGAGGCCGCTCATACCGGCGCGTTCGAGGCGGGCCAGTTCTGTTTCGTCGAGGGTTGCGCCCATGCCGCCGGCTTCGGCCCACAGGCCCCAGGCGAGGGAGGTGGCGGGGAGTCCGGCGGCCCGGCGCCGGGCGGCGAGTGCGTCGAGGGTGGCGTTGGCGGCGGCGTAGTTGCCCTGGCCGGGGCTGCCGATGAGGGCGGCGACGGAGGAGAAGAGGACGAAGGAGGACAGGTCGAGGCCGGCGGTGAGTTCGTCGAGGTGGAGTGCTGCCTCGGCCTTCGGGCCCAGTACGCGGGCGAGTTGGGCGGGGGTGAGGGTTTCGATGGTGGCGTCGTCGAGGAGTCCGGCGGCGTGGACGACGGCGGTGAGTGGACGCTTCAGGGAGCCGATGATCTGTGCCAGTGCGTCGCGGTCGGTGACGTCGCAGGCGGCGATGTCGACCTGGGCGCCGAGCGCGGTGAGTTCCGTGACGAGTTCGGTGACGCCTTCGGTGGTGGTGCCGCGGCGGCTGAGGAGCAGGAGGTGCCGGGCTCCGTGGCTGCGGACGTAGTGCTTGGCGAAGAGGGCGCCGAGGCCGGCGGTGCCACCGGTGATCAGGACCGTGCCCTCCGGATCCAGGATCGGCTGTGGGGTGGGTGCGGCTGTGTTGGCGCGGGCGACGCGGGGGGCGAGGGTGTGGTCGCCGCGCAGGGCGAGTTGGGGTTCGTCGAGGCCGGCGAGTGCGGCCCAGTCGGGGGTGGTGGTGTCGGTGTCGTCTTCGAGGTCGACGAGGAGGATGCGGTCGGGGTGTTCGGACTGGGCGCTGCGGACGAGTCCCCAGATGGGGGCTTGTGTGAGTTCGGGGGCTTCGCCCTCGGCTGTGGCGATGCCGTTGCGGGTGGCGACGACAAGGCGGGCTCCGGCGAGTGCGTCGGTCGCCAGCCACTCCTGGAGCAGGGTGAGAGCCCACAGGGTCGTCTCGTGGGGAGTGCACCGCGGCACCACCTCGGCCACGACCAACTCGGGCAGATCGAGCCCGGAGGTCACCGCCGTGGCCAGGGCGGCCAGGTCCGCGTAGGTGTGGCCGAGGAGCTCGGCCCGAACCGGGGCCGCGGCAACGGGTGCTGTGGCGGCGGGAACCCACTCCACCCGGTACAGGGCATCTGTCGCCGGACGGCGCGGGGCAGCCTTGAGTACCACGCTGTGTGCGGTGGCGCACGCGTGCCCGTTCGTGTCCGCGAGGTCGATCCGCAGGATGGACTCGGCCTGTGCCTCGATCCGGACCCGGGCGGGTGCCGCGGAACCGGCTCGGACGGTGAATCCGCACCAGGTGGAGGGCATTTCGGGCGCAGCGATGCCGGAACGGTGCTCGGCGAGCCGGCCGTGGAGGGCCGCATCGAGGAGAGCCGGGTGCATCACGAAGCGCGTGTCCGCCGCGTCCTCGGGGAGCGCGATTTCGGTGTAGACGTACCGCTCGTCACGCCAAGCGGCGCGTACTCCCTGGAAGACCGGACCGTACTCGTATCCGGCGTCACCGAGGCTCTCGTACAGATCCGTGACCGTGATCGGCTCGGTGCCCGCGGGGGGCCACTCGACCGCGTCCCAGTCCGGCGACACCGCCGGGACGGCGAGGACTCCCCGGGCGTGGCACACGGTCTCTGACCGGGAACCGCTGTAGACGGCGGCCTCGCGCCGCCCGTCCTCGTCGGGAGCGCCGAGCGTGACCTGCACCTGGGTGCCCGACGCGTCGGCGGGCAGCGTCAGCGGGGCCTGGAGCACCAGCTCCTCAACGGTGGGGGAGCCCGCCTCGCGGCCCGCGGCGAGGACCAGTTCCAGGAGCGCGGCACCCGGAACGAGCGACTCGCCGACGATCACGTGATCCGCCAGCCAGGGCAACGTCTCTCCGGAGATGCGGCCGGTGAACAGCCACTCGTCGCGATCGCCGACCTGAGTGCAGGCGGCGAGCACCGGGTGGTCCACCTGTCCGAGCCCGGCAGCCGTCAGGTCGCCGGCACCGGAGGTGCGCGCGAGGCGGAACCGGTCGTGCTGGAAGGCGTAGGTGGGGAGGTCGATGTGGCGGGCGCCGGTGTCGGCGTAGTAGGTGTGCCAGTCGATGGGGATGCCGGCGGTGTGGGT
>NZ_JBEXPR010000077.1:0-4196 GCF_040612135.1 Streptomyces sp. NPDC006458 | reverse complement strand
GATGATCGCTGCACGAGATGCGTTCCCCACCACACGATCATGATCGACGATCAGAAGCTCGACGCCTCACCGCCTACCGTGCACGAGCTCGTTAGGAAGCCTCGCCCGTAGCTCCCGCATCGGCGATACGGCGGGCATTGCTCACCGTCTGCCACGGACCGCTGCGCGAATAGTGCATGGATCGAATACTGTCTCTTCGCCAGTACTCCCGCATCACCGCGAAGGCCGTCATCGGCGCCGTCATCGGCCCCTGCACCACACCCACCGGCCTGTTCCTCGGCCGCTACGACACCACCGGCCGACTACAGCTCGTCGCCCGCACCACCCCGCTCACAGCGGCCCACCGCCGTGACCTCACCGACGGCCTGAAACCCGGGGGCGCCGAACGCCCTTGGCACGCACGCCGCTTCACCACCGGATGGGGCACCCGGATGGAACAGATGGTGAGCGCACCATGATGACGCCATGACCACGGCCTCGCGTGCTCTGACGCAACTCGCGAGCTGGCCGGACCTCACGCAGGCCCCGCCCAGCTGCGGCACCGGCCGAGCCCTGCGCTCTGACCGAGCGGAGATCGCGCACTTCCACTCCGAGATGCAGGTCGACCTGCACCTCACCGCCAGGATGATCCACCACTTCGAGAGCGACCTCAGAGACTCGAGCGCGATCCACCTCGTGCCGGGCTCGCACTGGGTGACCATCCGCATGGAATGCCAGGCGGACATCGATCTGCTCATGACCCTGGTCAGCGCGGCCCTCCACGCCCACCAGGGGCGGCCGGACCACGGCGGCGCACTGCACGCACCGTGCAACGACCACGACGGCCCGGCGCCGACGCACGAGAACACCGGCGGCCCGGCGGATCCTCCAGAGCAGGAGAGCACAGTGGCAGTCGACGAACGCGAAGAAGAAGCCATCCGGGCACTCATCGAACGCCTCACCGCCTCCTACAGCCCGACCCGCTCCCCCGCCGAGATCGAGGCCGCAGTCACCGCCGCCCACGCCTCCTTCAAGGACCGGCCCATAAGGGACTTCGTACCCGTCCTCGTCGAACGCAAAGTCCGCGCTGCTTTCGGCAGGACCACGCCCGACCGCTGAGTCCGGCCCCGGCCGCCGTCGAGCACACGGAGACGCGACCGCGAACGGCATGCCGCTCAATTCGGGATCCACAGCACTGAGGCGCCACCATGCCGTGGCCACGACGTACCGATGGGCCCGCCGTCCCCCGCGAGACCGCAGGCACTGATCACAGCCCTCGACGAATGGCCGTAACCAGCACTTTCCCCAAAGCCCTTGGGTGGCTCGGGCGTCCGTCAGCGGCCACAGAGGCGACTCCAACCGGCCCCTCGGCTTGTGTCGAGGTCCTCCGCGTCGACGACCAGGGTGTCCCAGTCCGGCTCAGCCAGGCCCATCCGGGCCCCCGGCCGGGTGGCCAGGTGGAGTTGTGCCAGCACACTGGTCGGCTCGGCGACATGCAGGAGAACCCGGTCGATCTTGGCCCGGTCCACCGTGCCGGGCTCGACGGGGAGGGCGTGGGCGTCTGCTTCACGGATTTGCACTGCGGGCAGGTCGCTGGTGCGTCGGCGGGCTTCGGCCAGCATCGCCGGTCGCGGTCCACGCCAATAGCTGTGCCGCTGGTGCCGACGCGTTCCGCCAGTGTCGGAAGGTCCGTGCCCGGGCCGCGTCCCACGTCGAGAGCGGTCTGGCCCGGTTGGACGTCCAAGCCAAGGCCTCGATCACGCAGGAGATCAGTGGCCCGGCCGCATTCAGGCGCTTGGTGTAGCCCGACTGCCGCGGCAGGTAGGGGAAGAGCTGCCGCAGTCAGGCGTGGGCGAATCGTAGCCAGTGCCGGGCCGAGGGGAAGCCCAGCAGCACTTGCGCCACGGCCAGGCACAGCAGTTCCGCGTCCGACAGCTTCGGCGGTCGCCCGATCCGGCGACGTGGCGGCACATGGTCGTCGATGAACACGTACGGCCGCCAGAAGGGCGTCCAAGCCGGAAGTCACGCTTCAGCCGCGGGCGATGGACTGTTCGATGAGGGCCACGGTGGCCCGGGGATCATCGACCTCAATGACGAGGCGGTCGTAGCTTTCGGTGTCGGCGAGTTCGATGACGACCGCTTTGTCCGGGTTCTTCACGTCCCAGAAGAGGCGTTCACCGTTGCGGCGGAAGCGGCCGGCGGTGATTACACCGGGGAAGTAGGTGCCACCGACGCGGATGCCCTTCGGTTCGCGGGCGATGCCGGGGTCATGGGTGGCGCCACGCACGTGGGTGAGGGGGATTTCCAGGCGGCTTTTGAGAGTCCAGAGCTTGTCGAGGCCCTGGAATTGGGCGGTCAGTAGGCCGCGTTCACGGTCGATGGAGATCAGGGCCATGTCAGTGCTCCTTGGGGGCGGCCGGCTGGGCGCGCAGGCGCAGGCGGGTGCCGAGGACGGTGGAGGCGAGTTGGGAGGCGGCGTCACCGTGGGAGGGGCGCAGGGCGTCCTCCAGCGCGGTGATGCCTTCCGCGACCAGCGCGGCAACCTCCGGGTCATGGGGGGCGCGTTCAGCGGCGGCGAGGAGGAGAAGCCCTGCGGCCGGACCGTTGTCGTACGAGGCGATGGCTGTCGTCAATGCCTGCGTGGGGTCGGTGAGTGTGGTGATGGCGGCGGTGGCCGGGTGGATCTCGTGGTCGAGGTGGTTGCGGAGGGCGGTCAGATGCAGGCCCCGTTTGGAGCCGAAGACTTTGTAGAGACTGCCTCGGTGGATGCCGGTGGCTGTGACCAGGTCGTCCACCGAGGTGCCCTCGTAGCCGTGAGCGGCGAAGAGGGCGGCCGCGGTACTGACGGCCTGATCGGTGTCGAAGGCGCGTGGTCGTCCCATGCCCATGACCGTATGCGATTAAAGAACGAGCAGTCAAGAACGAGCGTTCTTTTATGGGAGGCGCAGGAAGCCGAGGCTTGTCTGGGGGCGCCCCTGATGATGATGCGGTGCTGTTCCGGGTTCGGTGGGCGCGAACGTCTTTGCGCGGGGGCCTGGAGTTCTGCGGCAGTGGCCTTGCGCCCACCTGACGGCAGATCAGGCCGACGGATGGCATTCGCCGTGGCCGCGACCAGCACAAACATGGGACTCATTCATCTAGGCCGCACTGTCAGAAGCTGTTGTCGTACCGATCATGGTGGACATCGGTTCGAGTGTGGCGCCTCTGTCGGGTGATCTCTCGCTTGTGCGCGCATGAAGGCAGGGCCTCCGGTTCAGCTCATGGTTGTCGAAGCCAGAGCGCACCAGGAGGCCCTGTTGTTGCAGTCTTACGCTCTCGTCCAGTCGCGCACCCCGGTCTCGGTCAGATCGAAGTCCTTGGCGACCTGACCCATCGAGCGGTCACCGCGTCGGCACAGCTCGACGATCTCGGCCTTGAACTCCGGCGTGAACGAGCGGCGAGGGCGTGGCTTCTTCTTCCCCATGCTCTCCATGATGGACATCCTCCCGGGGGCAGAACCCCTGATCTCGGATGTCCGTCAAAGCGGATCAAGCTCAGGAGTGCCTGGTCAGCGGCACACGTGAACACCCCGCATGCGGACCTTATGTGATCCAGAGGCTGGCGGTGAGTCACGCCGACCCGGTGCTGCCCCTCCCGACGCCGCGCCTACTGGCGGAGCCTCTGAGTCGGATGCTTCACATCGCCTCCGCGTCGACGGACTGGCGCCCGCCGATGCAGTGACCGCGTACATACGAACAGGTTCCGCTATGTGATCGCACACGTCACGCCCAGATCGCACGCTTCAACGCCGCTGAACAAGGGGTCGGTTACGTGCGTGTTGCCGCCGCATTGCTTTGCCTGGCTTGCGTGTGAAGTCCACCTCTTTTTCTTCGGGAAACCTATCCGGAGCGGACGACTTCTGCCAGGTTGAGGCCACTCCCAGTGGATCTTGCGCTCCGTCAGGCTCCTTCGCCTGCACGGATGTCGGTGATGCGCCGGGGGTTTTACGTACGCCATGCTCCGCGGGCACACCTGCCTCGGAGCCGATGAGGAGACGCATGTTCCCCACGACATGGAAACGGCGAAGAGCCGTTGCCGCGCTGGCCGTTCTCACCGCCCTGGTCGCCCCCTTGGCCGTCGGGGGGGGGCCGGCCGCCCCCCCCCCCCCCCCCTGCCAGCGGGTCACCGGGGTGGAGCGCAAAAACCCGGCCGCCCGTATCGCCCAAAAGGGCGCGGAT
>NZ_JBEXPR010000076.1:0-4319 GCF_040612135.1 Streptomyces sp. NPDC006458 | reverse complement strand
CGGGTGGTCTGGTTCCCGGCGATGCCGAGCCACAGCCCGTCCGCGCGCAGCGAGGCGAGCGCGTCGCGGACGTCCGGGTACAGGTCCTGCTCGCCGAAGTTCTCAGGCTTGCCTGCCTCGGCTCGGCGCTCCCGCTCGGCGTACAGGTCGAAGCCGGGCTTGAACTCCTGGAAGGTCTCGCGGTAATCGCGGCCCTGCGCGATGACCGCCCCGAACATCGAGTGGAAGGTGTGGCGAGGCACGCCCAGCCAGTCGGCCCACGTGCCGTACTCGGTCGTCTCGTCGACGAGGCACTCGCCGACGTCGAAGATCACAGCGCGAATCATGCCGTCGACCCTACCTGGGCATGCAGAAGGGGCCCCCTCCGCCCAAAGGCGGAGGGGGCCAAGCATCTCCAACCGCGTGCGCGCCCGGCTCGGACAGCTGTACCCGTACACCGTGGGCCACTCGGCATCGCGTACGGTCAGCGAGGCGCGAACGCGGATTCGCGAAGTCCTGTCGACCTGAAGGAGCAACCGCCGTGACCACGATCGCCGTGACCGGGCACATGGACCTCACGGACGGCAGCGTGCCACTGGTACGCGACGCGGTGAGAGAGACACTGAAGCCGTACGCGGACGACCTCACCGGCGTCTCGTGCATCGCGAAGGGCTCCGACTCGCTCTTCGCCGAAGTCGTCCTAGAGCTCGGTGGCCGCCTCGTCGCAGTCATCCCCTCGCAGGACTACCGAGCGACCAAGGTCAAGGCCGACCACGCCGAGACGTTCGACTGGCTGACCGAGGCAGCTGACGAAGTGGTCGTGCTGGACCACGACACCGCAAATCGAGCAGCGTACGAGGACGCCAACCGCGAGCTGCTCCGCCGCGCCGACCGCCTCGTCGCTGTGTGGAACGGTGAGCCTCCCAGCGGAAAGGGCGGCGGCACCGCCGACACGGTAATTGAGGCGCGCGCGGACGGGCTCCCCGTGGACGTCGTATGGCCGACGGGCGCAGCCCGCCTCGTTTATCTAGGGTTGTAAGGCACTTTGCGCAGGTCGGGCGAGGTGATCCGACGGCAGGTATGTTCGGCAGGTTCAGTGGCGTCAGCCGCGAGCACTTCGAGCACCAGGGCGGGTCAGTCGCCCAGAGATCGGGCCGAGATCCACCGCGAGCCCTCGCAGAGACGCACGGTCTGACGGTCGGTCTCGGTATCGTCACGGCTGGCGATGGCGTCCCAAAGGGATGCAACGCCCGAAAACCGCAGGCTGTAGACGACGACCTCGGTGTCTCCGTCGTCGGGCAACGGCCACGCGGGGAGGACACCCAGACACAGGCTTCGGAGGTACAGCTCCGGGGCCATACGGGGGCGTTCGCCTAGTGCGGCGCGCAGTCCGTCGGCGTGGATGACGACGGCGCCGAGGCCGACTCGGTTCATGAGCGAGATGGCAGCAGGGGCCCCGAATTGCGCGGGGCGCTGTCGGGGCCGCCAGTCGCCGTTCCACTGGTGCGCGACCAGGTATCCGTGGTCGATGAGCCGTTGCGCGTCGCCTGGCTCGCGGCGGCCCGCCACGATGGCGCGGGCAAGGTCGATGGTCTCGCGGACGAGTTGGTGGGTGGTCTCGGCGCTCATGAAGCCAGTCTCCTCAGCTGAGCCTGCCCGAATGATGACCTCGGTTGGACTGATACCTGTAAGGCACGGCCCCTGAAGCTACTTGCCTAACTTGCCTGACCTTCAAAACGCACCCGAGATAACAGCTGAGGCGGCCGACGCGGCACGTGACGCCTGACACGCTCTGGTGCCATCGCAGCCCTGCGCTGATCCGGACCGCGACAAAACGCCCCCTGCACAGCCCTCGTCGGGGCTGTGCAGGGGGCGGCGTGTGTCAGCGGGTGAAGAGGGCGATGGCGCCTGTGGCCGCGCCCGCCACACCGGCCAGGGTGGCGATGGTCGGCAGCGGCCACCGGCCTTTCTCCAGCGTGGCGACGCGCGGCTCGATGTCGGTGCTCTTCGGCATGCTCTCCAGGGCGCGTAGCCGGGACTCGTGGTCCGCGAGGTCGGTCCGGATGTCCTTGGTCTCGTTGAGGATGCCGTCGATCTTCGTCTCGATCCGGCCGACCGCAGCCGCCAGTCCCCTCACCTCCTGGTACATCTGTGCCGGGCTGATGTACACGCCCGGGTCTGGCGTGGTCATCGAGACGCCCAGGTGAGGCTCGCCGGGTCCACGCTGGCGGGCAGCGTCGACGCCGTGCCCTTGCGGCCCACCCGCCCGGCGGCCCACGATTTGGCGGCCGCGGCGACGAGCGCCACCGGGGCGGCCCACCACACGGGCAGGCTGGCCGCCTCGACGGCGACCAGGCCGAGCGCGGCCTCGGCCCCGGTCCAGCCCGCACGCTCGGCGAGGTCGAGCAGCAGCTTGTTGGTCATGGTCAGGAACCCTTCTTCTCCAGCGCGGTGACACGCTTCTCCAGGGCCGTGAGCCGCTGCTCGGCGGTGGGCTGCGGGGCGGGTGGCTTGGGCGCGGGTGGCTTCGGTGGGGTCGGCGACCAGCTGGCGGGGTGCTTCAGTCGCTCGGCGACGCGGGCGAGGACGGCCGCCCAGTCGACGCCGCGGGGGTCGGACTTGCCGGGCTGCCAGTCCAGGTGCCGGATCAGCGACCGCTCGGTCCAGCCGTGACGGCGGCAGAGCGCGGCTCCAGCGCGCACGATCGCCTCGATCTGGACGGCGGGCCACGGGTCGCGGCCGTCGCCGAGGTTCTCGCACTCGAAGCCGTAGAAGTGCGGGTTGCCGTCGGTGTCGGCTTCGTTGTCCGGCGGCAGGGGCCGCTCGGCGATGACGGCCTGGAGGACGTCGCCGTCGCCCTTCCCGGCGTGGTTGGCGCGGCCGTGGCCGACGAGGTGGACGCGGCCGTCCTTGGTGATGACGCCGTGGCACAGCGGGCCGGGCAGGCCTGCGTACCCGTCGCGGCAGATGGCGACCGTCGCCGCGCTGCCCTTGGTGACGGTGTGGTGGATCATCACGCCGTGCACGGGCCCCCAGGGGCCCTTGTGGTTGCGGTTGTGGGTGCGCCAGTCGCCGACCTCGACGACCGAGACGCCCTCGTCGCGCAGGGCGTCGAGGACAGTGGCCGCAGTCAGTGGTGTGGCCATGCGTGCTCCAGACATGAAGGAAGCCCCGGCCGGGCGGCGCGAGGCTGACGGATTTCGGGTCGGTCAGGTGAGCAGGAGCGGCAGGACAACCGAGGCCATGTACTCGAACCCCGCGTCCGACATGTGCACGCTGTCGGTTCCGGCCGCGCCGGTACCGGCGTTGGTGCCCCAGTAGCTCCGGGCGTTCCAGTCGTTCCAGGAGTTCAGCCCGAGGCCCCACCAGTTGACGAACGCGGCGCCGTACACGTCGCACAGCGAGCGGGCTCGGGCCACGTAGTCCTGGTACTTGAAGTTGGTCGCCTCGTGCCGGCCGAAGTGCGGCAGGGCGAAGAGAATGTCCACGTCGCCGGTGGCCGGGTCGTTGTCGCGGATCGCGCGGATCCAGCGGGCGACGTTGCCCGACCAAACGTCGGCGGTGTTGTTCGCCGAGGCGTCGTTGGGCGCAGCAGACCAGATGCACAGGTCGGCGGGGAAGTCGACGCCGCCGTTCCAGGTGGCGTTCAGGGCGCTGGACAGGTGGCTGGTGCCGTACCGGGCGGATGTGGCGCCGGCGACCGCGAGGTTGTGCACGAGGACGCCGCTGGCCTTCTCGCCGCTGACCCCGCAGACGCTGAGGTACTGCCCGGCCGAAGTCGTGCCGACCTTGGTGACCACCGTGTGTTCGGTGTTGGACAGGCCCGTGATCGTGGTGACCTGGATGGCCGCGGTGCCGGAGGGCTGCGCGACGGAGACGTCGGCGCCGCCGTCGATGCTGTACAGCATGGCCGGGCGGGTGCCGGAGCCGACGACGGTGTAGATCTTCACGGTGGTGCCCCTGGCCTTGAAGGTCAGGGTGTTGCCGGTGGTGTCGCTGAACAGGTAGTGCCCGGCGGGTCCGAAGAAGCTGCCGCCCTGGGTCCAGGTGCCGGTCTGCCCGACGACCGCGTTGACGGCCTGCCACGCGGCGAGGGCGGTCGGGTCGCTGCCGGTCAGGATCGCCGGGGACAGCGCCGTCGTCTGGAACCCGCTGCCGCCGTCGCCGTACATCCCTTGCAGGGTGGACGCGATGACGCCCGGCCAGCTCTTGGTGCGCGGGTTGGACGCGTAGAAGCCGGCCGTAGCGCTGCCGCCGACGGTGACGATCCGGGCGAGGCCGCTGCCCGCAGCGTCCCGCGCGGCGAACCAGCGCCGCCCCCAGCCGGGCGGGACGTAGAC
>NZ_JBEXPR010000075.1:0-4877 GCF_040612135.1 Streptomyces sp. NPDC006458 | reverse complement strand
CTCACCGGGCTCGCCGGCCTGGCCGCCGGCGAGCCGGGACCGGGCGTCATCCAGGGCCGCCCGGTGAGCGGCAAGACCGCCTTCCTGTTCACCGGGCAGGGTGCGCAGCGTCCGGGCATGGGCCTGGAACTGGCCGCCACCTACCCGGTGTTCGCCACCGCGCTCGATGAGGTGTGCGCTCAGCTGGATCCGCTCCTCGGCCGTTCGCTGCGTGAACTCCTCGCCGCCCAGGACGACACCCTCAACGCCACCGAGTACACGCAGACCTCGCTGTTCGCCGTCGAGGTCGCCCTGTTCCGGCTGGCCGAGTCCCTCGGCATCCGCGCCGACCACCTCATCGGCCACTCCGTCGGCGAGATCGCCGCCGCCCACGCCGCGGGAGTCCTCTCCCTCACCGACGCCTGCACCCTCGTCGCCGCCCGCGGCCGCCTCATGGGCGCCCTCCCCGCCGGCGGCGCCATGGCCGCCGTCCAGGCCGACGAAACCGAAGTCACCGAAGCCCTCGCCGGGTTCGAAGGCCGCCTGGAGATCGCAGCCGTCAACGGACCACGCTCCATCGTCGTCTCCGGCGACCTCGACGCCCTCGACACCTGGCTCCCCCACTGGGAGAACCTCGGCCGCAAGACCACCCGACTCCGTGTCAGCCACGCCTTCCACTCCCCGCGCATGGAACCCATGCTCGCCGAGTTCCAGAAGACCGCCGAGAGCCTCACCTACCACCCGCCGCGCACCGCCGTCGTCTCCAACGTCACCGGCGACCTGATCACCGACCAGCTGACCGACCCCGGCTACTGGGTCACCCACGTCCGCAGCGCCGTCCGCTTCCACGACGGCATCCGCACCCTGCACCGCGAAGGCGTCACCCGCTACCTCGAACTCGGCCCCGACGCCATCCTCACCGCCCTCACCCGCCAGATCCTCGAAGACGAGGACAACCTCGTCCTCACCCCGGCCCTGCGCGCCCGCCAGCCCGAGGCCGACACCTTCGCCGCCTTCCTCGGACACACCCACACCGCCGGCATCCCCATCGACTGGCACACCTACTACGCCAACACCGGCGCCCGCCACATCGACCTCCCCACCTACGCCTTCCAGCGCGACCGGTACTGGATCGCGCCCAGCTCCGGTTCTCACGATCCGGCGGCTTCGGGTCTCGGCAGGTTCGGTCACCCCGTCCTCGCCGCGGCCGTCAAGGTCGGCAGCCGCGACGAGTGGCTGCTGACCGGACGCATCTCGACCGACGCGCAGCCCTGGGTCGCCGAACACGTACTCCTCGGCAACATCGTCGTGCCCGGCACGAACCACATCGAGCTCGCCCTCGCCGCGGGCCGCCACACCGGCACGCCCGTCCTGGAAGAACTCGTCCTCGAAGCCCCGTTGCTCCTCCAGGAGGGCGAGGCGGTTCAGGTACAGGTCACGGTCGGGGAGCCGGACCAGGAGGGACGCCGGGAGGTCGCCGTCTACACCCGGCCCGAGGCCCGTGACGCGTCCCGGACGGAGGACGGGGAGGCCCCGGAGGCCACCTGCCACGCTCGCGGCACCCTCGCCCCGAGCGTCGAGGCCCCCGCGGCCTGGCCCGCCCAGTGGCCGCCGGCCGGTGCCACGGCCCTGCCGGTCGACACCCTCTACTCCCGTCTCTCCGAGATCGGCTACGACTACGGCCCGGTCTTCCAGGGGCTGCGCGCCGCCTGGCGTGACGGCGACACCGTGTACGCCGAGGTCTCCCTCGCGGACGAGCACGTCGACGCGGCCACCCGGGACTTCGGGATGCACCCGGCGCTCCTCGACGCGGCCCTGCAGAGCGGCGCCGTCCTGTTGAACGACGGCGAGGGCGGCCGCCAGTGGATGCCCTTCAGCTGGTCCGGCGCGCGGCTCGACCGGCTGGGCGAGACCCGGCTGCGGGTCCGTGTCGTCTCGATCGGCGATGCCTCACTGCGCCTGGACGCCGTGGACGCTGCCGGGAACCACGTCGTCTCCGTACGTTCCATCGTGGCGCGCCCCGTCGAACAGGCCCAGCTGGAAGGCGCCCGCCGCTCGGGCACGTCGCCGCTGTACCGCGTGGACTGGACGACCGTTCCCGCACCCCGCCGGTCGGAGGCCACCACCCGGGTCGAGGTCCTCGGCGGGACGTACGCCGACCCGGCCGAGCTCGACCGCGCGGTGACCGCCGGCGCTCCGGTCCCGGACGCCGTGGTCGCCGTCATCGACCCGACGGGCCCCGGCCGGACCGCCGCGACGCTCCGGCAGACCGCCGAGCACGTCCTCGGTCTGCTCCAGCAGTGGCTGGCCACCGAGGCCCTCACCGGCTCCCGCCTGATCGTGGCCACCCGCCGGGCCGTCGCGACCGCCGTGGGCGAGACCGCGGATCCGAGCCAGGCCGCCGCCTGGGGTCTGGTCGGCAGCGCCCAGTCCGAGCACCCGGACCGCATAGTCCTCGTGGACCTGGACGAGCACGCCGCCGGCGAGGCGGACCTCGACTGGGTGTCGCTCGCCGCGCTGGAAGGGGACCCGCAGTTCGCACTCCGCGACGGCCGGGTCCTCGTACCCCGGCTGGCCCGCGCAGCCGTCACCTCCGACCGGTCAGCGGCTCCCGCCCTGGATCCGGAGGGCACGGTCCTGATCACCGGTGGCACCGCCGGCCTCGGCGCCCTCTTCGCCAAGCACTACGTACGCAGCCACGGAGCCCGGCACCTCCTGCTCCTCAGCCGCCGCGGCACCACCGCCGAAGGCGTCACCGAACTCGTCACGGAACTCACCGCGCTCGGCGCCCAGGTCGACGTCGCCGCCTGCGACGTCACCGACCGCGACGCACTGGCACGGATCATCGGCTCCCTGGAGCGTCCGCTCACCGCCGTCGTCCACGCCGCCGGACTCCTCGACGACGCGACGATCGAGTCCCTCACCCCCGCCCAACTCGCCCGCGTACTGGGCCCGAAGGCCGAGGCAGCACTCCACCTCGACGAACTCACCGCCGGCCTCGACCTGTCCTCCTTCGTCCTCTTCTCCTCCGTCTCCGCCCTCCTGGGCGGTGTCGGCCAGGGCAACTACGCCGCCGCGAACGCGGCTATGGACGCTCTCGCAGCTGCCCGCCGGGCCGAGGGCCTGCCCGCCACCTCCCTCGCCTGGGGCCTGTGGGCCGAAGCCGGCGGCATGGGCGCAACCCTCGACGAAACAGAACTGGCCCGCCTCGAACGCGCCGGTATGAGCGGCCTCTCAGCCGAACAAGGCCTCGAGCTCCACGACGCCGCACTCCGTCTCGACTCCGCACTCCTGGTACCCGTACGCCTCGAACAGCCGGCCCTGCGCGACCAGGCCCGCTCCGGCCTCCTCCCCGCACTCCTGCGCGGACTCGTACGCATACCCGCACGCCGCACCCAGCACACCGACGGCTCCCTCGCCCAGCGCCTCGCCGCCGTCGCGGAGGAGGACCGGCTCCGCCTGGCGCTCGACCTGGTAGTCACCCAGGTCGCGGCCGTCCTGGGGCACGCGTCACCGGCCGGTGTGGACCCCGAACGCGCCTTCAAGGAAATCGGCTTCGACTCGCTCGGCGCCGTGGAACTCCGCAACCGGCTCACCCAGACCACCGACCTCCGCCTGCCTTCCACCCTCGTCTTCGACCACCCCAACTCTCTGGCGGTGGCCCGGTTCCTGCTGACCCAGGCAGGTGCGGTGGAGACCGCCGAGACCCGTCCGGCGGCCCGTGCCGCCCGCAAGCCCGTCGACGACGAGCCGCTCGCCATCGTCGGCATGAGCTGCCGCTACCCGGGCGGAGTCACCTCGCCCGAGGAACTCTGGCAACTCCTCGCCGAAGGCCGCGACGCCATCACCCCGCTCCCGAACGACCGCGGCTGGGACCTGGCGAACCTGTACGACCCCGACCCCGAGCAGCCGGGCACCCTCTACACCCGCGGCGGCGGGTTCATGTCGGGCGTCGGCGAGTTCGACGCGGGCTTCTTCGGGATCAGCCCGCGCGAGGCCCTCGCCATCGACCCGCAGCAGCGCCTCACCCTCGAGGCCGCCTGGGAAGCGTTCGAGAACGCGGGCATCGACCCGACGCGTCTCCACGGCACCGACACCGGTGTCTTCTGCGGGGTCGTGGCCTCCGACTACGCCTCCCGGGCCCCCGAGGAACTCGACGGCTTCCGGCTCACGGGCACCGCGGCCAGCGTGCTGTCCGGACGGGTGGCCTACACCCTGGGCCTGGAGGGCCCGGCCGTGTCCATCGACACCGCCTGTTCCTCGTCGCTCGTCGCCCTGCACCTCGCCTCCCAGGCGCTGCGCTCCGGCGAATGCTCCCTCGCCCTCGCCGGCGGCGTCACGATCATGTCCAGCCCGTTCCTGCTCACGGAGTTCAGCCGGCAGCGCGGTCTGGCCGAGGACGGCCGCTGCAAGTCGTACGCGGAGGGCGCGGACGGTACGGGCTTCTCCGACGGCCTCGGCCTGCTCGTCCTGGAACGTCTGTCCGACGCTCAGCGCAACGGCCGCCGCATCCTCGGCGTGGTCCGGGGCAGCGCCATCAACCAGGACGGCGCCTCCAACGGAATGACCGCCCCCAACGGCCCCGCCCAGGAACGCGTCATCCGCCAGGCCCTCGCCAACGCGGGCGTCGCTCCCACCGAGGTCGACGCCATCGAGGGACACGGCACCGGCACGCGGCTCGGTGACCCGATCGAGGCGCAGGCGCTGCTGGCCACCTACGGCCAGGAGCGCGAGAACGGCCCGCTCCGCCTGGGCTCCATCAAGTCCAACATCGGCCACGCCTCGGCGGCCGCCGGTGTGGCCGGCGTGATCAAGATGGTCATGGCGATGCGGAACGGCCTCCTGCCCGCCACCCTCAACGTGGACGAGCCCTCCTCCCACATCGACTGGGAGGCCGG
>NZ_JBEXPR010000074.1:0-5220 GCF_040612135.1 Streptomyces sp. NPDC006458 | reverse complement strand
GATGATCGCTGCACGAGATGCGTTCCCCACCACACGATCATGATCGACGATCAGAAGCTCGACGCCTCACCGCCTACCGTGCACGAGCTCGTTAGTGAATCGCCCAGCACGCCGACCGGAGGCCCGACTTCCAACGGGACTGCCTGGAGCTGCTCGCGGCCGCCGTGACGGCGGGCGACGCCGATCCCCAGCACGGCGCTCTGCTGGAGGACCGGGTGCTGCTCGCCCAGGGGCAGCGGCAGGTCTTCGGTACCCAGCTGACGCAGGGCCCGGACGGGACGCTCGTCCCGCACCCCGTCCGGAGCCAGGACGAGGTCGAGGCGCTGCGCGCCGTGTGGGGGTTCGAGCCTCTGGAGGCGTACATCGGGCGGGTCTTGGCCGGCATCCGATAGCGCGGCCGGGGCGGCCTGCTGTCCAGACGGCCAGGTCGGCAGCACGGTCTTCGACTGCGGGTGCGTGAACGGGGGAGGCCTCGCCGACGGGGGATGCAGCGAGGCCTCGCTCGAAACCCGGTCAGGGAAGGGCGCGGGGCCCGTACAGGGCCGCCGGCTGGTTGGTCATCAGGGCCCAGTACCGGTCGCCGTAGCTCCAGTGCCACCACTCCGTGCGGTAGTTGGTCAACCCGGCGGTGGACAGGGCGGCGGCCAGCAGGGCCCGGTTCGTGCGGGCCTGGGGGCTGATCGAGGCGGCGTCCGTGTAGCAGGCGCCGTCGCTCTCTTCGGGGCTGGCGTTCACGCGCGTGCCCATGTCGAGCTCGGTGCCGTCGGCGCCCACGAGGGTGAGGTCGACGGCGGCGCGCCGGCGCTGTGCAGGGCGATCTCCGGTGGGGACACGTTCCGGCTGGCGGCCTCATGGACCTGGTCGTCGGGCCAGGCGGGGTTGGCGGCGCGGAGCTCGTCCGCGTACTCCTCGAACTAGCGCCGCTGCAGGTCGGGCGGGCGGTAGCCCTCGACGTAGAGCAAGCGCACTCCGTCGGGCAGGAGCGCCTGGGCGTGGACGAGCCGGTCGAGGACGCCGCGGCGCAGCTGGGCGTACGAGCCGGCTGTGTCGGCTCTGCGGTCGTCGACCAGCAGGGTTCCGCGCGCGTCGATGAGCGGCTCGCCGCAGTCGGCGACGGGGATGGCAGCCACGCGCGGGTCGGACATCAGGACGAGCGGACCGGGCGCGAGGGTGATGTGCATCCAGGACGCGGCGTTCTCGCGGTGGGAGTGACCGAGGGGCTCGATGCCGCTCTGGTCGGTGAGGCTGAACCCGGTCACCATGACCATGCTGGACCCATCGGCCACGGATACGAGGTGTGTTCCGCAGTCGGGGCAGAAGCCTCGTCGGAGGGTCGGGTAGGTCGCATACCACTTCGGCTCGCCGCCGGTCCCGGTCCAGATCAGGGAGTCCAGAGGGAAGCCCACCCACAGCACCGCGGGCCCGCCGGAGATCCGAATCTCATGGACACATGAACACAAATGCGGATCATCCGGAGCTCCGGCGACCTGGTAGGAGATCCGGCCGCACTGGCAGTGCCCCGTTCGAACCGGCGCTGGAGCATCCTCTGCGGCTCTTGTGGCCGGCAGGGGCCGAGCGGGCCCGGGGGTTGTGCCGAGGGCGGGTGATGTGTTGCTCATGCGAGTTCTCGCTTAAAGATGGGCCGGGGCGGGCTACAAGGTGGTGAGGCCGGTGGCGTCCGGCAGTTCGGTGAGGGGCTGCGGCGCGGCACGGGGGATCCCGAGCCGCGCGGGCCTGGTGGACGGCGGCGAGCTGGTCGGCTGCCGGGAGTCCCCAGTCGAAGAGCTCCAGGGCCTGCTCGGGTATCGCGAGGACCCGGATGTGGGTGCGGCCGGTGGCCGGGTCGACGGGTGGCGGGCCAAGACGGGTGAGGGGCGCGGTGTAGCGGAGGCGGGCGTACGGCTTGTCGGGGTCGGAGAGGTGGCCGAGGAGCAGCGGTTCGCCGAACTCGGCCGCGGCTTCCTCGAGTGCCTCCCGGCGCAGTGTGACGAGCGGGTTGCCGCGGTCCGGGGGGTCGGGGGTGCCGCCGGGAAGGCAGGCCGCGCCGGTGTCCGGTTCCAGAAGCACCAAGGCTCGGCCGTCGGGCCCGAGGAGCCAGCCCCAGACCTGGGCCACCGGGAGCTGCGCTGGGGCGGGGCCGGTGTGGAAGGGGAGGTGGCCGGGTGCGGGCGGTGCGAAGGGCGCCGGCCCGGTCCAGGACGGTGGGGGCGATCGGGAGGCCGTTCTCCAGCAGGGCGGCGCCGGCGGAGTTGATGCGGGCGCGCAGGGCGGACAGGGCCCGGCGGGCGTCGCCGGGGGACATCAGGTCCGGTAGCCGGGCGGGTTCGACGAACTCAACGGACTTGATCTCGCGGTCGGGCAGCCGGATGGCGGCGATCTGCTCCTTGTCCCACGTACCCCCGTCGTAGACGTGCAGGATCTCTCCGGGGAAGCGCATGTCGGCGGGCGCGTTGATGCTGTCCGCGCTGACCCAGTCCACGGCCAGCCCGCGATCGACGGTCATGGTGACGCCGAGCTCCTCGCGCAGTTCCCGAGCGGCGCCATGGGCCGGGGACTCGCTCTCGTCGACGGCGCCGCCGGGCAGGAGGCAGGTCGTGCGATAGTCGACGCGCTGGATCAGGACCCCGCCGCGCTGATCGGCGATCAGCACGGACGTTCCGGCCCACAGGGCTGCTGAGGCGCGTAAGGCCCCGTGCTCCTCGTCGGTCATCGACGTCGTGGGCGGCGCGTCAGGGGAGGGCGTGGCGGTCATCTCGTCTCCGATCGTGCGGACGGGATCTTCTGGGCGGTGGGCCGGTCAGGCGACGAGCTTGTGCGGGGCGCCCCGGCGCGGGGCCGAGGGAGAGCCGGGTGAACTGCTCGGTGCTGATGATCTCGTTGCGTTCCAGTTCGGACAGGCGGGCGAGAAGGCCGGGCAGGGGCCTCGGGCGGGCGACCTCGTTGCGGTGGGCGAGGATCGCCTCCAGCTTCACCGCGGCCCATGGTGAGACGTCAACGGTCGTGGTCACATACGCGTCCGGTACCGCGGGGAGCGTCTTGCCCACGCTCTGGAGGAGCGGGCCGAGCCGGCCCACACCGGATTCCGAATGCGTGGCCGCGTACAGCGCGGCAGGCTGCGAGGGATCCCCGGCTTCGGGATACAAGTGCGGCAGACCGGCAGCCTCGACGGCAAGGAGCGTGACCTGATGGGCACGCCGGTGATCCGGATGCCTGGTGAGCTGGCCAAAGGCGTCGTGGCCGACGACGACGTCGGGCCGGACCTCGCGGATGTGTCCGACGAGGCGGCCGATGGCCTCGTCGAGGGCCGCGTCGACAAGGCGTACTGCGCCGCCGGGCGCCGAGGCGGGGTTGCGGGCATCGGCGTACCCGAGCAGCCTTGGGGCCCCGGCGCCCAGGGCCTCGGCGAGTTCGGGGGCTCGGTGGCTGTCGGCAGTCCAGGTGGCGGTGACGACCGCGGTGCGGGCGCCGGCGGCGACGTGCTGGGCGAGCACGCCGCCCTCGAGGCCGCCGCGGCCGACAGGACACCGGTGCGGCTCCGTTGAGGCGAGCGTCCGCCGCTCTGTTGCGGACGCTGGTTCTTATCCAGCTGTCGGGGTACACGTGAACGTACTCAGTTGGGTACAGACGAATCTGTTCGGCACCGGACCTTCAGTTGATCCGCCTGGGAGGTAGTCCCGCTTTGGCACGCCAGTGGGCGGCGTCGTGAGGATCGGCCAGCCAGCCGGTCAGGCGTTCAGCGCCGGCACGGAATGCATCGCACAACGAAGTCTCCTCGCCGACCATGATCCTCAGGGCGCCGACGTCATGGGTGGCGTGGTCGGTCTCGCACCAGCAGGCCACATTCACCGCCGCATCAACCGCGATTTGGTCCGGGTCGGTCCACACCACCTGAAGCAGGAACTCCAGCTGGTCGCCTCCCTCAGCGTGCTCGATGACATCCAGCCCAAGGACGATCGGCGTCCCCAGCTGTGTGCCGGGGAAGGCGGCATGCTCCAGGGCCCACTCCCAATCCGCCGTGGTTCTACCTGCACGAGCCGCGTCGACCGTGCTGGCCGCCTGGTTCAAGGAGTCCACATCCGCAGGCGTCAGGAGAGGAAAGAGTGCGGTCAAAGGGACGTCGTCGAAGGCACTCGCATCATGAGGTGATCATCCCTGTCTCCGGCTCGTACCACGAACGCTTCTCAGCTCTCCCGCAAAGAAGGCCCACGGCTTGGTGGCTGACCGGCTGGGCGCGTTCATCCGTACCTGGTTGGGTACTTCGACGAGTACGCCGACACCAGCGTGATCGTCAAAACGGCAGAGCAAGGTCGTCCTCACTGATTGTCGTGGTCACGGTCGGCTCGGCATCAGGCCATACACCAGGAATCACTTCGATCGCGCGTTGGAGATCAGCTTCCGTCCTGCCCGTTACAACCAGCTCCGTCCCCTCGGAGCCGGGCTCCAGGCGGAGCAGCAGACCAGCGTCAGAAAACCACCGAACGCGCACTCCCATCGGCTCGAACCACGCCGGATACGGCGGCAACGAGACAGGGACGAACTCCTTTTCCAGACAGGCAACCACCTCAGGTGTTGCCTGGCATGCGCGTCCTTGTGTCCACCTGCCCATAACAGCCTCGCTCAGCACGGTTTCGACCAAAGTCAGCGACAGGCGATCGAGGAAGTGACATCGGCTGGAGTTCGGCAGGCGATCGGAAAACAGAGCGACCGGTGGGTCCTCCCGAGACAAGTCGGCCAGAGACACACCCCAACCGGCGCAGCCTTGATTCTCACTCCGGAAGACCAGAAGTTCGCCGGAAGGGTCGAGCAACAGTTCCTCCGGCTCCAGCAGCGGGTTTTGCTGCGCAACTAGATCAGGCCGTCGACCGAACTACGTATATGCCTCCCTGAGAGCAACCGGTAGGTGAACGCCGAGGCGGTCCTCAGCTCGCTGCACTTCATCCAGCGTGAACCCATCAGCCGGTGACAACGGAGTGGACCAGGAGGCGGCAAAATCGCTGATAAATGCCCATGCCTCCGCCCGTTCCCTGCACCCACCTGCCAGGACCCTAGCTACGTCGAACGTGTCACCCATGCCGCCGACCCTATGCGCGTTGCCAGTCGTCCGCCGATCGCCACTGCGACATGACGGGTCTTCAAAGTTGAGCGGTGCGGAGGTGTCCGCGGGCTCGGCGGGTGGTGACGCAGCGTGTTCGGAGCCGCTGGTTCTCGGCGTTGCGGAAG
>NZ_JBEXPR010000073.1:0-5321 GCF_040612135.1 Streptomyces sp. NPDC006458 | reverse complement strand
ACACCCATCAGCATCGAATGGGACTTCCTCAACCTGAAGCACATCGACGAGCTGCGCGGGACGAACGTGGACTGGAAGGTGTCCATCCCCTTCGATGGCAGCTTCTCCCAGTACTACGCGCAGGCGATCAACACGTACGCGCCCCACCCGGCGGCCGCCCGCCTGTGGGAGGAGTACCTGGCCAGCCCTGAGGGACAGAACCTGCGCCTCAAGGACTACGCCCGGCCGGTTCTGATGGTGCCGGCTGACCGGACTCCGGGAAGCGCAAAAGCCCTTCCCGGCAGAGGCTAGGCCGGGCCGTTGGTTCCGTCAGCGGCCTGGGCGATGACGGCGGCCACGACGGCGGGACGGGAGACGTAGACGGCGTGGCTGCCGGGGGTCTCGGAGACGGTGGCCCCGGCCCGTTCGGACATGGCGCGCTGGGCGGCCGGCGGGATCATGCGGTCGTCCGTGGCGACCAGGTACCAGGACGGCTTGGTCTGCCAGGCCGGCTCGGAGACGGCTCCTTCGAGGGCCTCGACGCCCCAGGGGACCTGCGAGTCGGCCATGAAGGCCGCCAGCTTCTCGGGCACGTCCGCGGCGAAGGACGCCGCGAACCTGTCCCGGTCCAGGAGCAGGAACCCGTCCTGGGGCGGCAGGATCGGCGGGACCGGCGCCCCGGGCGGCGGGTCGGCGATCAGGGAGCCGACCGACTCGCCCTTGTCCGGCGCGAACGCGGCGATGTAGGCGAGCGCTGCGACGTTGGGGTGGGCGCCGGCCTCGGTGATGACGACACCGCCGTAGGAGTGGCCGACCAGCACGGCCGGGCCGTCGAGACCGTCGAGGACCTGGCGGGTGGCGGCGACGTCCCCGGCCAGCGACAGGGTCGGGTTCTGCACGACGGCCAGGTTGTAGCCGTCGGCGGCCAGGTGCTCGTAGACCCCCTGCCAGCCCGATCCGTCCACGAAACCGCCGTGCACGAGAACGATGTTCCTGATGGTTGCCATGGACACTCCCGGCGTGGAGGGACAGCGCCTTGCCGTCTGCCCCGGTACGTCCAGTGAAGTCGAAGGGCCACCGCGGGGCCACGCAGAACAGCACGCAGAAGTAGCCGTCCGACGTTTGCGGCCCACGCCTCGGCCTGCGGCCAGGGCGTGGCAGCGGTCGCTCGCCGCCTTGTCACCGATCGCTCCGTAGACCTGCGCCGCCCGTGCGTAGGCGCGGCGGCCTTCGCCGGTCCGGCTTTGCTCGGCTAGCAGGGCGGCCAGGGTTTCCAGGGCGTCGGCCTGTCGGTAGTCGGACACCCGGAGCCTATCCAGGAGGTCGATTCCCTCGCTGAGCGCGGTGATTGCCTCCGCACGGCGGCCGAGGTGTCCGAGGCAGGAGCCGATGCGGATCAGCGCCATAGGCCGGCTGTGCGTGGCGACGGCCGGTGTCATCCCCGACTCCGGGTCGTCCACCAGGGCGAGCAGTTCGAGGTAGCGCTCCAGCGCTTCGGTGTAGCGCTCGTCGTCGAAGAGGCACTTGGTGATGGCGGCATTGCTCTGGACGTAGGAGTCGATGTCGCCGATGGCCTTGAACATTTGTGCTGCCCGGGACGATGACGCGACGGCCTCGTCGGGCCGGCCGAGCAGGAACTGTGCCGATGCGGTGTACTCGTGTGCCCAGGCGATCTGTGCGGTGGCGTCGGCCCGGGTGGCCAGCTCAAGCGCCTGGGCCGCGTGCCGCAGTACGGCCTGAGGGTCGCTGGGCGGCACCGAATGGACCCAGGCCAGGTAGTTCAGCTGGGTCGCCTGCTGCGCCAGGTCGCCGATGGCGGCGGCGGCCTGCGCCCCCAGCGTGAAGACCTCCTGCCAGTGCGGGCCGTGCGCCCAGCGGTCGGAGAACCAGTGCATCGATTCCGCGCAGTCGAGGACAAGGGCGTGCCAGCCGCTGCCGGCCGCGGCCCGCACCGCTCCCAGCCAGTTGTCCGCGTTCGCCCGCAGCCACCAGTCGGCCTCTTCCGCCGAGGTCAGCGCGGCGAGATCGGCGTCGGGCCGACCGTAGCCGGGCTCGAACCATCGCCCGGACATCGTGGCCATCCGCAGCAGCCACGACGTCACCGTCTCCGTCAGCGCCTCGCGCTCGCCGGTGGCCTCCTCCTCGTGGAGCCGGTCGCGGGCGAACAAGCGGACCAGGTCGTGGAAGCGGTAACGACCCGCGCCGCTGTCGTGGAGCAGGCCGAGGTCGACGAGGTCGTCGAGAGCCTCCCAGGCGTCCTCGTCCGCCATCCCGCCGGCGACGGAAGCCAGCGCTGCGTCGAAGTCCGGTCCCGGCACAACAGCGAGCCGGCGGAACATCCGCCGCGCAGAATCGCCGAGCTGCTCGTACGACATCCCGAACGCATTGGCGATCTTGAGGTCGCCCGCCTTGAACTGATCCAGCCTGCGCTCCTCGTCCGCCAGCCGCGTGGCGAGTTCGGCGGCGTCCCATCCGGGCCGGCTGACCAGGCGGTTTCCGATGATCCGCAGGGCCAGAGGCAGACCGCCGCACAACTCAGCGAGCCGGGTCAGAGCCCCTTGCCCGTCGGAGGCGGAACGCTCGCCCAGGATGCCGGCCAGCAGTTCCACGGACTCTGGCAACGGCAGGGGCCCCAGGACCAGCCTGCGCACGCCCTCCAGGCCCGGCAGCAGCCGCCGGGTGGTGACCAGCGCCCGGCCCGCGCCGCCTGCGGGCAGCAGCGGGCGCACCTGTTCCTCCGACGTGGCGTTGTCCAGGACCACCAGGACACGCCTGTCCCGCAGCAGCGACCGGTACAGGGAAGACCGCTCCTGGGTGTCGCCCGGGATCTGCCGGTCCGCGACACCGAGCGCGCGCAGCACCAGCTGCAGAGCGTCCGCGGCAGCCAGCGGCCGCTGGGACATGCCGTGCAGATCGACGAAGAGCACCCCGCCGGAAAAGCTCGGCCGTACCGAATGAGCGGCCCGGACCGCGAACGTGGTCTTCCCCAGGCCCGCGGAACCCGTGACGAGCCCCACCACACCGACACCCGGCGACCTCTCGGCGTACACCAGCTCGCTCACCCACACCAGTTCCGCGGCCCGGCCGGTGAAGTCATCGACCGACCGGGGCAATTCACACAGACCAGTCGGACGCGTCCAGTGATCCCGCAACCGGCCCTCGCGCGCCAGCTCGATCAGTTCTCCGCGGACATCGCCCTCCAGCGCGAGCGCGTCCGCCAGCGCGGTCACGGTCCGCTGCTGAGGGCCTCTGCTGCGTTCGCGTTCCATGTCCGACAGAGTCCGGGCACTGACCCCCGACACCTCGGCCAGCTGCTCCAGCGTCCAGCGTGCCGCACGCCGATGAGCGCGTAACGCCTCCCCGAAACCAGGACGTCCCGTGATGACGCCACCCCCCTTCCGCGGCGAAGCCTCCCCACCCGCCGCAAACCGAGCAGCGGCCTGCTCGGACCGTCCAAACCCGAGCACGTTCCCACCGCTGCCCCGCACCGAGGAAACCACGTCGGCAACCGGTCCGCTCCCGAGCCGCCAGACATACAGCCTGGCGCCGCTCGCCGACTGGCCACGATGCCCGACGAAGCACTGCCAGGGGCCCGCGGCAGGGCGGGCCGCGGGGTTCGCCGTGTCGCACGCGCGGCCGGGCAGGACGGGCGTAGATATGGCCGTGTGATCCTTTCTGCGCCGATCCATCCGATGCTTGCCGAAGCCCGGCATGAGCTGCAGCCGGACGGGGCGCTGCCCGGGGCGCTGCAGTTCGAGCAGAAGGCCGACGGGTACCGGTGTGTGGTGTTCGCGCGCGGCGGCATGGTGCGGGTGCAGTCCCGGCGCGGGGCTGATCTCACCCCACGTTCCCGGCCGTCGCGCGGGCCGCGTCCGGCGTCGACGAGAACCTGGTCCTGGACTGCGAACTCGTCGTGCCCGACGAAGGCCGCCTCGACTTCGGCGCCCTGCAGCGCCGGGCACGCCACCGCGGCCGCACCGCCACCTCGAAGACGGATACCGGCACGGCAACGAAGCCACCAGGTACCTGCTGCCGGGCCGAGCTCCTGGGCGCCCCCGCAACCCTGCGGGGTTGTCCGACAAACTCAAGCGCTACGACCTGCCCGCACGCGCAGCCCGGAACACGGCCATGATGCAAGCGCTCGCCGACCTGCCACCCGTCGTGCTCTCCGACTTGATCGGCATCCAGCCGAGAACCGCGGAACGCTTCGCAGCCATGGCCGGCGAGAACTGGTCCCACTACCTGGCCGCGACTCGCCCGCACCAAACGATAGGACGGGACGTGGCTGAAAGGAGTTGAAGGAGCGGCCCCGAGTCGAGGTCGTCCGGGAACATGAAGCATGCATCCGGATGACTGGCACCTCACCCAGGACGTCGACGCCTTCCTTGCCCGAGCTGGGCACTTCCTGCGTTCGCGCGCTGCCCTGCATAACACGCCGCTGACGGACATCGAGAAGCTGCGGACAAACAGGGCGGCCGAGTCCGACGACGAAGCCGCCATTTTCGGCCAACTAGAGTCGCAGGGTGAGGTTCGCGCGATCTTCTATCTCACTCCCCTCGGACGCCTGGGTCTCACACCCCTCTCTGTCGAGCAGACCGACACCCTCGCTGCATACCTGGCCGGCCTGGGTCACTCACCCGCCCATGTCATCGCGGAGCACAACACCGCTGGCGCCTTCTCCGAGGCATGGCAGAAGCACATGGGCGCGGCGTCGGCACCTTTCTGGAAGACGCATCTCTACCGTCTCGGCACGCTCACCCCGCCGCAGCCGCGCCCGGAAGGCCAGGGCCGCCTCACGGGCCGTAAGGACCGTGACCAAGTCGTGCGCTGGTGCCGTGAGTTCTGCGTCGACGTCGGGGAGCAACATTCCATCGACTTGATCGACGCCGGCTCCTGGGACGACTCGCGTTTCGGCGACAGGCACTTCATGTTCTGGGAGACCCCGGAGGGCGTCCCCGTCTCGATGGCGGCCTCGACCTCGGTCGTCGGCGGCATGGTCCGAGTGGATCCCGTCTACACCCCGGCCCACCTCCGCGGCCGCGGCTACGCCGGAGCTGTGACGGCCGAGGCCAGCAGGGCGGCACATGCCGCCGGGGCGACGGACGTCGTCCTGTTCACAGACCCGGACAACCCCACAAGCAACGCCCTCTACCAGCGCATCGGCTACGTCCATCTCGCCGACTTCGCCGGATACAGGTTCTCCTACGGCGCGCCAGAGGCCGGATGACTGGCGCCCCTGGACAGCGGCCTAACGAGCTCGTGCACGGTAGGCGGTGAGGCGTCGAGCATCGCGGCGGGGCTCGGCATTCACATCGGTCGTGCTGATGTCAGGTCCGCGGTCT
>NZ_JBEXPR010000072.1:0-5482 GCF_040612135.1 Streptomyces sp. NPDC006458 | reverse complement strand
GTCCGACTCCCCTCCACCCTCGTCTTCGACCACCCCACCCCCACCGCCGTCGCCCACCACCTCCTCACCGAAATCGGCGACACCATCACCACCGCCCCGGCGGAGCCGGTGATCGACCGGGAACTGAGGAAGTTCGAACGGGCACTCACCGAGGTCCTGGAGGAGGACAGGCAGCGCGTCGCGGCGCGGCTGCGGACGCTGCTGGCGTCCCTCGGCGAGTCGGAACAGCCGGCGGCTCAGCGGTTCGGCGCGGCCACGACGGCGGACGAGGTCTTCGACCTCATCGACGCGGAGTTCGGAGCGCTGTGACGGGCCAGGCAACGGAAACCGGCAACTTCATTACGACCAGGGGGAAGAGAAGATGAGCAGCCAAGAAAGCGATCTCCAGCAGGAGAAGCTGGTCCGGTACCTCAAGCGGGTCGCGGCCGACCTCAGCGAGGCCCGGGCCCGGCTCCAGGAGTACGAGGACCGCGCCGGGGAACCGCTCGCGATCATCGGCATCAGCTGCCGCTACCCGGGCGGGGTCACCTCGCCCGAGGAGCTGTGGCAGCTCGTGGCCGAGGGCCGGGACGCGATCTCTCCCCTCCCGGACGACCGGGGCTGGGACCTCGAGAACCTGTACGACCCCGATCCGGAGCAGCTCGGCAAGGTGTACACCCGCGGCGGCGGGTTCATGTCGGGCGTGGACGAGTTCGACGCGGGCTTCTTCGGGATCAGCCCGCGGGAGGCCCTCGCCATCGACCCGCAGCAGCGTCACACCCTCGAGGCCGCCTGGGAGGCCCTGGAGGCGGCCGGCATCGACCCGACCTCGCTGCGCGGCACCGACGCCGGCGTGTTCGTCGGCGTGGGCACCTCGGACTACGGGGTCGTGCCCGCGGGCGGGCTCCCCGAGGTGGAGGGCTTCCGCCTGACCGGCGCCACCACCAGCGTCGTATCGGGCCGCGTCGCCTACACCCTGGGCCTGGAGGGCCCGGCCGTGTCCATCGACACCGCCTGCTCCTCCTCTCTGGTCGCCCTGCACCTGGCGGCGCAGTCCCTGCGCTCGGGCGAATGCTCCCTCGCCCTCGCGGGCGGTGTCACGATCATGGCGGGACCGTTCCTGCTCACGGAGTTCAGCCGTCAGCGTGGTCTGGCCGAGGACGGCCGCTGCAAGTCGTACGCGGAGGGCGCTGACGGAACGGGCTTCTCGGACGGCCTGGGCCTGCTGGTCCTGGAACGCCTCTCGGACGCCCGCCGCAACGGCCGCCGTGTCCTCGGCGTCCTGCGTGGCAGCGCCGTCAACCAGGACGGCGCCTCCAACGGAATGACCGCCCCCAACGGCCCCGCCCAGGAACGCGTCATCCGCCAGGCACTCGCCAACGCCGGACTCACCCCCAGCGACGTCGACGCGGTCGAAGGCCACGGCACGGGCACCCGCCTGGGCGACCCCATCGAGGCCAAGGCCCTGCTGGCCACCTACGGCCAGAACCGTGAGAACGGCCCGTTCCGCCTGGGCTCCGTCAAGTCCAACATCGGCCACACCTCCGCCGCCGCGGGCGTCGCGGGCGTGATCAAGATGGTCATGGCGATGCGGAACGGCCTCCTGCCCGCCACCCTCAACGTGGACGAGCCCTCCTCCCACATCGACTGGGAGGCCGGGGAGGCTCGCCTCCTCACGGAGGCGGAGCCCTGGCCCGCCACCAAGGGCCGCCTCCGTCGCGCGGGCGTGTCCTCGTTCGGTGTGAGTGGCACGAATGCGCACGTGATCCTGGAGGAGGCTCCGGCTGCGGCGGCTGACGCTGCTGACGCGGCCGCTGAAGTGCGGGATCCGGCTGTGGTTCCGGCTGTTCCGGTGGTGGTGTCGGCGAAGTCCGTGCCCGCGCTGCGTGCGCAGGCGGAGCGGCTGCGCACGCACCTGAGCACCCGGCCCGAGTCCGGGCTGCTGGATGTCGGATACTCCGCGGCCACCACCCGCGCCCAGCTGGAACACCGCGGTGTCGTCGTCGCCGCCGACCGCGAACAGCTCCTCACCGGCCTCGCCGGCCTGGCCGCCGGCGAGCCGGGACCGGGAATCATCCAGGGCCGCCCGGTCAGCGGCAAGACCGCCTTCCTGTTCACCGGACAGGGCGCGCAGCGCCCGGGCATGGGCCTGGAACTGGCCGCCGCCCACCCCGTGTTCGCCACCGCACTCGACGAGGTGTGCGCTCAGCTCGACCCGCTCCTCGGCCGGTCGCTGCGCGAACTCCTCGCCGCCCAGGACGACACCCTCAACGCCACCGAGTACACCCAGACCTCCCTCTTCGCCATCGAGGTCGCCCTGTACCGGCTGGCCGAATCCCTCGGTATCCGCGCCGACCACCTCATCGGCCACTCCGTCGGCGAGATCGCCGCCGCCCACGCCGCGGGAGTCCTCTCCCTCGCCGACGCCTGCACCCTCGTCGCCGCCCGCGGCCGCCTCATGGGCGCCCTCCCCGCCGGCGGCGCCATGGCCGCCGTCCAGGCCGACGAAACCGAAGTCACCGAAGCCCTCGCCGGATACGAAGGCCGCCTGGAGATCGCCGCCGTCAACGGACCGCACTCCATCGTCGTCTCCGGCGACCTCGACGCCCTCGACACCTGGCTCCCCCACTGGGAGAACCTCGGCCGCAAGACCACCCGACTCCGTGTCAGCCACGCCTTCCACTCCCCGCGCATGGAACCCATGCTCGCCGAGTTCCGGAAGACCGCCGAGAGCCTGACCTACCACCCGCCGCGCACCGCCGTCGTCTCCAACGTCACCGGCGACCTGATCACCGACCAGCTGACCGACCCCGGCTACTGGGTCAGCCACGTCCGCGGCGCCGTCCGCTTCCACGACGGCATCCGCACCCTGCACCGCGAAGGCGTCACCCGCTACCTCGAACTCGGCCCCGACGCCATCCTCACCGCACTCACCCGCCAGATCCTCGAAGACGAAGACGGGATCGTCCTCACTCCCGCCCTGCGCGCCCGCCAGCCCGAGACCACAACCTTCGCCGCCTTCCTCGCACACACCCACACCGCCGGCATCCCCATCGACTGGCACACCTACTACGCCAACACCGGCGCCCGCCACATCGACCTCCCCACCTACGCTTTCCAGCACGAGCACTACTGGCTCAGCCCCGCTCCCGTCACCGGCGACGCCGCCGGGGCCGGGCTCGACCGGCTCGGGCACCCGCTGCTCGCCGCCGCCGTCAAGGTCGGCGACCGCGACGAATGGCTGTTCACCGGCCGCATCTCGGCCGGCAGCCAGCCCTGGGTCGAGGACCACGTCGTCCTCGGGACCGTCATCGTCCCCGGCACCGCGCTGGTGGAGCTGGCACTCGCCGCGGGACACCACGCCGGGACGCCCGTACTCGACGAACTGGTCATGGAGGCGCCGCTGCTGCTGGACGGGAACACTGCCGTTCAGCTCCAGGTCGTCGTGGGCGAGAGCGCCCCGGACGGCCGACGTGAAGTCGCCCTCTACTCGCGCTCCGAGGACAGCGCGGAGGACGAGGATCGCGAAGTGACCTGCCACGCCCGCGGAATCCTGTCCGCCGAGGTGGAGCAGTCTGCGGTCTGGGCGGCGCAGTGGCCGCCTGCCGGGGCCGAGCCCTTCACGGCCGAAGCACTGTACGACCGCCTCGTCGGCATCGGATTCGACTACGGTCCGGCCTTCCAGGGCGTGCGGGCTGCCTGGCGTGCCGGGGACGCGGTCTACGCCGAGGTCGCCCTGCCCGAGGGGCACGCCGAGACCGCCGGCGGATTCGGCATACACCCCGCTCTGTTCGACGCCTCCCTGCACAGCGGTCTGGACTGGCTTCTCCAGGGCGACGGGCCCTCGGTCGGACTGCCGTTCTCATGGGCGGGCGTACGTCTCGGCGAGACCGGCCGGGCCCGGGTCCGCGTCCGGATCGGATCGGCCGGCGAGAACGCGCTCCGTGTCGACGTCGCCGGTGAGCAGGGCGAGCCCGTCGTCAGCGTGGCGAAGCTCGCCTTCCGCCCAGTGAGCCGGGAACAGCTGGAGGCGGCCCAGGACGGTCGGCAGAACTCTCTGTTCCGAATCGACTGGACGGCCGTACGCGGCTCCCGTGACACGGTGCGGACCGACGTCACCGTGCTGGGCGGGGAGTACGGGGATCTGGCGGCGCTCGGCGCCGCGGTGGCTGCCGGGCAGCCGGTACCGGAGTTGGTGGTCTCGGTGGTGGACTCCGCCGACGCCACGGTCCGGGAGGTCACCGAGCGGACCCTCGCCCTGCTCCAGGAGTGGCTGGCGACCGACGCACTCGCCGGAGCCCGCCTTGTCGTCGCCACCCGCAACGGCATCGCCACAGCCGAGGGCGAAGCCCCCGAACTCGCACAGGCCCCCGTCTGGGGACTCGTCCGCAGCGCCCAGTCCGAACACCCCGACCGGTTCCTCCTCGTGGACCTCGAAGACGACACCGACACCACCACCCCCGACTGGGCCGCACTCGCCGGCCTCGACGAACCCCAACTCGCCCTGCGCGGCGACCACACCCTCGCCCCCCGCGTCGCCCGCGCCAACACAGCCGCACCCACTCCACAGCCGATCCTGGATCCGGAGGGCACGGTCCTGATCACCGGTGGCACCGCCGGCCTCGGCGCCCTCTTCGCCAAGCACTACGTACGCAGCCACGGAGCCCGGCACCTCCTGCTCCTCAGCCGCCGCGGCACCACCGCCGAAGGCGTCACCGAACTCGTCACGGAACTGACCGCGCTCGGCGCCCAGGTCGACGTCGCCGCCTGCGACGTCAGCGACCGGGACGCACTGGCACAGATCATCGGCTCCCTGGAGCGTCCGCTCACCGCCGTCGTCCACGCCGCCGGACTCCTCGACGACGCCACCATCGAAACCCTCACCCCCGCCCAACTCGCCCGCGTACTGGGCCCGAAGGCCGAGGCAGCCCTCCACCTCGACGAGCTCACCGCCGGCCTCGACCTGTCCTCCTTCGTCCTGTTCTCCTCCGTGGCCGCCCTCATCGGCAGCCCCGGCCAGGGCAACTACGCCGCCGCCAACGCCACCCTCGACGCACTCGCCGCCCGGCGCCGGGCCGCCGGACAGCCCGCCATCTCCCTCGCCTGGGGCCTGTGGGCCGAAGCCGGCGGCATGGGCGGAACCCTCGACGAGACAGAACTGGCCCGCCTCGAACGCGCCGGTGTCGGTGCCCTCAGCGCCGACCAGGGTGTGGAGCTCTTTGACCAGGCGGTACGGCGCACGGACACCCACCTGTCCGTTCCCGTGCGCCTGGATGCGGGAGCATTGCGGGCGCAGGCCCGTGCCGGGATGCTGCCCGCACTCCTGCGCGGACTCGTCCGCACCCCCGCCCGCCCCACCGACCACACAACACCCGGCACCGGATCACTCGCCCGGCAACTCGCCACCGCCACCGAACAAGACCGCGAACGCATCACCATCGAACTCGTCCAAACCCACGTCGCAGCCGTCCTCGGACACACCACACCCGAAACCGTCGACCCC
>NZ_JBEXPR010000071.1:0-7522 GCF_040612135.1 Streptomyces sp. NPDC006458 | reverse complement strand
ATCTGCGGCGACAGGTCCAGCAGTGTCTCGACACGGAACGTCGGCAGCTTCTGCGCCTGCTCGCTGCGCCACTGGATTGTCGCCCAGGGCCCGCGGTGGACCAGGGCTGTGTGCATGCCGGCCACCCGGGCGGGCGCGACGTCGTTGTCGACGCGGTCTCCGACGTACAGCATCTCGCCGAGCTCGGCGGGGACGACTTCGGCGACGCGGTCGAAGAAGGCCCTGTCCGGCTTGCTGGCACCCCAGTCGTCGGATGTGCCGATTAGGTCGACGTCGCCGCTGAACAGCTCGCGGAGGATCGTCCCGGCGCGGGTGGTCTGGTTCCCGGCGATGCCGAGCCACAGCCCGTCCGCGCGCAGCGAGGCGAGCGCGTCGCGGACGTCCGGGTACAGGTCCTGCTCGCCAAAGTTCTCAGGCTTGCCTGCCTCGGCTCGGCGCTCCCGCTCGGCGTAAAGGTCGAAGCCGGGCTTGAACTCCTGGAAAGTCTCGCGGTAATCGCGGCCCTGCGCGATGACCGCGCCGAACATCGAGTGGAAGGTGTGGCGAGGCACGCCCAGCCAGTCGGCCCACGTGCCGTACTCAGTCGTCTCGTCTACGAGGCACTCGCCGACGTCGAAGATCACAGCGCGAATCATGCCGTCGACCCTACCTGGGCATGCAGAAGGGGCCCCCTCCGCCCGGAGGCGAAGGGGCCCTTGCTTGTCGAGATACCCCCGCCTACGCAGGGACTGAGACCGCGTCAGCAATCCCCAACGCGAATCCTCACGGGTACACCCCCGCTCGCGCGGGGACCGGCTCAAGAGCCGTTGGGGACAGTGTTACACCGGGTGGTCACGGGGCCGGACGGGGTCAGGCGGGCCCGTCAGGGCCGTGGCAGCGGCACGGGCAGCGGCGGACCAGCAGCACGCCCTTGGCGCCGGGCAGCGGCAGGTCCTCGGCCCGGCGGCACCGGTCGTGCAGGTCCCCGTACCCGTCCTGCTGGGCCAGGGTGCACTCGGGCGACAGGTACTCCTCCGCCGTCTCCCAGGTCACAGTTGTTGGCCTCTCGACCGGGTGTTGGCCGCCGCCACTCCTCCGCTGAGGATCTCCTCCGACGTGGCCGCAGCAGTGTTACGCGCCGACGAGTTCGATCTCGATCGCGAGCGCGCCGAGCGCCTCCTTCTCCGGCGGGTAGATCTCGCGGATGTTCGCGAGCTGCTGCTCACGGCTGCTGGTCGGGTTCACGTTCTCCGGCCCCTCGCCATCGAGCAGCGCCTCGAAGTCATGGTAGGCGGTGACCCGCTTCACGAGGACGTCGCACGTCTCGTCGGTGCCCTTGATCCGGAACCGGATCGTGTCGCCCGCGGCCATGTCGGCGAGATGCGGGTACCGCACCCGGACCTCGATCGTCTTGCGGCCGGCAGCGACGAGGTCGAAGTACCTGCGGTACAGGTTGAGCTCGTGCCTGCGGGCGGTGGTGGTGTCTGTCACGGGGCGGTGACGCTCCTTGTCGGTTGGGACATCAGCCGGCCCAGTTCTCCGGCTGAGTACGAACGGAAGAAGTGCCTCGGGTCGGAGAGCAGTACGTCGGCCATGCCGAGCAGCCGGTCGGCGTACTCGGACAACGAGCCCGGCCACATCCTGGTGTCGAGCATCCATGGCGCTGACCCGTCGGGCAACGACGCCTTGCCGTCACGGATCAACGACTTCGACAGCTTCGCACCCGTGTCCGTCACGACCTGCGGGCAGAACAGCCGCGTCGGGAGCTGCGCGCCGCACAGGCCGATGGCCGTCAGGGCGTTGTCGACGAGCGTCGAGCCGAACACCCAGTCGCCGCCCTTGACCATGACGGACAGCCGGTCGCGGTCCGTGCTGGCGGCGAGTTCCTTGACGAGGTTCCGGTACAGCGTCGCGAGGTCGAGGTACCCGCCGCCGTCCGGGGAGACGACGACGTCGTAAGGGCCGTGGTGGAGGCACGCGGCATGCACGACCGCGTGGTCGTCGCCGAGCATGATGCGGGTCCGTTCCGCGTACTTCTCGGCCCAGCCGCAGCCGGCGGCCGGGCAGGGCACGCGGACGTGCGGAGTGCCGTGGGCCGGGTCGAGCCACCAGTGGGCGGCGTCGATCCGGCGGTGCGCCCGTAACCAGGTGCGACGGAAGTGCTCGTCCGCCTGCTGCCGCGAGTACATCTCGATGACGTAGGGGATCGACAGCCGCTGCGAGAGTGCCTCGAATAGCGGTCGGTACAGAGTGTCGACCTGGCCGGCGAGGGCGTCCTCGCCGAGCGCCTGGGCGTACGCGCGCTGGTACCGGTGTCCGGATACCGGGTCCACGACGACTTCATGGGGGGCGTTGTCGAGCGCGCCGAACGCGACCTCGACGGGGATGCCGAAGCGCTGCCGCGCACGGGCCGCCGCGGCAAACGTGAGCGACTGCACGAGCGAGGTGCCCAGGTGAGGTACTCCGTTGATCTGAGTGCCCACGACGAACACGATGCGCTGGGGCGGCGCGGTGCGAATGCGGGGTGTGAGGACGTCCTCGGCGGCGCTGAGGGCGTTGGCGAGCACTGTGTTCGGTGAAACGAGTGAAGCAGTCATGTCACTCCCTTGTGAACGGGACTGCACCGGGCGGGACTTGCGGCGGGGCCGCTGAGGGGCACTGCGGCGTGCAGGCGTAGACCTCGACGTCGAGCACGTGGGTGCCGATGCGGCCACGCGCGATTCCGACGCTGATGCCGCCGGTGATGGCGTGGGACGCGTTGCACCAGATGCAGGGCCAGCCCGCGTACTGGCGGCCGGTCAGGCTCGTCGCGGACGGCACCGGCCGGGAGGTCACCGCTCCACCAGTTGGGCCCAGATCTCCGGCGCGTCAGCCCCGTCGGAGCTGCCCCATACGTCGGCGCGGGCGAGCACGTCGATAACGCAAGCCCATGCCGGATCGGTGGGGTCGGGCGCGGGCGCAGACAGGCGCACGCCGGTCGTGGTGGACTGCATAGCCACGGGCTCACCTAGCGCTGTCTCCAGGGCAGTGCGTAACACTGCTGCTCGCGAGCTCATGGACATGCCGGAACCCCACTCTCGTGCGAGAGGCTGACTCTCGCACGAGAGTAGACCTGACCGCACTACTCTGTCACGCAAGTCGCACCGAAGGGAGGCGTTGAGTGACCACAGAGACGCCCCTGTACCTGCGCGTCGCCGACGAGCTGCGCGCCCGCATCGAGTCCGGGGAGATGCAACCCGGGGCCCGCCTCCCATCCGTCGCCGAACTCATCCAGCAGTACGGCGGCAGCAACTCCGTGGCCAGCCGGGCCTACAAGCTCCTTGTCGACGAGGGCCTGGTCGTGTCCCGGCACGGCGCCGGCCACTACGTCCGCGGCACCGAGACGCCTGAGCTGCTGGTGCGCCGCCACCGACGCCGCAGCGAGGACAGTCCGTTCGCGCAGGGCGCCGCCGAGCAGGGTGCCGTGGGCACGTGGCGGCACGAGTCGACCACCGAGCAGGCCAGCACCGCTGTCGCCTCACGCCTCGGCATCGAGCAGGGCGCAGCCGTCATGCACACCTCGTACACGTACCTCGCTGACGAAGCACCGGTCCAGCTCGCGGAATCCTGGGAGCCGCTGGAGCTCACCGGGTCCAGCCTGATCGCCCTCCCTGAGGTCGGCCCCTACGCGGGCGTCGGCGTGGCCGCGCGGATGCGGGTCATCTCCATCGAGGTCGGCGACCCCGTGGAGCGGGTGCATTCCCGCATGGCCACCCGAGCCGAGGCGCAGGCCCTCGGCATGACGCCGACCGGGCCCGTGCTGGCGATCGCGCGGACCTACTACGACCAGGCCACCGGCCGCCCAGTCGAGACCGCGGACATTGTCATGCGCGGTGACCGGTGGGTGTCGGTGTACGGACAGCCTCCGCGCACCTGACCCCGGACGCACGAAAGCGGCCCCGCCCTCCCGTTGAGGAGAGCGGGGCCGCGGTCACAGGTGCCAGGGGGTGAGGTCGAGTTCGGCCGGCGGTTCAGGCGCGGGCCCTGCCGGGGTTTTCGGGCCGACCCGGCGGGCCCACTGGAGCATGTCCAGGTAGGCGCGCGTCAGCAGCCGTCGCTGCCTGCGTTCCTCGGCCAGCTCCTTGTCCAGCCGGTCCGTGATCGCGCGGAATCCCTCGCGCCTGTTCGTCGCCCGGGACTGCCCCCACGACAGCAGGCCCACGACCAGGGCGACGGCGCCGCCGACCAGTGCCCCTACATCCATCAGCGTGCTCTCTTTCGCAGGTGCGGCGGGGGCGGGTCGTCCATCCCGGACACCAGCACCACACCGATCGTGAATGCCCCCCATCCGCACGCCGACCCGACGGCCGGCGGGTAGCTGCTGGCCGCCGCCGCCGAGAAGACGCCTGCCCACAGTCCGGCTGGGACGGCGAGCGAGACGTAGCCGAGAGCCTGGACGCGGGGGCAGTTGATGAGCAGGCCGGCCAGCGCGGCCAGCACGCCGCAGCCCACCCACATCCAGCCGAGGGAGTTGAGGCCGCCAGGCACCAGCTTGGTGAGGTCCGCCAGGCCGCGGGCGGTGCCGTAGCGGGGCTGGCCGACGATGCCGAGGCCGCCGTATCCGGCCCAGCCGAGGCCGACGGTGATGAGGAAAGCGCGGCGGTGGGAGAACCGGCGCCGCGCCGCCACGCCCCGCATCAGACGGTGGTCTTGGGCTTGTTGGGCACGGCGTAGGTGATGCCCCACGCGCCGAGCACGGCGAGCGCGATCGTGACGCCCTCCCCGGTGGTGAGCACGCTGTCCTGCGCGGCCGTCGCCGCCGCAGCGGCCCCCGCAGCGGCCCCCGCGATCACGGACTTGGCGATGCTGGCGATTCTCATGGTGATCCTCACTTCGCTTCGAGGGCAGCGATCCGCTTGCCCTGCTCGGTAACGGTCTTCTCCAGGGCGGTGAGCCGCTGCTCGTCGGTGGGCTTCTGGGCGGGTGGCTTGGGCGCGGGCGGCTTCGGGGCGCTCGGCGACCAGCTGGCGGGGTGCTTGAGGCGCTCGGCGACGCGGGCGAGGACGTCGGCCCAGTCGATGCCGCGGGGGTCGACCTTGCCGGGCTGCCAGTCCAGGTGCCGGATCAGGGAGCGCTCGGTCCAGCCGTGCCGTCGGCAGAGCGCGGCGCCCGCGCGGACGATCGCCTCGATCTGGACGGCGGGCCAGGGGTCTTGGCCGTCGCCGAGGTTCTCGCACTCGAAGCCGTAGAAGTGCCGGTTGCCGTCCGTGGTGGTCTCGTCGTCGGCGGGCGGCTTGACCTCGGCGATGACGGCGCGCAGTACGTCGTCGTCCCCGGCACCGGCGTGGTTGGTCCGGCCGTAGCCGACAAGGTGCACGCGGCCGTCCTTGGTGATGACGCCGTGGCACAGCGGGCCGGGCAGTCCCTCGTAGCCGTCGCGGCAGATGTTCACCGTGGTGGCGCTGCCCTTGGTCGCGGTGTGGTGGATCATCACGCCGTGCACGGGCCCCCAGGGGCCCTTGTGGTTGCGGTTGTGGGTGCGCCAGTCGCCGACCTCGACGACGGCCAGGCCCTCGTCGCGCAGGGCGTCGAGGAACGTGGCGGCGGTGAGCGGTGTGGCCATGCGTGAGCCCTCCAGGGCGTAGAGAAAGCCCCGGCCGGTCGGCGCGGGGCAGGCGAGTTTGCGGGTCGGTCAGGTGAGCAGGAGCGGCAGGACCGTGTCCGCCATGTATTGGAACCCGACGTCGCTGAGGTGGACGGTGTCGGTGCCGGCTGCGCCGGTCCCCGCGCTGGTGCCCCAGTAGCTCAGGCCGTTCCAGTACTCCCAGCTGTTGCGGCCGAGGCCCCACCAGTTGACGAAGGCCGCGCCGTACACGTCGCACAGGCCGCGCGCGGCACGGACGTAGTCCTGGTACTTGAAGTTCGTGGCCTCGTGCCTGCCGAAGTGCGGCAGGGCGAACAGGATGTCGACGTCCCCGGTGGCGGGGCTGTTGTCGCGGATCGCCCGGATCCAGCGGGAGACGTTCGCCGACCACACGTCGGCCGTATTGTTGGCGCTCGCGTCATTGGGCGCTGTGGACCAGATGCACAGGTCCGCGGGGAAATCCACGCCCCCGTTCCAGGTGGCGTTCAGGGCGCTGGACAGGTGGCTTGTGCCGTACCGCGCCGATGTCGACCCGGCCACGGCCAGGTTGTGCACGAGGACGCCGGACGCCTTCTCGCCGCTGACCCCGCAGACGCTGAGGTACTGCGTTGCCGATGTGGTGCCGACCTTGACCTGGACGGTGTGCTCGGTGTTCGACAGTCCGGTGACCGTGGTGACCTGGATGGCTGCGGTGCCGGACGGCTGCGCAACGGACACGTCCGCTGCACCGTCGATGCTGTAGAGCATCGCGGGGCGGGTGCCCGACCCGACCACGGTGTAGATCCGGACGGTCGTGCCGCGCGCCCGGAACGTGAGCGTGTTGCCGGTGACATCGGAGTACAGGTAGTGGCCGCCGGGCCCGTGGAAGGATCCGCCCTGGGTCCAGGTGCCGGTCTGCGCCACCACGGCGTTGAGGGCCTGCCAGGCGGCGAGGGCGGTCGGGTCGCTGCCCGACAGGATGGCCGGGGACAGCGCCGAGGACTGGAAGCCACTGCCCCCGTCGCCGTACATCCCCTGCAGGGTGGAGGCGATCACGCCGGGCCAAGACTTCGTGCGCGGGTTGGAGGCGTAGAAGCCGGCCGTCGCGCTGCCGCCGACGGTGACGATCCGGGCGAGGCCGCTGCCCGCAGCGTCCCGCGCGGCGAACCAGCGCCGCCCCCAGCCGGGCGGGACGTAGACGTGCGGCTCCTGCGGCGACTGGGCGTAGGTGTTGCCAACGAGCCCCTTCCGGACGGTCGTACCGGCCGGGTTGAGGCTGCCGGTGACCGTGACGCCCGCGTCCCCGTAGACACGGCTGTCGAGGACCTGGTTCGGTGTCGACGGCTCCAGGGTGTTGGCGTCGGAGAACAGCTTGCAGTTGTCCGTGGCGTAGATGAGGCCGCTGGAGCGGACGGTGTTGCCGAAGCTGTTCGCGCCGAAGGTGACGGCGGTCAGCCCGCTCGCGCCGCCGCGCAGGTTGACGTGGTTCAGGCGGAACGTGTTCCTGCTGCCGCGCTCGACCCACACCAGCTTGTCGAACTGCTCCAGGTTGATGCCGCGCCAGTGGGTGTGGGCGGTGCTCCAGCCGCCGACGCCGGTGATGTGGATGCCGGTGCAGCCGGTGCCGTCGGCGATGGCCTCGCACATCTCGAACTCGATCTGGTTCATCACGCCGTCGGCGGTGGTCGACTCGACCTTGTACGCGGTCATGTTGTTGCCGACCGACTCGACGAACACCCGCTCCACCGTGCAGTCGCCGGGGTTGAAGTCGGCGTGCTCGCTGTAGAAGCGGACCCCGTTGCCGACTCCGGAGATCTCGATGTTCTCGAACACCGACCGGAACGGCGAGCCCATGTTGATGGCCCAGCCCGAATGCGATCCGTCCCAGGGGCCGTTGATCTGAAGATTTTTGAAGCTGGAGTTCCAGAAGCTGCGGTGTCC
>NZ_JBEXPR010000070.1:0-9155 GCF_040612135.1 Streptomyces sp. NPDC006458 | reverse complement strand
GACGGTTCTCTTGGTCGAAAACCCATCTACCAGGGGCTTCACCACGTTGTCAGCCCAACTGTCGGACTCCAGAACCAGGTTGGAAAAGGCTCAGTGCCGCCCCTCTTCCCACCATGCGATCGAGTGAGAATCAGCCCAGGGACGCGTACCAAATACCCTCGTCGTCCGCCACGCCTCTCCAGGCCATGAACAGGCGACCCTCCAAGACCGCAATCGCGGGGCCGGTGAGGGTCCCCCTGTCGTGGATGGAAACTTGACCGGAGAACTCTTCGAGGGCAAAGTCGAAATAAGTGAACCAGATACCATCGTCACCTTCCGGTCCCCTCCATGCGAGGACGATGGAGGAGCCGTCTCGCATCGTGGCGGAGGGCCCGCGGCTGGCTCCGATTTGATGCCATACGAGGCCTGTGGATTCGCTGGTGGCGTATTGGACCTGGCGCTGAGGCCACCAGCTGCTGTTGGGCGCGCTGTCCAGCGAGCTGTAGTAGACCGCAGAGTCTCCCGGGATGCCCTTCCAGAACAGGTAGAGACGGTCAACGGTGGCAACCAGGCTGGGGGAGTCCGAGGTGCCAACGCCTGCGATTCGGCTCTGAGGTTCCCACCCTTGCGGCCCGAGCGTAGAGAAGTAGATGCCGGTGTCGCCATCGACTCCTTTCCAAGCCATGCTCGTGCGGCCATTGAAGTAAGCGAGGGCGGGACCGCAACTGGTGCCGACCGCCGGCACGGGTCTCTGGCTGCCCCAGTCAGCTTCGAGGGGGAGTCTGGAGGCATACCAGATTCCCGAGTCGCTCTTCGCCCCCTTCCAAGCCATGGTGAATCCCTGCTCACCGTTGCCGGCGGGGAACAGGGCCAGTGCGGGGCCGTGGGTGGACGCGCGGTCCGGAGATTGTTTCTGCGGCGACCAGCCCTGACCACCGAACTCCGACCAGTACAGAGTGCGGTCGTCGCCCGCGCCCCGCCACGCCATGCCCAGATGGTTGGCAACGCCAGTGAAGCTCGAAATACCAGCCACCGCGAGGCCCGGCCGGTCGGCCGTGGCGCCGGCCATGCGGGTCTGATCGGTCCATCCGTAGATGCTGGCAAGCGCCCGCTGGGATTCCTCGTCGATTGTCGACCGCCCCGTGTCAATCGGGTACATCAACGACGTCTTGTCCGTCGAATGGGCCAGTCCCAGGGCGTGGCCTATCTCGTGAAGGGACACGCTGAGTAGGCTGGCGGAATCCCAATTCTCATGACTGTCCAGCGAGACGTGCGCGTCAGTGAAAGCATGGTTGTGCGCTGTCGTCGTGGTTACCCCTTTTACGCCTTCTGGTGCGGTGAGTTTGAGGTTGAGCTCAGCGCCGCCGAATTGGACTGGGATGTTACCGCCGCTCTGCACCATATTGAAGTTGAAGTAGCCTGGTGGTACTCGGTGCCATTGATCGAGTGCGGCCTTGACGGTGTCCTGCGCGTTTGCCCCGTCGGTCAGCGCTGGAGCGTTCGACACGGACCACGACAGGTCGCCGCGTGACCAACGTCCATTCGGTGCCCCGAAAGCCAGGGGAAGCAGACCGCCGTGCCCGTCGAGTGCGTCAGGAACTCCGCAGAATCGACCGTCCAAATGCTCCGCAACTGCGATGACTTGGTCATCGAAGGGGCGCCCGTCCAGGGAGAGCCCCCATACGCTCTCGTACAGTCGGAGTTGTTCCGGGAGTCCCGCTCCGCCAGGGGCCGGATATCCGAACTGCTCCAATGCAGTCGGCACGGTCCTCAGTGCGGCGACGCGTTGTACGTCAACGGCGGCTCGCGCTGCGGCGACTGCTTCAGTGGGTCGTTGTGCGGTGGCTAGTCGATTGGACAGACTGATCAGCTCGCCGACGACCGTATTCACGTCCGCACCTGGAGCAGCGGCTGCTTTGGTGAAGGCATCGATAGCTTCCTGGACAGGTGGTCCGACTTCAGCCTGGCGGTTCGCTTCGATCAGCCGCACGATCAAGACGCGCAGAGCCACGGCGAACAGGAAGGGATCGGTGACTTGCCCCGCGCCATGTTCCGATTCGCGTTGTACGTCAACGGCGGCTCGTGCTGCGGCGACTGCTTCAGTGGGTCGTTGTGCGGTGGCTAGTCGATTGGACAGACTGATCAGCTCGCCGACGACCGTATTCACGTCCGCATCCGCGATCAGCGTGCCCAAGGCGTCGATGTCGGGAGTGACCGATGCATCCACGGGAGCCGGAGGGTTCGCCGTGTAGCTTACGGTAACCGTCAGGTCGGGACTGTTCATATCAACGGCGGAGAGGCTGAAAAGCAGGAACGATATGACTTCTTCCGGACCGATAGGGCCGTCAGGGGCGGGCACGTCCTCAGGGAACCAGCGGACTGATTTCGACTGCTGCCCGTCATCGAAGACCCAGTCGCAACTTTCCCAGCCGCCCCCCATGGCCGGAGAACCCCCATTTCTTTCAAAGGCAATAAAATTGGCCGCAGATAGTTGGTCAATGGTCGGGCGCTCGCCATGAGTTACATTTCTGAAGAGACGGGAGAGACCGACGGCGGGCTGCCACTGGAATCCGGACGCCCTGAACGCCGAGCCGACCTGTATCGTCTGCGTCTGACCGTTCGGTGGACCGAGTATTTTCTCGGAGGATTGATTGTCCGGCGACATGCCCGTCATCCTGCCCGCCCACGAGATGAGCGCGGGGTTTGACTCCAGTGCTCCTGTTGCCATGGGAACCTCCAGGTAGCGTTTCATTACTGCTCAGCGCCCAGATATTTGGAGTCTTCCCGGGCACGGGACAGTCGAAGAGGTCCTCCCGCGACATGGGGCCGGGGGTAGATTTTCTGGTGCAGACCTCGCTGTAGCGATGGCAACGCCGATCGCCTAATTCCCGGATCGTCCCATGCGTTCCCGGAGAGATCGGAATATCGCAGGATCTGCCGCCGCCAGGGCGAGCTGATAACGGGAAAACCCTGCTTCCGGAAAGGGGGGACTTATGTCCCGGCCAATATGATTCGATGAATTCGCGAGGGATTTCATCGTGACCGCCGAAAATACCTGGAATCACACGACCTCCGTATAGAGGTCTTATTTCCCATGGTCGCGCGACTGTTCGTCTGCGGCAAACGCACAGTCTGCACCAGGCACTGCGGTTGGGCCCCTCAGCAGGGCTCTTGTCCGTGGAATCCGATGGACTCACGGTGCGAAGTCTGGCGGGTTCTGACGCGGTGGGGTATGGGTGAAAAGGTCATCGGGGGATCCGTGACCACGGTCCGGCGGACTGCGTCAGAGGTCAGTGCTTCATCCAGACGCTTTCCCAGATCAGGGCCGGCCGCGGCTGCGGTGATCAGCCAGCGCAGCGTCACGTTCGCGGCGAGCTTCCGGAGATCGTGCAGGTGCTGGACGTCTTTCCTCGTGTCGTCGCCGTGAGCGTACTCGGCTGGCCGCAGGTGGTACGGAGCCGCGTCCGGTAGGTATGTGCGAGGCGGGTGGCAGGAACCAGGCCGTCCCAGAGGATAAAGGTTCCGCCGACGATGTCGCGTGCAGGTCCACATGCCGTGGTCTGCTCGCCGAGTATTCCGGCGAACCCGTCGCGCGTCACCGGGTGACAGGACGGCTGCTGATGGAGCACCTGTGACAAGTAACCTGCCTCCCACGTGACAACCAGGCTGCCTCGGCCCGGCTCTTCTGCCAGCCTATTCAGCTCCGCCGGTGACAACTAACGAGCCTCGGCACACCCAGCTGCTCGCCGCCGCGTCGGCGGGCACCCTCTACGACCCGGACACCGACGACGTCGTCCAGGCCGAGCTCGCCGCCAACCGTGAGGCCGCCGCACGCGAGGCGCAGCGGATCGCCGCACGCGCCGACGAGCTCCAGGCGCTGCGCGAGCTCGGCACGCTGGAACAGACCGAGACCCGCTACGGGGACGAAGCCGTGCGCGACGAACTGACCGGGCGAGCCGGCGGGTACGTCCAGGCCGACGTCGACGCCTGGCTTGCCCACGCCCTGGCCGCGCACCTCGGGCACTACCGCGACCCGGCCGCCCGCGAAGCCGCCACCGGCCTTCTCCCGCCGCCGGTCCTCGCCCACGCCGCGCTGCTCGCCGAATTCGCCCGACTGGTCCCCGGCGGCCGCGCAGACGAGCTGGCGTTCGCGGCCCGGCTCGCCACCACCGAACCCGAAGCCGCCGACGACCTCGCCGCGCTCCTCGCCCGCGCCCCCTCCGGCGCCAGCTGACCGCACCACGCTCTCCCGGTGTCTCCTGACAGCAGAGTTGGATCGTTTGTCACCGAAGATGGATCGGTCAGGCAGTAGGGGACGCGTCACGCACTCCTCCCACCCGCCGTAGGCGAAGTACCGGAAGTACGGCCGGCCGGGAAGACCTCGCCACCGAGCCCGCCTTGCACCCTTGCACCCTGGCCTCCGGACGCTGCGCCGGCGGCTCGGCGCGGGCTCGTCTGGAGACGGCCTTGCACCCCATTGGTAGGTACTACAGGTAGTACCTATGTGCGGGTTGAGTGTCCTTCCCCCTGAGGCAGAGCTCGGGCCGGGAGCAGCGGGAGGCGGCGACCGAGGAGGGAGGGCGTGGCGCCCGTCGTGGAGCCGGCCCGAGGGGAGGCAGCGGCTTCTCCGCCGCTCGAAGCGCTGTGCGCCGCTGTGAGCGCCTTTGAGGGCCTTGATCGTCGCCTCGGGGAGCCCGGAGGGCGTCAGAGTGCCGCAGACGGCCGTACAGCGCCGGGAAGGATCATGTGCGCCGGACGGACGGGGTGGGCCTCGGTGCAGGTGGCGACGAGTGGTGTGTGCCCGCGCAGCGAGCTTGGCTCTCAGGGGGAGAGATCTACAACCCGCACATAGGTACTACCTGTATTGTAGTACCTACCAATGGGGTGCAAGACGCGCTCCGCTCCGGCCAAGCCGCGACCGCCGACGGCCGTCACCAACCGGAGTGCAGCGCCTCGTGCTGCTCAGCCGCCGACGTCCTGCTGCTCCTGGCCGTGAAGGGTGCAAGACGCCTGCTGCACGCCCCGCGAGGAGTGCAGCGCAGCATTCGCACGGCCCAGGTGGCACACGGGTGCTGCACGAGTAGCAGGGGCGCCCTAACCCCGAGCGGCAAGGGATGCAGCAGAGCCACCGGGGCCGCCGCCGTTTGTTCTGCTGCTCCAGAACAAGCCGGTTCACCTAGTGCTACCGACAGCACGAGCCGGCCGACGGCTTCGGGGCCGCAGCCCGGCGTCGGGGACGTGTATGCAGCCTGGGCGCATACACCTCCAGGGCAACGAGCGAAGGCTCCGCACCAAGGGTGCGGAGCCTTCGCTCGTGGAGGGGGGGTGCCCCTATCTGTTTCGTCAACCCCGGTGGGGTCGGTATGTAGCGGTTGATCCTGGTTTTCGGGAACGTCCCGCGAAGCGGGACGTTCCCGGCGGATCGGGTGGCTGATGGGCAGGCCGGTGGCCGGCAGGGCCGGAGTGGCCTGCCGGTGCGCGGGCGTGACGGGGCCTGGAGGGTAGGGGCGGTGGAGTCGTCAGGCGGCGAGGTCGACGTCGCCCGGCGTGCGTGCTTCGTAGAGGGCCCCGGTGCGGATCATCGCGTGGATGACGTTCACGCGCTGCCGGGCGAGGCGGAGGATCGCCTGGGTGTGGGTCTTGCCGCGTGCCCGCTGACGGTCGTAGTGGACCCGGGAGGACGGGTCGGCTTTGCAGCCGATCGCGGCGAACGCGGCCTGGAACAGGGCTCGTTTGAGGAGCCTGTTGCCGCGATGGGGCGCGTGCTCGCCGCGGATGGAGGTGCCCGAGGACTTCGTGGCCGGGGCGAGTCCGGCGTAGGAGGCGAGATGTCCGGGGGTGGGGAAGCCGGTGCCGTCACCGATCGCGACGATCACGGCGGCCGTGGTCCTGACGCCCAGGCCGGGCAGAGACGTCAGGAGGTGGAAAAGAGGGAGGGCCTCCAGCAGGGCGGCGATCTCCTGCTCGGCCTGGCGGCGCTGGGTGTGTGCGGCGGCGAGCTGGGCGGCCAGGCCGGGCACGATCAGTGCGGATGCCTCGGTGCCCGGAACGACGAGGGTCTGTTCGGCGAGCGCGTCGAAGATCTCGGTGGTGAGGTGGTGGGCCTTGCGCGAGCCGTGTGCCTTGAGCAGGGCCTCGCAGCGGGCCCGGCCCAGTTTCCTCAGTCTCGCCGGGGAGCCGTGCCGTTGGAGGAGGGCCTGGACATAGGGATAGGCCAGGCGCGGGCCGAGCACGCGCTCGAGAGAGGGGTGGATCTGGGAGAGCAGGCCGCGCAGCCGGTTGGTGGTGCGGTTGACCTCGCCGGCCAGGTCGTTGTCGTAGCCGGTGAGCATGGTCAGCTCGGCCAGTACCTCGTCGTCGCGGTCCACCGCGCGCAGGGTGTGGGGCATGGTGCGGGCGGTCTCGGCGATCACGAACGCGTCGCGGGCGTCGGTCTTGGCCTCGCCCGGGTGCAGGTCGGCGGCACGCCGCATCGACAGCCCGGGCAGGTAGGCCACCCGGCAGCCCGCCGCGCGGGCCACCGTCAGCGGCAGCGCGCCGATGTTCGCGACCTGGTCCACGATCACCAGGCTGGTGCCGAACTTCGCCACCAGCCTGGTGAACAGCTCCAGCAGCCTCGGCTCGGTGTTGGGCAGCCGCTTGTCGTGCACGGTTCTGCCGTCCGAGGTCCGGCCGTGGGCGTGGTGGAACTCCTTGCCCAGGTCCAGGCCGAGGAAAAGATCTATCGCGGTCGTGTCGACCATGTGCGCGTGCCCCTCGCCACTCGTCTCCTCACCTCCCGGCCGTCCCTGCGGCACCACACGCCGGCAACCACGTTACGCAGACATGCCGCCCGTGAAGCGGCCCGGCATTGCACCGGACCAGACGGCTGTCAGGCCCCTCATCAGCGGTCAAGCGGTGCCCCGAAGCCCGGCGGCAACACCCCCCAGGTCATCCGTACGACAGGGGGCACACAGCCATACCGGGCCCGGGGGCCAGGCGCCCCATTGCGGGGCCACGGAGAAGGTAACGGGTCAGCCGGCGAGCCGGAGGGCGGGGCGCGTCTCGGGGGCTGGGGCGTCCTCGCCGCCGTCGGGGTCGGGGTTGGGGTCGAACCCGGTGTCGGTGCGCGCGTCGCTTGCCCGCGGGGGGCGGATCTCGCCCGTGGGGAAGTTCAGCGGCCACACGAAGGTGTCGGGGTCGCTGAGGTGGTTGAGCATGTGGGGGAGCGACTCGTACGCGGCGAAGAGCGGGTGGATGAGCACGCTGCCCTGGCGGTGCCGGCCGTCGAGGAGGCCCTTGTCCTTGAGCTGGCCGATCGCGCGGGAGACCGCGGCCTGGCTGATGTCGAGGCGCTTGGCGACGTCGGCCTGCCGGATCTTGACGAGGCCGCAGGGCTCCTGCCGGGCCTGGAGGATGTCGAAGACGTCGCGCGCCGTGGGGTTCAGCCGGGCGTTCGGCAGGACCTCGAAGGCGTCCGGGTTGCGGAAGCCGGGGATGGGGCTGTCGCTCATCGCTCTGCCTTCCTCACGTTCGGGATGACGATCTCGCGGGCCGTCAGGACCTTCGGGCCCAGCTTGTTGACCAGGTCGCGCTGCTTGTCACTGCCCCAACGGTAGGCGTAGAGGGGGTGCAGCCGGTACATGCCCCTGCTCTCCTTCCAGGCGAAGTTCTGCCGGGAGAGCTCGCTGATGGAGCGGGAGACCTTCGACTGAGAGCAGCCGAACTTCTCCGCCAGGCCGCGCTGGGTCATCTCCACCAGGGCCAGGTCGTCGTGGTGGACCGACATGTGGTCCAGCACGTTCCTCGCCATGGCGGAGAAGCCGAACTTCCACAGCTGGTCCTGGATCCGCTGGGACATGCTCAGGTGGATCCGGCCATAGAAGGCGTAGGGCTTCAGGTCGCCCTTGGTGGAGAAAGTGCCGCCCTTCCTTGCCAGCTCCTCCAGCCTCTTGAGCAGGTCCTTCGCTGACTCCAGACCGTCGAAGTCGTCGGGCTTCTGAGGCACCGGTGCCGGGCGTACGGCCCTGGCGTCGGCGGTCGCGCTACGCCTCTGGGGCTGGGCCACTGGCCCTCCTTACGAAGATCATCGAGGCGCATAACATACCAGTGGTGACATGTTATTCGGGGACGATGCATCGAGGCGGCGTGTCCCTTGCCCCGACCTCTTGATGCAGCTACGTGCATACAACTCAGGCCTCGGCGACGCGTTGTATGCAGCCAGGGTGCATACAACTTCCGCGTTTCCGCAGGTCAGAGCGTTGCGCCTTCTCTAATCTTTAAGAGCGACCCCGGTGCGGCTGCAACCAGCCCCCCCCACCGGCGACGCTCACCGATACCTCTCTCGCAGCCACGGCAGGAACGGGCGTGTCGGCGTCGACAACCACAGGGGTCGCGGGAGGCCGACGGCCCGTGGCTGAGCTCGCTTCGCATGCGGCACCGCGCCCTCGCGCCGGTAGACGGCGTCAGCGGCTCTGAGTCTCGGGTGGTGTCAGCCGTGACGGTCAAAAGCCAGGAAGCGTGGCTGACGTCGGTGGGCGGGTTCCGCCGCCCAGCCCTGGAGGCCGTTCGGCTCCGGTACCTCCGCACGTCGAAATTCCGGCTTTCCGATATCTGAGGTCCCGTTCTGTGAATCGGCCCGCAACTTCCCGATTCGCCATTCCTCGCGTGAGTTGGTGGACCGAAATTCCGACGCTGACCCTCCTCCAAAAACCGCGCCTCGGCCGGATCGGTCCTGTATTTCCGCCAACGGTACATGCTGCATCAACCTGATGCACCCACTACACTGGAACCCACACGAACGAGCGACCCCCACCCCCCGCAGTCAGCCAGGCCCGCGCCAGCGGGCTCCAACGGTTCTGGAGGCGCAGCCGGAAGGGCCGTTGAGGCGAGGGAGTGCAACGGACGAGCCGGCCCCGGGATGAAGCGCAGCGGAATCCCAGGGAAGCGAGGCAATGCCTCGCCCGGTCCGGGAGCGCAGCGGACGAACCGTCACCGGGCCTGCGCAGCAGGCCCGGTGTGCGGGTGGCGCAGCCACCCGCCAGCGCTCACGCGGAGCGGGAGCGCAACCCCCGCGCGCAGCGCGGGGGTTCGCTTGCACATCGCGCAGCGATGTGGTACCCGCTCCGCGGGCACCGAGGAGGGCCGCTCCCGGGTCGGCCGGGTCCGCGAGGCCCGCCGCGCCCGCTACGTCAGCA
>NZ_JBEXPR010000069.1:0-9286 GCF_040612135.1 Streptomyces sp. NPDC006458 | reverse complement strand
GAGACGGTTCTCTTGGTCGAAAACCCATCTACCAGGGGCTTCACCACGTTGTCAGCCCAACTGTCGGACTCCAGAACCAGGTTGGAAAAGGCTCAGTCTCCCTGGTTTCGTTTGCCTGCGTCGCCGGCTGGGTGTTGACGTGCGTCATCGCCGTCCGTCACCCCAATCCGGCTACGAGCAGTGCGGGTTGTCGTTCACGATGTGGTTGTTACCGATGCCGGTGAATGTGTTACCGGTCGACGACAAGATGCACGCCTGGTAATTGGAAATGCCGTACTGCACGTTCGTGATCGTGTTGTTCTCGATCGTCACACCAGTCCAGTAATCCAGCTCTACGCCGATGCTGTAGTCCGGATTCAGGTCGTGGATGTTGTTGTCGTGGACGTGGAGGCCGGTTGCGCTGCTGAACGGGCCGCCCTTCGGACCACCTACCAGGACACCTGAGGTAAGCCCGGAGCCGCTGATGTTGTTGTTGGCGATCTCGATGCCGCTCGCCGGGTTTGCGCCGAGCCACGCGATGATGCCCCACATGGTGCCGTCGGAGAAGTTGGCATGCGTCACCGTGTTGTTGGTGATGACGATGTTGTCGATCGTCTGAGACGGGCTGTTGGGCTCAACGTCGATCGCGCCAGGCATACCACCTCGGGCGCAGTCGGTGAAGGTGTTCCCGTCCACCGTGACGTCCCTGCCCTCGATGATCGAAACGCCATTCCTGTTACGGGCGGAACTGTTCGCAGTGAACGTGTTACCCAGGATGACGTCGATGTTCGAGCCGGTCGTCGAGATGTAGATCCCGTCGCCGATCATATTGACGAAGGTGCAGCCCTTCACCGTGACGTTCGAGGCGGAACCGCTGATCCTGAGGTTGTGCCGGTGCTGGCTCCACACACCACCCTGGTTCTGGACGTTGCCGTCGAAACGAAGGTTGTCGAATGTGACATTGCTGCCCGTGGTGACGACCGACCAGTCACTAGTGGTTGTGGTCGTCGAGTTGTCGGGGAACTTGATCGTGGAACCGTTGCCCTCGACGTAGCACCCGCCCGGGATTGTCAGAGCTGAAGTGACCGCATATGTCTGATTTGAGGGGAAAATAAGCCGCTTACCTGCGGCATCCGCGGCAGCGAGGTGCACCGTCGCATAGTCGGCTACGTAGATGGCGTCACCGGAGCCGGTAAATAACACCTCCGGGAGGAGCATTTGGGCTTCGCGGCCAGAAGTGGGAGTGCCAGAACCGCCAGCATCGACCTGCGGGAGAGTGAGTGTTGCGCGGAGAATATCCCCACCAGAGACCTCCTTGGGTGTGAGTTCCGAGACTGGGTATCACGCGCCGGGATTCGGCGTCAACGACGCTCGTCACACGGATACCCGTGCCGCTGCCGGTGAAGGGCCGCTCGACGTGGAACCCGTAACCCGGCTGGAATCGCGGGTAAAGATCGATTGCCTCGCACTGACGCCTGCGGGGTTGACCTCGGGTAGTCCGACCAGTGTGACTACGGCTGGCGGTGCGCGGGAAATACTCCGGCGCACCGCCACACCTCGGGGGTCTCCGGGACCACGGCGGCCGGGCGCGGGTCGCCTTTCACCATCAGCAGTCTGGCCAGTTTCGTGCCGGAGATGGCACGGGAGCGGGCGTAGGCGTCGCCGTGGCCGTCGATCGCGATCTCGAAGCGTCGGTTGGCCTGGCCGGGGTCCTGGTCCTTGCGCAGCACCAGCGCGTAGAGGGCATGGCCGGTGTCCCCGTGGTGCTGGGCCTTGTCGTAGTACGCCATCCACGGCGGGTCGCCGTGCGGATCGGGTTTGGCGAACGCGTCGTCGGCGGCGCCGACCGCGGCCATCGTCGCTCCGATGTCGCCCATCTTCCCGAACGCACGGGCTCGTGCGGAGTGGAGCATGGCCTGGATGGTCGGGGTGAGACGGTCCGATCGCACGAGGCCTTTCTCGGCGTAGGTCAGCCTCGTGTCCGGGTCGCCGGTCCAGATGGCCTGACGGGCGAGGAAGCTGTACACCTTGGCGCGCAGGTAGTTGCGCAGCACCTCGCTCTCGTTGCCGCGCAGCCCCGCCGGAACCTCCAGCGTCTGTGTTCCCTGGTTGGCGAGCGTGCCACGCACGGTGAGGAACCCGCCCGGATCACGCTCCGCGCCGGTGACGGTCAGCAGCATCTGATGCTGCCCCTCGATCACCGCCAACGCCCGCGCCTGTTCCTGCGGTTGACGTCCGGCCTGACCGCCGGCCACCGGGCTGCTGCTGGTCGCGGCCGTCGGCCCGGGCCGGTCGCCCGGATCATCGCCGCCGCCCGCACAGCCTGCCGCGCCGAGCAGGGCGAGCGCTGCCGCCAGCTCCCGGGGCCGCGGCGGCGGGCCGGGGGTGGTTGCGGGGGAGGGTGCCGACGCCGGTCATGACGTCTTTCCGGGGGCGTGGCCAGACGGTGATGACGTCACCGTCGAGGGTGACGCGTCGGTGCGTGAACTGCGCGCGGACGAGGTTGCGGTCGTCGCGGTCGAAGTCGCCGCAGGCGTGCAGGACCCAGGCGTCGCCGATACGGCTCACGTCGCGGGTGGCTGCAGGTCAGCGGTAGGGTAAGCAATCTTCGTCGGTGCGAACGTTGATTATGGTGTTGTTCACCTGACATCCCTGAAGTTCATGTGGGGTATGGAAGATGGGGAGCGGCATCCACTTCACGCCGACAACTTAGCCCTTCGCGTCAGCAAAGTTCAAGCTACTGCCGCGTGTGGCAGGAGGCCCGGCTCCTGGCGCTTCCGCCGACCGCCGCGGGCTCGCCGCTCGCGAGTCGGCCGTAAGACCTTCGCCACTCGGCGCTGTCGGCGTGGCTCAATGCTGGAGTCGACCCCACCGAGGTTGCCGAACGCGCCGGCAACAGCGTTGAGGTCTTGCTGACCCGCTACGCGAAGCGTCTCGACGGGCGGCAGGACGTTGCCAACCGGTGTATCGAAGGCCTACTGCGCGAATACGAGTAACACGTCGTGCCGCTGTGTGCCGTCAGGATCAGCCGTTGTCGCGAGGCGAAACGGGCGCTTGGGCCTGCGGATGGAATCCGCCTACAGGCTGACAAGGCGCTTGACCGGTTGGCCGATTGGACAGCCGGGGCCGGGCCGGGGATGGTGGATATGGAGGGATGTCCGCACTCCCCCGGCCCCTGCGAACCACCATCATCAGGGAGTCCTTCATGACAGCCATCGAACCGGAAGAAATCGCTGCTGCCGCCGCGCCCGACACGCTCGGAAGCTACCTGGCCGAGATGGCCCAGTCGGCTGGAGAGCAGACGTCGGAGCCAGCGCCTTCCGTCCGCACGACGGAGCGCGAGGGGCACCGGATCGCGGTCACCACCACCTACGACGTCGTCGTGGACGGGCTACCGGTGACGGCCCGGCTGCACGTGGCTGACAGTGGCATGCTGTACAGCCCCGGCCTGCCCTATCACCGGTTCACCTCGGCGCTGGACGCCGTCCGGGCACTGAGGTCCACCTATCCCGACCACTTCGGAGGGGGCGCCTGAGATGGCCTTGGTCCGGAGAAACATCCTGCACGACGAGAACGCGCTGAAGAAGTACGTCACGGGCATCGAACTGCTCAAGAAGGAGCCGACCGGGCGGACCACCAGGAACTTCGGCATCCCCGGCCCGGAAAACCCGGTGTACACCTACGACCTGTTTGTGATCTGGCACATTCAGGCGGGAACTTTCCCCATTCCGCGGAACGGCGACCCGATGGTGCGCAATTACGCCCACCGGGGGCCGGTATTTCTGCCGTGGCACCGGTTGCTGCTCATCCTCGTGGAGCGCAACATTCAACGGATACTCGGCGAAGACAGCACCTTTGCGCTGCCGTACTGGGACTGGTCGGCCGACGGCGACGACGGCTCGCCGACCGATGCCCCGATCTGGACGCCCGAGTACATGGGCGGGCAAGGCAACCCCGTCTCCGACGGGCCGTTCGGCTTCTACCCGAACGACCCGAACAACTTCACCGTCCGTATCGAAAGCGGCCCCGACGGACGGCCGTCCCAGGCCGGGAACGGCCAGGGACGGGGTCTGGTCCGGGAGTTCGCCCGGTCCTGGCCGGAAGGCTGGGAGACCCTGCCGGCCAGCGCGGATGTGAAAGCGGCCCTCGACTTCGCGCCGGGCAGTCCCAACCCCAAACCGGAAGACCGGTACGACGTCCTCGACTTCAGCGTCAACTCGGACGGCTTCCGCAGCCGGCTCGAAGGCTGGCACCCATCGGGGCGGCCCTGGACGCACAATCAGGTTCACCTGTGGACGGGCGGCGACATGCTGCCCCTGAGTTCCCCCAACGACCCGGTGTTCTTCCTGCACCACTGCAACGTGGACCGGACCTGGGAGAGCTGGCTGCAAAGCTATGGCCGGATGTACACCCCGGACATGACAGCCTCGGACACATATGCGGGTGAACGGATCGACGACAATCTGGCCCTCCCCGTGAATTACCCCTATACGCCGAGGAACATGTTGGACCAGAGCAACTGGTGCATCTACGACCAACTGCCCTGAAACCGGCAGCGCCACAATGAGGCCAGCACACCGGCGCGGAGGGAGCGGGACTGACAGATCCCGCCGCCTGGTGGTACTCGCGCAAAGAGGCTCCGGATCCGCGGCGCACCGTGGTGGATGCGATCCGCTTCATCATCGGCAATGTGGACTCCCAGTCCATCAAGGGAGCGGAGACGGTCCCCAGCGCGACTCGCGGGCGTCACGAGGGCCTGTCCAGTCACCCGAAGCGTGCCAGCGGCTCCGACAGCTCTCTGAGACACAGTGAGCGTTTTCAGCGTTGCCGCTCCAGGGTGAGGATGGCTGAGGCGATGGCGGTCATGCGGTTGAGGGCGCAGCGGGCTCTGCGGAAGATTCGCCAGGGCGGGCGTTGTGGTCCCCGCGCGAGCGGGGGTGTTCCGTACCGGTCCCGGAGGCACCACCCCGGCCGTCCAGGAGACCCCCGACACCATCACCGTGTCAGGAGTGGACACGCCCTTCACCGTCCGGCAAGCAGACCGCCCGCCTGACCGCGGCCACGGCAGGTGACGAGAAGGTCCTCAGCGGCGGCCCCGACCTCGTGCTCTCCCGCGCGGTCCCCGGCCGGTGGACCGGCACCTCGGGCCACCGTGACCACCAACGGCGGCCAGGCCGTCGTCACGCTCACCGGACGCTTCGGCACCCTGAACACCACCATCGATGTCCGTGGACGGCCGGGGCCTGCTCATCACGACGTACACGATCGCGAACCCGCCCTCCGAAGCGCTCACCGACGTCGGCATCCGCTACACCCTCTCCAGCAGGACCGAGACCTGACCTGGGACCGGGACGCGCAATGGACGGCCTACCCCGACGACCACATCGGACTCCCCACCGGGACCGCCGTCCGCACATGGGTGGCGGGCGCCGACGCCTACCGCACCCGGCCGACCTGGCCCTGGGCCCAGGACACCCACAACTACTGTCGGGTGGTGTGGCGCTATACCGCATCCTGCGCCCCGGCAGAGGCGGCATCGGCGGTCGTGAGCAGTTCGGCCGCGTTCGGGCACACGGCTGTTGACGGCCTCCGTGATCTGGTGCGGGGAGTGCCCCTGGGGCACTGTGCGGGTGCCCCAGGGGGTGGGTCACTCTCCGGGGAAAGTGACGTTGAGATCGCGCCGTATGCCGTCCAGGACGTGCATGATGCTCAGTGTCTCGGCGAGCGGCATCAGGTCGGATTCCAGCCGCCCGGCGCTGATGCAGCGGGCCGCTTCGGCGGCCTCGTAGCACAGCCCGCCGTCGAGTTGCGGGGGGACGAAGGTGTCGATCAGCTCGTTGTCCCGGCCGATGAGCCGGACCGTGGAGGGTCCGTAGAAGGGGCCGTCGATCTCCAGACGGGCATGCGTTCCGGCGATCGATGCCGTGGTCGGAGTGCGGGCGAAGAGGGTGGTGTTCAGCACTCCGTGGGCTCCGGATTCGGCGGTGACGAGGATCGACGCCTGGCCGTCGACGCCGGTGTACGTCTTTGTGCCCACCGCCTTGACCGAGGTGAACGGCCCCAGCACCATCGAGGCGAAGGAGACCGGGTAGATGCCGAGGTCCAGGAGTGCTCCGCCCGCCAGCTCGGGGGCGAAGTGGCGGTGCTGCACCTCGGGTGTCATCGGCTGGCCGTGGTCGGCGATGACGGTGTGCACCTCGCCGAGCAGCCCGGAGTCGAGCACCTGGCGGACCACGTCGATGTGCGGCAGGAAGCGTGTCCACATCGCCTCCATGAGGAACACCCCCCGCTCCCTGGCGGCTTCGATCAGCTGCTCGGCCTCATGGGCGTTGCGGGTGAACGCCTTCTCCACGAGTACGTGCCGGCCGGCCTCGATCGCCTGCAGGGCCTGCTCGAAATGGCCTGAGTGCGGCGATGCGACGTAGACGATGTCCACAGCGTCGTCTTCGACGAGTTCGGCGTAACTGCCGTAGGCCGCCGGGATGCCGAACCGGTCGGCGAAGGCGCGGGCGCGCCCGGCGTCACGCGAGCCGACCGCCACCACTTTCTGCTCGGTGTACTTCTGCAGCGCTTCGACGAAGTAGGCCGCGATCCAGCCCGGGGCTATCACCCCCCAGTTCAGAGCCGGTGCGTCACGAGGGGAAGGCGTCCGGGGTGCGGGCAGCACCATGCGTGCCGCCTCGTGGGCGTTGACTGACTGGTTCTGCGTCATGGGGTTCCTGTCGGCTCGGATGCGAATGCGGTGTGCGCGGGAACGGCGACGCTGCCCCGGGTCTCGCGGTGTGCCTCCCCTCGGCGACCTGCGGGGGACACCCGGCATCCGCCCAGCGGGGACGCTGAGCAAACGGTGTGCAGAAGTGGGGTGGTCCTGCTTTTTCGTCGTGGGTGGACGGTCTGAGAGGTAGCCGGTCCAAGTTCTCGCGCAATCGATTGCGCCACGATATGTCGGGAGCGCCGCAGCTTGTCAAGCCTGACGGCCGACTGTGCGGGGCCGCCGCGAAGACGATCAGACGGACTCGCGCAGGACGAACTGCGTGCGCAGGGCGACCTGCGACAGGCTGACGCGGCCTCCCAGACGTTCCAGAAGCAGGCGTCCACACGTCGATCCCACCTCGTAGGCGGGATAGCGGATCGTGGAGAGTCGGGGGCGCACCAGGGAGGCGAGCTCGATGTCGTCATGGCCGATCAGCGCCACGTCGGACGGGACCGCGAGGCCCATCTGCTCCGCCGCTTCCAGGGCCCCGATGGCAGTGCGGTCGTTGACGAAGGCGACCGCGGTCGGCGGGTTCTTGCGGCTCATCAGTCGGCGCAGGCCCGCGGCGCCGGCTTCGCGGGTGTGCTTCCCGCGCACGACCAGGCCGGCCGGCAGCTCCAGCCCGTGACGCCGGGCGGCGCCGCGGAACAGTTCGAGGCGAGGGTCACCGCCCGGCGTGCCCGCCGGCCCGACCAGCATGCCCAGTCGTTCGTGGCCCTGCCGCGCGAGATGCCCGACCGCCTCGTCGACGGCCTCGTGGGAATCGGCGCGCACCTGATCCAGGTCCCTCCACTCGCTGTCGGCGCTGACCACGACCGGGATGCCCGCTGCCCGGACGGCGTCGAAGTCCTCCGGGGTCAGCCACGAGGGGGTGATCACCACTCCGTCGAGGCAGCGCTTGACCGCGTCGTCGAGGTAGTGCAGTTCTTCCGCGCGCTCCGCGTTCGTGTTGCAGACGACGACGTGGTACTGCCCCGGACGCAAGGTGTCCTGCAGCCCGCGGGCCAGCTGGGCGTAGAACGGGTTGGCGATGTCCGGGATGATCAGAGCCACGGTGCTGGACCGCCCCGTGCGCAGGCTCTGCGCCACGGTGTTCAGCCGGAACCCCAGCTCGGCGATGGCCGCCTGCACCGCTTCCCTCTTGGCGGGAGCCACCGGGCGCTTCCCGCTCAGCACGTAGGAGACGGTGGTCACCGAGACCCCTGCGGTACGGGCCACATCACTCATCGTCACAGGCTGGTGTTGCATCTTCGACCTTCTCCTTCTGTGACCGGACGCCACGGGCCCCTGCCGGAGGCATCGTCGGCGTTCCAGCCTATGCGTGCCCCACGCCTATGCCTGCCGCACCACCAGTGCGATCGGGCCGCCGGGCGACCTTCGGGTGGTGTGTTTTGTCAACTTCCCGTGCGCTGGGCGAGTCCGGTGGCCTGAACGAGGCCACCTCCGACATCTTCGCCGCCGCCAAGATCTGGTACCGGGCGCTCACCACCTACATGACCTCCTCCACCAACTACGCCGGTGCCCGCACCGCCACCCTCCAGGCCGCCGCCGACCTCTCGCCTGATCTCCGGCACCCCGACCACGCTGGGCACCAGCAACGTCACAGCCACGGTGAACGACTCCACCAACGCCACCGGCACCACCCCCTTCACCTGGAACGTCGTCAGCGTGATCATCGTCTTCGAGAACACCACCGACGTGGCCATCCCGGACAAGGGTGCCGCGGTGTTCTCCGACATCAATGTCACGGGCCTGAGCGGCAACGCGCCGAGCGCCCTCCAGGTCGACGTCGACATCAGGCACACCTTCCGAGGTGACCTGGTCATCGACCTCCAGGCCCCCGACGGCACGCTGTACCGCCTGAAGGACTCCGACATCTACGACTCGGCCGACAACGTGATCGCCACCTACACGGTGAACGCCTCCAGCGAGGTCGCCAATGGCACCTGGAAGCTCAAGGTCCAGGACATGTTCAGCTCCGACACCGGCCGCATCAACAGCTGGAAACTGACCTTCTGGTCCACGGCGGTCACCCGCCTGCGGACCGGTGACACCAGTGACACCCACTGACCGCGACGCCGCCCACCCGCTGGGCCGCGAACGACAGCGGCGACGCCAGAACGGCCAACAGCGTGAGCCAACTGATCGTTTCAGATTCAGGTTCGGAGCCGTCTCAGGCAGAAGATGGTGCAGGCGAGTTGGAGCAGGCCGCGGTGGAGGCCGGCGCGTATCTCGTAGCGGATGCGCAGGCTTGAATTGGTGGAGCGCTCGACCACCCAGCGGGTCTTGCCCAGGCCGGAGCCGTGAGCAGCGCCGCGACGGGCCCACGTGGGCGTCGCGCCCTCCGTCTCCGCAAGCAGCAGAGGCGCTGACGGCCGGAGCCGCCCTCCGCCCGTCAGGTCCATGTCCGTGGCCGGACGCTCGCCGGCCAGTACTGCCGGAGTCGTCGAGCTTGAGGGTGAAGCTTCCCCTTGATGTTGGACACCTGGAGACTGGGACATGAGGTTCCAGAGGAAGTAGTGGCCAGGTGGGAAGCAAGAGCAACCGCAGCAG
>NZ_JBEXPR010000068.1:0-9595 GCF_040612135.1 Streptomyces sp. NPDC006458 | reverse complement strand
CTGCTGCCAGGACCACCCACGACCCCTGGCCCTCACGCAACGTGACAGCCAGTCAGTCCACTCGGGACGACACACCGCTCAAGTTCGAAGACCCGACATGACGAGGTGTCCCACAGCCGACTGCAATAGGGGCCTGAGCAGTAGCTGCAGGACTGAACAGAAGAACTTGACAGGGAAGAGAGCGGCTGGGACGAACACGTCCCCGACGCAGGCGAGGGCGTGGAGGTCGAAGAACTCCCACCGGTCGAACTTGTCCGGCTCGGGGTTGGCCAGAGTGCCCGTCCAGGCGGTGATGCGGACGACGGCCGTGACCCGCGGGACCCCGTGGCTGTCGTCGACCAGCATCGTCACCACGTGCGCGTCGGCCGGATCGGCGACCAGCCCGGTCTCCTCAGCGAGTTCGCGCGCCGCGGCGGCGGCGAAGTCCTCCGGGCCGGTGGTCTTGCCGCCGGGCAGCTCGAGCATGCCGCGCCGGGAGCGGCCCAGCAGGACCCGGCCTGCGGAGTCGGTGACGACGGCGAGGGCGCCGGTCAGGGCGTGGCCGTTGGTCGGCCGCTTCTCGACGGCCCGGGTGTCGAGGTGGCACGGCCCGCGCAGGACCAGGAAGGCCAGACCGTCCGCGTCCAGCCGCTCCACCGTCTTCCAGCCAGCACCGAGCAGCGTGATCTCGTCCTCGTCCAGGGCGATCCCTCGCCGCGCCGCAGGGGTGTTCGCGACGATCGGGGTGATGACGACGAGTGCGCCGCCGTCGCGCAGCCGCTCGCCCAGCCCGTGAACGGTCCGGCCGCGGTCCCCCACGAACGGGTACACCAGCCGCAGCGTGATCAGGTCGTACCCCTCCTCGTCCAGCGGGGCCGGGTCGTCGCGCTCGATGTCCAGCTGCAGCCAGCGCACACTCTCGACGGCGGCGTGCTCCTCGCGGGCCCGGGCGATCGCGCCGTCCGTGAAGTCGACGGCGTCCACGGTTGAGGGGCCACGAAGTTTCCGGACAGGGATCCAATAGGGTTGTCCTGAACAGGAAACGAGGAAGAAGTGGCGCCACCCAGCAAGTACTCGCCGGAGTTCCGCGAGGAAGCGCCGTACAGATCGCGTTGAGGTCGAGCAAGACGATCTCCGAAGTCGCCCGGGAGCTTGAGCTGAACCCGGAGACGCTTCGCGGCTGGGTCAAGAAGCACCTGAAGCAGCAGGAACCTGCTCCCGAGGCGGAACTGACGGTGAACGAACGGGCCCGCCTGAAGGAACTCGAACGACGCAACCGCGAGCTGGAGATGGAAGTTGCCTTCCTGAAAAAAGCCGCCGCGTACTTCGCGAAGGATCCCCGGTAGCAAGCAAGTACGAGTTCATCGACGAGATGCGGCTCGACACCGAGGAGTACGCATACAGCGTCGAGTTCATGTGCGGCCGGCTCGGCGTATCCAGATCCGGCTACTACGACTGGCGATCCCGCCCGGAATCCGCAACGGCCCAGCGGCGCGACGAACTGAAGCTGCTCATCGAGAAAGCCTTCGACATGTCCGATGGCACCTACGGCCACCGACGCATCCAGGCCCAGCTGGACCGCTGGGGCGTCACCGCGGGCCTGGAACTGGTCCGTCGGCTCATGCGTGAGCTGGGCCTCGAGCCCTGCCAGCCGCGACCGAAGAGGTTCAACCTCACCAAGGCCACGGCCCGCCGGGTACCGGACCTCGTCGGCCGCAACTTCACCGCTGACGCACCCGGCGAAAAGCTCGTCGGTGACATCACTTACATCGCGACCGGGGAAGGCTGGCTGTACCTCGCAACAGTCATCGACTGCTGCACGAAGGAAGTCATCGGTTATGCCATGGATGACCACTACCAAACCCCTCTGATATCCAGGGCGGTCCGCAACGCGGCACGCAACAGGAACCTCTCGAACGGCGCCATATTTCACTCCGACCGCGGAAGTAACTACATGTCAGCCGAGTTCGGAAAGACCCTCGACCGGCTCGGGCTGCGCAGATCTTCCGGCCGCACCGGGATCTGTTTCGACAACGCCATGGCTGAATCATTCTTCGGCGCCCTGAAGAACGAGCGCGTATCAAGAGTGACTTACCTGACGCGAGAGGCAGCTCGGGAGGACATCACTCGCTACATCGAATTCTGGTACAATCGCAAACGACTCCACTCGGTGGTGGGTTACCGTCCTCTGTGCGAAGTCCACGCCGAGTACGAGAAGTTGCGAATCGCCGAGTGAAATAGCCGGTCAGACACTTGTCCGGGAAACGCGAGGCCCCTCACGCCACCGTCCCGCACAGGGCTCACACCAGCAGCCGAACAGACGGAACCTCCGCATCCACCGCGATCTCCGTCTTGCAGCCTCCGCAGTACACACTCGTGGGCCGCCGCACGTTCGTCTGGATCGAACCTTCGCTCGACGTCTCCTGGTGAGGGCAGTAGTTGCCGTAGTGCAGGCGAACCCAACTGCTCAACGGCGTTGCGTCGGTGCCCCGCTTTGCGTCCTTGAACGGCGCCCACCAGAAGTCCACCACAGTCCGCAACGCCAGCCGGTCGTCCTGGCTTGTCACGTCGAACGCAGCGATCCGAGCCGCGGCGAAGTGCTGCTCGTTCCTGCCGCTCCAGCAGATGGCCCGCTCGGCCCCCCGCTCCAGCGCGTTAGTTCGTCCGACCCGCTCGCAGACGAAGCAATCCAGGTTCAGCTGGATCGTGGGTTTCCAGAACAACTGCTCACGATGAACCTTCTCAAGCCCAGACAGAACCGCGGTGATCTCGAGGCTGCGCAACATCGTGCGATCGTCGCACAGCTGCTACAGCGACACCGTGAAGCTTCCCCTTGATGTTGGACACCTGGAGACTGGGACATGAGGTTCCAGAGGAAGTAGTGGCCAGGTGGGAAGCAAGAGCAACCGCAGCAGGCGGTATACGGAGGAGTTCAAGCGCGACGCGGTCGCGCTGGTCCGCTCCTCCGGCAGGACCGTCACCGAGGTGGCCCGGGAGATCGGGGTCAGCGCCGAGGGGCTGCGGAACTGGGTGAAGCAGGACACGATCGACCGCGGGCGGGGGACGCCGGGCGAGCTGACGAGCGCGGAGCGGGAGGAACTGCGGCGGCTGCGGCGGCAGAACCGTGAGCAGGCCGAGACGATCCAGGTGCTGCGAAAAGCGGCGGTCTTCTTCGCGAAGGAGAGCGATCGATGAGCGACGTGTACGCGTTCATCGAGGCGGAGAAGACCACCCATGGAGTCGCTCTGCCGTGCCGGCTGCTGAAGGTGGGCAGGTCCTCCTTCTACGCCTGGTTGGCCGGCGAGCAGGCCCGCGCTGCCCGCCGGGCCGCCGACGACGCCCTGGCCCACGAGATCACCGTGTTGCACGTCGCCTCCCGGTGCACTTACGGGGTGCCGCGCATCCATGCCGGGCTGCGCAGGCTGGACCGGCGGGTCAACCGCAAGCGCGTGGAGCGGATCATGCGTGAGCGCGACATCGCCGGGGTCACCCGGCGCAAGCGCCGGTCGCTGACCCGTCCGGCGAAGAGGGCGGTGCCCGCCGCGGACCTGATCGGCCGCGACTTCACGGCCGACGCCCCGGGCCGGAAACTGGTCGGGGACATCACCTACCTCCCCACGGACGAGGGCTGGCTGTATCTGGCGACCTGGCTGGACCTGGCCACCCGCGAGATCGTCGGCTACTCGATGGCCGACCACCACCGCGCCTCCCTGGTCGTCGACGCGCTGACGATGGCCGCCGCACGCGGCCGGCTGCAGCCCGGCTGCATCGCGCATTCCGTCGCGGATCGGAGTACACCTCTGACGAACTACGCCGGGAAGCAGACAGGCTGGGGCTGCGGCAGAGCATGGGCCGGACCGGCTTGTGCTTCGACAATGCCGCCGCCGAGAGCTTCTTCGCACTGCTCAAAGAGGAGATCGGCACCCGCCGCTGGCCCGACCGGACCACCGCCCGCGCGGAGATCTTCGCCTTCATCGAGACGTTCTACAACCGCAGGCGACTGCGGAAGCATCCGGCCTGGGGCTACCTCACCCCGCTGGAGACCCGACAGCGACACGAGCAAGAACACGCCCTCGCAGCGTAAGCAACGAGTGTCCAGCATCACGGGGAAAGTTCACCGCGCCGGTCGGCTCTGTCGCGGACAGCTACGACAACGCGATGGCCGAGGCCCTGAACGGCACCTTCAAAGCCGAGCTGATCGAGATGCAGGGCCCGTGGAAGGACGTCGACTAGGTCGAACGGGCGATCTTCCAGTGGATCACCTGGTACAACGAAGAGCGTCTCCACTCCGCTCTCGACTACGTACCGCCTGCCGAGCACGAGGAAGCCTCCTGGCGGAGCCAGGAGCAAACCCCGCAGTCCGCCTGAACCAGTCAAGATCGGACTCTACGAAACTCGGGCCAGCTCATGCCTCGTGCGGCTCCGCTCCCTGGTCGAACCGGCCTTCGCCGTCTTCTGCATCTGCGGTGTCTTCATGCCCCTCATGATCCCGAATCCGTTACAGGCAAGCTCCGCACTTGTGGCTGCTGAGCTCCACTGATTTGCCGCGCGCGCAACGAAGGGCAGCCACCCAGTCGCCCTCCGGACGTCCTGCCTTGCAGCGACGTGCTTGGCCGGATGAAGGGTGATGACCAGCTGCGGAGCAGCCGCGTCTGCGCCCGCGCGCGCTATCCGATGGCGTCTTTCTCTCGCCACCCCTGTCCCGTGGGCGTCCCCTGAGCTACGTCCGGTCCAGGGCCGTGAAGACTGCCAGGCACAGCGTGAGGCTCGCGGCGAACGTGATGCCACAGCGGGACAGGGCCGTCGGCACCGCAGCTCCCTCCCAGCGGGCGAGGGCGAAGGCGATCGCCGCGGCGACGAAGGAGGCGAGGACGGCCACCGCCAGCGCGAGGAGCAGGAACGCCGGGAAGGAGTGGTTCATGAAGGCACCGCCTGGGTTGTGTGGTGTCAATGACTGATTACGACGATCCCCGGACGGAACCGCAGGTGGGAGGGTTGGATGTTTCTCCGGTGACAACAGCGGGTTGTCCGGCGAACAAACCATGGGGGAGCACGAGTGGGCGGGGAGAGGAAGCGGGCGGGGCGGCCGTGGGGACCGGCCCGGGGCTCGTGCATGGAGATCAACGAGCTTGTCGCTGTGGTGCGGTCCTGGCTGGACGAATCTGCGATGTCCGTAAGAGAACTGCACGCACGGCTCACTCCCGAGCACTTCGTCGCCGGGGCCGTGCCCGAGTTACGCCGATTGCGTGACCGGCTGACCGGCGAGTCGCTGGAGTGGGATCTCGTCGAGGCCGTGGCCGACGTGTGCTTTCCCCACGAACAGGCCGATCTGTCCCGCCGACGCCTCGGGGAGGCGAGAACACTGTGGGACCGTGCGGACACGAATCCCACAGCGATCGCGGAGGCGCAGGAGCTGGTGCCCGCGCAGGAGTTGCTGAAAGCCAAAGACCGCACCATCGAGGTCCTCGAGGAGATGCACCGTGCACGGCAGGCCTACGAGGCCGGCGAGCACGCACGGCAACAGGCCCTGTCGATCGCCACATTGCTGTTCGTCATGCTCGGACAGGCTCAGGCGAATATCGCCGAACTGAAACGCCGGCTGGACGCCCTGGAGACGGTGACGGCCGCACTTCCCGACGGCCAAGGGGTGGTGGAGCGCCTCTCACGGGCGCAACGGCAGGAGACGGAACTACGCGAACAACTGGTTCGGGCCGAGCGGGAACGGGGCATTGCTCAGCAGGTCGCCGACCACGCGGCACGCCGTATCCACGAACTGGAAGTCGAACTCGCCGCGCTGCGGATCCGCACGGGGGAGGACGGAGCCTTCCCGACACAGGAGACGCAGCCGCTACTGTCCCGACCCGGTCTGCACGCGCTCAGCCCCGACGACGCCGCGCTCAACGACGTGGACCGTGCGCTGGAGAAGGCACGCGCCGTCCTCGACGAGGAGCACAAAGCCGTTCAGCACGCCGCTGACGAGGTGGGCTACTTGTCGCCCGCGATTCCCCCGGATTCCAGCGTCTTTGTGCCCGGGCAGGTTCGGCAGAACGCGGGGAGTCGACCCTTTGGGTTGTCCGGAACAACGCCGAACAACCAGCCGACCAGCCAGGACACAGCCTTCCCTGCGCTCGAATCCCCACGGTCTGCGGCCACCGACCCCCAGGGCGACATCTCGGAGGCGGCCCGCCGGATCACCCGGGGAAGGGACCCGGAGGACATCGTGACGCGCCTGTGCCGGGCCCTCGTCCCCACCGTCGCCGACGCGGTCAGGGTCTATCTGCGGGACCCGATCCCGGTGGGCGACGAGGAACACGTGGGCCCGCTGTCGCTGCGACTGCAACAGGTGCACCCGCTCCACGCCGGCGGGGGTGCCGCGCTGTGCGAGGTACGCCCCGGCAGCGCACTCTTCGAAGTACTGAACGGGGCACTGCCGGTCACCACCGACTCGCCGGTCGGTGGCGCAGCGCTGCCGGAACTGCTCGGCGAGGGGCACGCGACACCCGGCGGAGCCCACACCGTCCTCGTGCCCCTGCACGGTCGCAGGCGGATCATCGGCACGGCGGTCCTCCTGCGCCACCCCGACGAGCAGCCCTTTCAGGACGCCGATCTGTTAGTCGCCGCGGAGTTCGCCAGCCGCAGCGCCCTCGCCATCGACAGAAGCCACAATCTGCAGGCCGCTGTCCAGGGCCTCCACCTCGCCCGCAGTCTCGCCGACACCCTGCAGATCGTCGCCGACGGACTCGTCACCGGTCTCGGCTACGAACTGGCATGCGTCAACCTCGTCCGCTCGGACGGCGATCTCGTGGTCGCCTCTCTCGCGGGCAACCCCGACGCCGAGGCACTGATCACCGGCCGTGTCGGCTCCCGCGCAGCCTGGGAGCGCAGACTGGGCATGGGCGAGACCTGGGGCGACCTGCGGTTCATACCGCACACCGAAGGCTATGTCCTCGACGATGACGACGTACCGCAGTGGCACACAGACGGCCCCGCCCCCAGTTCCGACGACGGATGGCACCCCTCCGACCGCCTCTTCGCGCCGATGTACACCCGGAGCGCTGCTGGCGCCCCCCGCGGTGAGCTGCTCGGTGTGCTCTCTGTGGACCAGCCCCTCACCCGCCGCCGTCCCAGGCCGGACGAGCGCCGGGACCTGGAGGACTATGCAGTCCAGGCCGCCATCGCGATCAGTAACGCGCGGCTGCGCGCGAACATGCAACGCGCACTGGTCAGACAAGAAAGGGAGCAGCAGGCGCTGCGGGCCAGCGAGGAATCCTTCCGGCAGGCCTTCGAGTACGCGCCCAACGGTATGGCCATCGCCGAGGTGGGCGGCGACCACCACGGCCGCATCCTCCGGGCAAACGACGCGCTGTGCCGCTTGCTGGGCCGCCCGGCCTCCGCCATGCGCCGATACTCGTTCTCCGACCTCGTCCACCCCGAGGACATAGGCACCCTGCTCCGTACCAGCGCCGAGGGCGGGAGGGCGGAACTGCGCCTCGGGCGCCGCGACGGGACATACCTATGGGTCTCGATGCGCAACAGCGTGGTCGCGGACGCCGTCGACGGCCCCCGCTTCCTGCTCACTCACATCGAGGACATCGACGAGCGCAAGCACCGCGAGTTCGATCTCGTCCATCGCGCCTCGCACGACGCCCTCACCGGCCTGCCGAATTTTGCCGAGCTGCACGCCCGTATCGGCGCCCGTCTCTGCGCACCCCGGGAGCATGGGTCCCACGCCACCGCGGAGGGGGTCGACCTCCCCTACCTCGCCCACGCCGGCCAGGCCGCGCCCCCACACACCCATGTCTGGGCCCCCGAGGGCGAGGACAACACCCATGGCCTGGCCGTGATGTTCTTCGCCCTCCGCGGCTTCAAGGCGGTCAACACCCGTTTCGGGCACGACGCGAGAGACGGCGTCCTCGTCGAGGTCGCCCGGCGACTCAGTCAGGCCGTACGCGACGGCGACACGGTCGCCCGGTACGGCGGTGACGAGTTCGTCGTCCTCGCCGACGACTTCGGCACCACCGACGCGCACACCGCCGCGGTATGGATGCAGTCCCAGATCCACATGCCGATCCCCCTGGGCGACCAGGCTGTGCGCATGCACGCAAGTGTCGGTATTGCCTGGGCCCAGTGCGGGACGGCCCCTGGTGACATCCTGCGGGCCGCCCGCGGATACGCGTCGTGAGCGCGGGTTTTCAAGGGCCGGTGCGCCAAACGGAAACGGCGTTGTACGGCGTGACGGGCGTTGGAGCGGTGGCGAGTCGACCCTTGACGGTAAGCCCGCCGTCATCTCCGCCGCCCCCTACATTTCACCGACGAAAACCACAAGCCTTGAGCCTGACCCGCTACCCCCACCTCGCCGCGGCCGTCGTCACCGCGGCCTCCACGAGCCAGCTGAACACCGCCCGTGTCCTGGACCTCGCGCTCGACGGCACCACCTTGGCTCTCCACGACCGCCACAACGTACGCCAGGGCTGCAAATGACCCACCCCGTACCCACCTGGACCCAACCCCTGCTGCGCGCCGCCGCGTTCACCCATCTCCTGGCCACAGACAGAGCGCGGCAGCCCGCTGTTCAGCGACCCACTCGGCTGCTCCCGGCTGCCGTATCTGACGGATTTCGCAGAGCGCCTCAGACTCCGCATAGCAAGACCCGTGAAAGGCAGCAGCCGACGGCGACGATCTAGCCCGTCAGCGGCGCGCACCACGCCTGGCGCTGGACCACAGAAGAGAACATGCAGGGCTGTCCTAAGGGCTCGCAGTGTTGCTTCGCGCGCTTCGGCTCGTTGGTCTGCTATGGGCGTCTCCGTTGAGGTTGGTAGTCAACTCGCTGTGAAGTTCGGGGTGTTGTTTCCGCATCTGGACGAGCGGCAGCGGCGGCTGCTGATGGGAGCCGAGGCCCGGTTCCTGGGGCACGGCGGTATCCGGGCGGTCGCACGGGCGGCCCAGGTCAGCGAAACGACGGTCCGCAAGGGCGTGGACGAGTTGGAGGCCGGCGAGGAGCCTTTGGGCCGGGTCCGCAGGCCCGGTGGCGGTCGGAAGAAGGCCGTGGACCTTGATCCGGGGCTGCGGCCCGCGTTGCTGGCCTTGGTCGAACCTGACGAGCGGGGCGATCCCATGTCGCCGCTGCGCTGGACGGTGAAGTCGACCAGGAACCTCGCGGCCCAGCTCACCCGCCAGGGGCACAGGGTGAGCGCGGACACGGTCGGAGACCTGCTGCGCCAGGAGGGCTTCAGCCTGCAGGCCGGCGCCAAGACCATCGAGGGCAAGCAACACCCGGACCGTGACGCCCAGTTCCACTACATCAACGAGCAGGCCACACAGCACATGAGTACCGGCCAGCCGGTGATCAGCGTGGACACCAAGAAGAAGGAACTCGTCGGCGACTACAAGAACGCGGGCCACCAATGGCGGCCGACCCATGAACCGGTCCTGGTCAAGACGCACGACTTCCTGGACCGGCAAGGACCGGGCAAGGCGATCCCGTACGGGATCTACGACATCGCCGCGAATACCGGCTGGGACAGTGAGCCTTTTCCATCTTCACTCTGAGCTGGCCAGATGCAGGGTGAGGACGGCTTGGACGAGGCTGGTGATGCGGGTGGTCGAGCAGCGGAGC
>NZ_JBEXPR010000067.1:0-11619 GCF_040612135.1 Streptomyces sp. NPDC006458 | reverse complement strand
TCATGCGCAATTTGCAGACTCCTCCTGGCGGACACATGCCTCCCGAAGGGCTTCGGACACAGGCAATTGCCGCAACCGGGTCCGGAAAGACGTTGTGCCAGGCGGCGGCCGTCTGCGTGAGCAGGTCCAGGGTGGGCGGGCAACAGGACAGGACGCGGCGCGGGGAAAGCCGCCTTGCGGATTTCACGGCGATGCCGGCGCACGGTTGCGTGTTGCTACCTCGACATGTGCTAGACCCTGACGCCGAACATTGCTGGCGGTTGCGGGAGCTGGGCTCCATGCTTCACTTGTTGGAACACGGAGCCCGGCTGTCAGGTCCTGTGCGGATCAGGCGATGGACAGGTGAACCGTGGCCTTGGCCTCGGCGGGAAGGAATTCCCTGTTCCCGGAGAACACCGCGATCCACCCGGTGGCGAGCGCTTCCGCCCACAGGATCGGGTCGAGGCCGTTCGAGCCCGCGCTGACCTCAGCGACGCCTCGGGCGTTGGTGTCGGCGCGGCCGACTTCCTGGCGGGTGGTCGCGACAAGGAAGACGATCTCCTTGTCCTGGAGCGCCTCGCCGTCGGTGTCACGCAGTGTGGCCCGGAGGATGCCGGTCATCTGGCCTCCGATGGAGGCCTTGACGGTGGCCGCCTCAAGGCGGACTCCCCGCTTGTGGACCTGGGACGCAACACTTCCGCCGTTGCCGTTGGTCGGGCTGCCGGAGACCTGCTGGCCCTGCTGCTGGGACTGCTGCATCTGCTGGAGCTGCTGCTGCAGCTGCATGAGCCTGATCTGCTGCTGCAGCTCCTGGATCTGGGACTCCACGTTGTTGGTCTGCGTGGTCATCGAGGTTGACTCCTTCGTCTCACGACTTTGCGGGGCCGCGTCGGCCCCAAACAACTGTGCCCATAGGCATATGACTCTGGCTCGTGGTAGTCGGCCGAACGAGTCATCGAAATCAGCACCGCTTTGAAGATCAGAGATCGTGTGAGAACGAGAGAGGTAATGGGCAGCCGTGAGCCCCTCGGCGACTTCATACACAGGAACGAGGACTGGCCGACGAAGCCCCTGCGCGTCATGGTTACGTCCGCCGATTTGCGCCGCGCGGGCAATGTTCTGGCGCCTGCGCCTCACCCAGCCGAGTAGGCGAGCCGAGTTCGTCAGGACCTCCGCGGCCGTTACTAATCCGCGGCTGGCAGAAGCTGCCGCCGACGCGGACGCGTACCGGCGGCGGACCGAGCGGCTGCGCTCCACACCGGTCTCGGTCGGCCTTGCGCCCGGATGACGGACCCGCTCAGCCCTCACTCTGCGTGCGGGCTGAGGGGTCTCCTTTTCGCGTCCGTCGCTTACGGCCTGGTGTCCGCCGGGCGCCCGACTGCGTCGGGATGCGCCAGCACCGCCAGGGCCCGTTCGATCATCTCCACCAGGTCGGTGTCCTCACTGTGGTTTCCCCACAGCACCTGGTGGAAGGCGCCCGTCATGGCGCCGACCAGGAAGCGGATCTCAAGGTCGTCCGCGGGCAGGCCCGCCCGTTCGGCGAGCACCTCGCTCACGATCTCAACCCACCTGTCCTGGGACTCGCCCACCAGGGCCCGTATCGCGGGCACCTGGCGGACGAGCTCCCGCCGCCACCGGTACTCCTCGCTGAAGTCCTCGGAGAGCCTGCGCACCATCTCGGTCACCACCGCCCGCAGGGCGGCCAGCGGCGGTTCGTCCGCAGGCCGCTCGCGCAGGAAGGCCATGCCGAAGTTGGCATAGTCGTCCGTCAGGACGATGTGCTCCTTGCTGGGGAAGTAGCGGAAGACCGTGCTCGGCGAGACCTCGGCCGCCGCGGCGATCTGCTCGATGGTGGTGTTGTCGTACCCTCGCTCATCGATCAGCCGACGGGCCGCCTCACGGATCGCCTGGCGGGTGCGCAGTTTCTTGCGTTCGCGCAGGCCGAGGCCGGTTTCGGCGACTGCGATCGGCGGCACCGATGCGCTGGTCGTTGCAGATGGCATACGACTCATTGTCGCGCACCGGCCGCCAGGTCGGACAGCTCCTCGGGCAGAGGCTGCTCTTCTGCCGCGACGGCCTTCCCGCCTCCCGAGCAATGGCGGGGATATGACCATTGTGGCCGGGGCGGCGCGCGCCGCCGGCCCGAGCTCACCGGGCCCGGTTTGCCTCGCGCAGGACCGCGTATGCCTCGGTCACCGGGTCCGCTGACGCGAACTCCTCGCAGTTGACGACCAGGTGGATCGCCTCGATCCGCCCGTCGCGGACATCGAGCGCCGTGCCGCTCAGGATCCTGCCGTCGCGGTCTCGGAAGAGCGAGCCGGGGCGGCCGTTGACGCGGTGCTCCTCCAACGTGATGCCGATCTGCACCAGCGGCGGGACGATCGCCGACAGCAGGCGGGCCACGTTCTTGCCGCCGGAGATGTACGTGGGCCAGGGCAGTGGCTCGCGGCCGCCGTCGCTGCTGACGGCGACGGAGTCCAGGAGCTGCTGGCACGCCTGCTGCGAGCAGCCGAGCGCCGACGCGATCTCCTCGACGCCGCACCCGAACGCCTCCCGCAGTACGAACACCGCCCGCTCCAGCGGTGAGAGCCGCTCGAGCACCAGCAGGGCCGCTGTCAGCAGCGAGTCGGCCAGCTCCGCCGGGCGCTCCGGGTCTGTGTCGGCCTCGGCGGGGCCGCCCGGCAGCGGCTCGGCGGGCCAGGGCCCGACGTGCGCCTGGCGCCGCAGGGTCGCCGAGCGCAGGGCGTCGGTGGAGATCCCGGTCACCACGGCCGCGAGATGCCCTTCGAGAGATGCGGGCCGTGCCTGGGTGTGCGCCCAGCGCAGCCAGGTCGCCTCGACGGCCTCCTCCGCCTGGCTCGTACTGCCCAGAATCCGGCGGGCGATCGCGAGCAGCAGCGGCCGTACTTCCTCGAACTCCTCGGCCCTGGTCACAGCGCCTCCTCCTTCACGTCCCGGCAGGTCCCTTACGGCTTAATGAACTTCGACTTCGGTTCAGAGCGGTCACGACCGCTCGGAGACAAGCTCCCGGAGCGGCCGGGGCGTGGGGGCGTACGGCTCCTCCTGCTGCTGTTTGCGGATACGGGCCCGCAGTATCAGCGTGGCCGTGAGGGCGCTGCCGATCGGCAGGGCGAGGACGAGCAGGGCCTTGGCCGGCGACCAGCCGGCGTCGACCATGACGCCGCCGCTGAAGCCGCCGACCAGCGGGCCGACCTTGCCCGCGCTGTTCGCCCAGCTCAGGGCGGTGGCGCGGACGGACTGGGGGTAGGCGACCGCGGTGATCGCCTGGAGTACAGAGGCGGCCGCCGGCAGGCAGAGCCCCAGCAGGAACACCGTGACGAGCAGGGCGACGAACCGACCGGACGTCAGGGCGGCCGCGGCCAGGCCGGTCACGGTCATCGCCCACAGGGCAGCGAGCACTCGGAAGCGGTCGAACCGTCTGAGGGCGTAGGACACCGAGAACTGTCCGATCAGGCCGCCCCAGCCGAACGCCGCCACGGCCACCGCGGCCCTGGACTCCGTCAGGCCGCCGTTCTCGGCCAGCTCGGGCAGGTAGGTGACGATCACGAACGTCACGGCCTGTCCGAGGTAGAAGCACAGCCACAGCAGGATGGTCGTGCGGAAGAGGCGGCGGGACAGCACGGTCTTCGGGCCGGGTCGTGCGCGCTTGTTCTGCGCGCTGCGTTCCCAGTCCACCGGGGTCAGGTCGTCGTCCGGGAAGACGGCCGCGAGCGCGGCGCGCAGCTCCTCCCGCGGCCGCCGGCGGGCGGCGAGTACGCCGGGGGACTCCGGGACGACCCGGAGAATCGCCGGGATCAGCGCCAGCGGGGCGATCCCGCACAGCACCAGCAGCATCTGCCATCCGGCCGTGGGGATGAGGAGTGAGGCGAGAATGCCGCCGATGGTGGTACCGCCCGTCACTCCGGCGAAGACCAGCGCGACCATCTGGACCCGGCGGCGGGCGGGCATCCAGTCCGCGACGAGCGCCATCCCTGTCGGCAGCACCGCGCCGAGCCCCAGGCAGGCCACGATCCTGAAGCCGGTGAACAGGCCGATGCCGCCCGTGAGTCCCATGGCGGCCGTGAACACGCCGAACACGGCGGTACCGGCGAGGGCGACCAGTCGGCGGCCGTAGCGGTCGGCGAGCGGACCGGCGGCCACACCGCCGGCGATCATCGCCAGGATGCCCAGCGTCACGGTCGCGGTGACGGTGCCGTCGTCGACTCCCCAGTCCTCCTTGATCCTGCGGTGGACGAAGGCGGAGACGGCGGTGTCCAGCCCCTCGGCGATCATCATGGCCAGGCCCGCCCTCACGATGAGCCGCTGCCTGCGGCCCAGGGGCCTTTCGTCGATGAACTCCTGCGGACTCAGGCGTGCCGAGGCATCGGTGCTCATGGGCCACGGCCCCTTTCCTGTGAAGCCCGTGCGGGTCGTACGGCGGTCCAGGTGACCGCCGGGTATCCCGAGGAGGCTGCTCAGTCGTTGCGGTAGGCGACGCGCAGGGCCATGTCCGCCAGTTCGGCGCGCCACGCGGGGTCGATGGGGGCGTCGGCGATGGCCTTGCGGCCTCGCTCGACGAGGTCGGCGATGTGCCGTTCGACGTCTTCGGGGACACCGCTGTCCAGCAGGCGGCGGCGCACCTCGTCGGGTGTGTGGCCGGGTTCGGTGATCAGGGTGCGGATGCGTTCGTCGCGTTGCATCGCCCAGCCGAGCAGCAGGGTCATCTTGTGCTGGCGGAAGTCGAGTCCGGCGGGCTTGCCGGTCTGTGCGGAGTCGCCGAAGGCGTCCAGCAGGTCGTCGCGGAGCTGGAAGGCCTCGCCGATGGCCTCGCCGTACTCCGCGAGGGCGGGGGCGAGGTCGGCTCGGCCTGCGGCAGCGGCGCCGACGACGAGGGGGCGGTGGATGGTGTAGCGGCCGGACTTGATGAGGGCGATGAGGCGGGACAGGTCCGGGTCGACGCTGAACTCGGCGGCCGCGGCGACGTCCATGTACTGGCCGATCATCACCTCGGAGCGCAGCCGGTGCCACTCGGCGAACCCGCCGGAGGGGGCGTGGGACATCAGCTCGTCGGAGTAGACGAGGGCGAGGTCGCCGACCAGGATGGCGACGCCTTCGCCGAAGCGGCGGGGTTCGCCCTGCCAGCCGTGGGTCTTGTGCAGCGTGGAGTGCTGTACGTGGACGGCGGGCTTGCCGCGGCGCTGAGTGGAGTCGTCCAGGACGTCGTCGTGGATGAGGGCGGAGACGTGCAGCAGTTCCAGGGCCGCGGCCGCGTCGATCAGGCCGGGGGTGTCGGGGTCGCCGCCTGCGGCCAGGTAGCCGGTGAGGCAGAAGGCGGGGCGGATGTGCTTGCCGCCGGCGGTGACGACGTCGGTCAGGGCGTCGATGGCGACGGCCGCGTGGCTGTGCACCTCGGCGTAGCGGGCGCGTTCGGCCGCGAGGAAGGAGCTGAGGCGGTGCTCCACGCGCTGGAGCAGGTCCTCGACGGTGCGCCGCGCGGAGGAAGCCGGCTCCTGGCCGGTGGTGGCCGGGCGGGTCACTTCGGTGGTCACGACGCATCTCCTTGAACGGGGCTTGTGCGCTGGGGCGGAAAACGCGGAGAGGGTAGCTGCGTCAGCGTGCGTGGCGTGAATGCAGCGCAGGTGGAGCGTGGTTGGAGCGGAAGCCAAGCGGAACGGCAGAGAACACGTACCGAGGGTGGTCTCCACGGGGTGGCGGGGGTTTTGGTGGCCAGGACGTAACCCCGACCGGCGCCCCGGAACAACCGGCCGGCCCCTCGGGGGAGGGCGGTCGCCAAGCAGACACCAAGCCGGCGCCGAGCAAACGGCAAGCAGGCTGAGGAACGGTGCTGCCGTACGGCCCACGCCCGGCGCCCGGCCGATATCCGAACCCCCCGCCACACACCAAAAACCTGGAGGAGACATGTCCTCAGCCGCCGAGGTGCAGCAAGCCTCACCCGCCCTCACCGCATACGGGCGCGCACTCGCCGAAGCCGGGGCGGCGGCGCTCACCGGACCACGCGAAGAACTCGGCGAACGCCTCGTCCGCACTCTCCTGACAAACTTCGAGGACCCCGAAACCTCCCCGCAGCTCCTCGAGGCCTTCCGGACCGCGATCAGCAGCGACGAAGGCGCCGCACAGATGCGCCAGTGGATGTCCTCCCAGCTCCCCGCTCAGGCGGGAGAAGCACTCGGAAAGCCGACGACGGACCTCGCCGAGGCCACCGCGACCCTCCTGCAGGTTCCGCCGCTCCACGCGAATGCGGCCGCCGCACAGGTCTGGGGCCTGATCATCCTGCGCTACATCCTCAAGATCGACCCCATCGCGTCGATCTCGACCGACGAGGTCTGCGAGCTCATCGCCCCCACCATCCAGCGCTACTACACCAGCGTGACCTCCTGACTCACCAGCCACACACAGGGAAGGGGGGCGGGCCCTATGGGCTCGCCCCCCTTCCCTGTGTGTCGCCGTACACCCCGCAAAACGGTCCCGCCAACAGTCCGGCCCCCACAATCTGCTCAGCCTCAAGTCATCGTCAAGCGGGGTGGGCGAGGGTATCGACGCACATTGCATACATAGGCTGCCCCTTGGAGGAGCTCATGCCAGGACTCGCTGGCTTGGATAAGGTCTATTCGGCGGTTGAGGAAACTGCCCGGCTACTGGGCGTACCTTGTTCGCCCGACCAGGTCTCGCCCGTTCTGACGGTATTCGGGGACGAACTCGCCGAGGCGCACCTCGTTTTCAGCATGGCGGCCGGCGAGAGCCATCGGGGTGAGCTCGACTTCGACTTCTCGGTGTCGACCAAAGGCGCCGATCCCTATGCCACCGCGCTGGCGAACGGTCTCATCGAGGAGACGGACCACCCCGTCGGCTCACTGCTGACGGAGATTCAGGCGCGCTGCGCCATTGCGAGTTATGGGGTCGAGTACGGAATCGTCGGCGGTTTCAAGAAGTCCTACGCGTTCTTCCCTCTCGACGACTTCCCGCCGCTGGAGAAGTTCGCCGGCATCCCGTGCATGCCGCCGTCCATTGCGGAGCATGTGGACACGCTGACGAGCCTTGGCCTGGACGACAAGGTGTCGGCCATCGGGATCAACTACGCGAAGCGCACGTTGAACGTGTACCTCGCCGCGGCAGAGGTGGAGGCGGAGACGAAGCTTTCGCTGCTGCGCGCGTTCGGGTTCCCGAAGCCGGACGCACAGGTCGGGGAATTCATCAAGCGATCGTTCTCCATGTACCCCACCTTCAACTGGGACTCCTCGGCGGTCGAGCGCATCTGCTTCTCCGTGAAAACCCAGGACCCGGAGGTGCCTCCCGCTCCCCACGACCCGGAGATCGAGAAGTTCGCGCGTGACGTGCCCCATGTGTACGCCGGCGGTCCCGAGTTCGTTTCCGCCGTCGCGTTGGCACCGTCCGGCGAGGCGTACTACAAGCTCGCTGCCTACTACCAGAAGGCGCGGGAGTCGTCGAACGCCGCTTTCGCCGCCAGTCGGGAAGACGGCGCGTCATAAGCCGGTCGTCGTGTTCAAGTCCGGCCAGGGGTGTCCGGCTGCAGCACAAGCCGGTGTCAAGCCGGCACCAAGTGATTCGCAAGTCGGCGGCAAGGTGAGTGAGCGACCATATCGCCGATAGCCAACGTTGCCCCTGGAGGGTCAGTACATGTCTACGGCAGTTGAAGTGGAACAGGCGTCGGCGATCACAGCGGCGTACGGACAGACATTCGCGTAGGCGGGCGCTGCGGCTTACAACTGGCCGCGCGAGAAACTCGCCGAGAACATCGTCCGGCTCACTCCGGAGTTCTTCGAGGACTCCGAGTGTCAGCCGAAGCTCCTCCAGGCCGTACCTACCGCGACCGCCAGCAAAGAAGGCGCGGAGCCGATGCGCAATCTGTTCATCGCGCAGGTCTTCGCGCAGGCCGGTGTAGCGCTCGACGAGAAGTCGCTGAGCATCGACGAACTCGCGGGCTGGCTCAGCATCAAGCCGATCCACATCAACGCTTCGGCCACACAGCTGTGGGGCGTTACGTCCTGCGTGTGGAGCCGATCGCGTCGGCGTCGGTGGACGAGATCGTCGAGCTTCTCACGCCCACGGTCGAGCGCTACATCGTCGACCAGCGGAATCACCGGTCAGCGGAAAACCCATCGGAAGGAATCGTCCAGCCCCGGAGTACTGGGAGGACCACTAACGTCATGAGTACCTTAATTTCACAAGACCAGGTCGACGGCCACACCGGTGGCGATCCCCGGCGATGGAAGGCGCTGGCCGTACTCACCGCGGTGCAGTTCATGCTCATGCTGGACGTCACCGTCGTGAACATCGCGCTGCCCAACATCCAGGCCGACCTCGGTTTCTCCACCGAGGGTCTCGCCTGGGTGGTCAACGGCTATCTGCTGATGGCCGCCGGATTCCTGCTGCTGGGCGGGCGTGTCGCCGACCTGTTCGGCCGCCGCAGGGTCTTCGTGGCAGGTGTGCTGCTCTTCGGCATTTCGTCGATCATGTGCGGTGCCGCGAACACGCCCGGTCTGCTGGTGGCCGGCCGGTTCCTGCAGGGATTCGGTGAGGCGCTCGCGGCACCGGCCGCGCTCGGTCTCATCGCCGTGCTGTTCACCGACCCCAAGGAGAGGGCGAAGGCCCTGGGGATCTGGGGCGGACTGGCGGCGCTCGGTGGAGCGGTCGGCTCGGTCGTCGGCGGTCTGGTGACCGACTTCATCGACTGGCGCTGGGTGTTCTACATCAACATCCCCGTCGTGGTGCTGGCGCTGTTGCTGATTCCGCGCCTGATGTCGGAGAGCCGTATGGCCCGCCGCGAGGGTCAGCGGCTGGACATGGTCGGGGCGATCACGACCACCGGCGGTCTGGTGGGCGTCGTGTACGGCCTGCTTGAGGCGGCCGAGAACCCGTGGGGTTCCTCGCAGGTGCTGCTGCCGCTGCTGGGCGGACTCGCCGCACTGGTCTTCACGGTCGTGTGGGAGTCGCGGGTCCCCGAACCGATGATCCCGCTGCGGTTCTTCAAGAACCGCACGCGTGTGACGAGCAACGTCGTGAGCATGATGTCGTTCGCGTCGTTCTACACCTACGCCTTCGTGGCCACCCTGTATCTCCAGCAGGTGCTGGACTACTCACCGATGGAGACGGGTCTGGCGTACATTCCGCTCACCGTCGCGGTGGGTATCGGCATGGGCGTGTCCACCGCGCTGATGCCCCGCATCGGCGTCAAGCCGATCGTGGTCATCGCCTTCTTCGGCTCCGCCGTGGGCCAGTTCATCGCTGCCAGCGGCTTCGGCTCCGACGCCAGTTATGTCGGCGGGTTCATGCCCGGTCTCGTCGTGTTCGCGCTCTTCAACGGCATGGGCTTCCCTGTACTGATCAACGGCGGACTGCACGAGGTCACCGGGCAGGACGCGGGTCTGGCCTCCGGTGTGCAGAGCTCGATGCAGCAGATCGGCGCGGCCCTCGGCCTCGCGACCCTGGTGCCCATCGCCCTGCGCTACGTCAACGACCACGCGGCGGACGGGAACCTCCCGGAGGTCGCGTCCGACGGATACGCGCTGGCGCTGCGGGTCTCCGCAGGCGTCCTCGCCGCCGCTGGTCTGATCGCTCTGTTCCTGCTCGGGAAGGTGAGTACCGCGAAGCGGGACGCGCACGCGGAGGCCGCCGAGGTGATGGCGGAGGACGCCCACCCCGAGGCCGCCAAGGCATGACCGGCGTCTGACGCCGGCAACAAGTCGACGCACCACGCCCGGCCGGGTCCGGGGGTGGTGCGTTGTGCTGTGCGCCAGGTGCTCCCGCTCGCCCCGCCAGGTCGCGGGGTGCGCGGCGCGGTCTACGGCTACAGCTCCGCCGCCAGGGGTGAGCGGAGGAAGTCGCCTCGCGGCACTACCTCGTGATGGGAGGGCTGGCGGCGGGCGCTCCAGTGCAGTCCGCGCTGGTCCGGAACCGCCTCCACGGAGCGCAGGGCCGGCTTCGTGGCCGTCCTGGGGTGCGGTCGCCAGTCCAGGGACGGCGCGTGGTTGAGTATCTGTGTCTCCAGCAGTTGCAGTGCCGGCCGCGGATCGATTCCCAGCTCCTCCGCCAGCCGCCGCTGGTTGGTGCGCAGGACGGCCAGCGCGTCGGCCTGCCGGCCCGCCCGGTAGAGGGCCAGGCTCAGCAGTTCGCAGCCGTATTCACGCAAGGGATGGTCCTGGACGAAGGCCTCCAGTTCGGCCACCGCGATCTCGTGGGCGCCGGCCGCGAGCAGGGCCGCGCAGCGCCCTTCGACCACGGACAGCCGCAGCTCCTCCAGCCGTGCCACGTCCGGCCGTACATAGGCGGTGTCCGCCACCTCGGCGTAGGCCGGCCCGCGCCACAGTGCCAGGGCCTCCTCGAACTCGTGGACCGCGTAGTGCGGATCGCCACGGTCCAGCGCCTGCCAGCCGGCGACGGCGCGATCGCTGAACCGGTGTACGTCGACCTCGACGACCCGGCTGTCGAGGAGATAGCCGCCTCTGTAGGTGCGCAGCACTGTCGGCTGTGTCCTGGGCGCGCGGCCGGGCTCGAGTACCCGCCTCAGCTTGGCGATGTACGCCTGGAGCGAGGAGGCGGCCGCCGGCGGCGGGTGTCCGGTCCACAGTTCCTCGACGATCACGTCGAAAGCCACCGGGCGGCCCACCTTGCTGACCAGCAGGGCCAGCAGGGCGCGCTGCTTGGGCGCTCCCAGGTCGGCGAGGCGGTCGTCGACGACGGCGTCGATCGGGCCCAGGACGCGGAACATGACCAGGGGGCGCGGTGCGGGCAGCTGCGGCGGCCGCTCCGTGTGCCACCGGGCGCCCTCCGCTCGCCCGGGTGCCGCGGTCGCATGGTCGCGTTCGGCGGTCGTGCCGCCCTGTGTGACGCCGTTGGTGACGTTGTTCGTGATGTCGTTCGTGACGCCGAATTCCGCGTTCGTGTGGTCCCTCGCCGCGTCTTCGGGGTCGAGTTCGAGTTCTCTGGGCGCGTGTCTCTGTAGCGCCTGGTTGGTGCGGCGGAGCTCCCGGACCTCACGTTCCAGCTCCGCGATGCGCCATGCATCCGGAGTGCCGGGGCTCTCGGTACCGGCATCGGCCCTTTCGTTCGACATCCGTGAACTCCCCCTTTCCACGGGCGCATTTCACCTGTCGTGGAGCCTGGGCAGGCAATTCCTCAGCCATTGTGCGCGAGGTGGAGGGGCGAGGAGCTGTGTGACAAGTCAGCGCCAAGCGACTCTCCAGTCGAATTCAAGGTGCGTGGCCGACGCTGGGAGGGCGGGAGAGGGCGGGGAGCGTCCCGCTGATCGGTTCGACGCCGTCGAAGCGGTCCGCTTCAGCTCGGTGTTCTCCTTCGTTCGGGTTCGAGCTGAGCGGACACGGCTGTCGTCGTCCCCCGGGACGCGTTCCCGTGTCCCGGGGCGATTCGGCCGATGCTTCAGTAGCGGTAGTGGTCCGGCTTGTACGGGCCCTCGACGTCGACGCCGATGTACGAGGCCTGCTCCGGGCGCAGCGTGGTGAGTTTGACGCCGAGGGCGTCGAGGTGGAGGCGGGCGACCTTCTCGTCCAGGTACTTGGGCAGGGTGTACACGCCGGTCGGGTATGCGGTCTGCTTGGTGAACAGCTCGATCTGGGCCAGGGTCTGGTCCGCGAAGGAGTTGGA
>NZ_JBEXPR010000066.1:0-11948 GCF_040612135.1 Streptomyces sp. NPDC006458 | reverse complement strand
GCCGGGTGCAGGCCCTCGTACTGGATGTACTCGGGTTTGTGCCCGGTGCGGCGAGAGGGCGTGCCGGGCGTCGCGACGGGGCGAACGTTGCCTGTTGGGGCACTAGTCCTGGACGTCGAGGCCCTGCTGGCGCATGGCCTCGACGGTCTTGCGCTGGACGATGTCGATGCCCGCGGTGAGACTTGTCCTGCTGTTGACCGAGGCGTTCGCGGCGTCCTTGAGCGCGCTGGTCGTGGTGGTCATGGTGGGACCCCAGGTGAAGCTGGTGTCCACATGGGCCGAGGTCTCGGCGAAGACGTCGTAGATCTTCTGGCCGCCGTAGAAGGGATCGCCCTGCCGCAGTTCGGGCAGGGCCTGTGCGCCCTTGGCCGCGGGGTAGAGTCCGCCGTGCCTGATCTGGAGCCGGAGCGCCTCGGGGTCGCTGCTGAGCCACTGAGCGAACTGAGCCGCTTCCCAGGGGTACTTGCTGTTCTTGAAGACGGCGGTGGCCGACCCGCCCCAGTTGCCGTTCTTCTTCTCGCCGCCCGCGGTCCACTGGGGAAGAGGCGCCACGCCCCACTTGCCCGAGGTCTGCGGGGCGTCGGTCTTGATCAGCGAGGCGGCCCACACGGCGCTGGGCCAGGTGAGGATCTTCCCTTCGGCGATCTCCTTCTTCCACTGTTCGCTGAAGGTAGCGGCGGGTGACACGAGCTTGCCGTCGTTGAGGCGCTGCCAGTAGTCGGAGACCTGGCGTGTCGGCTGGTCGTTGACGCTGACCTTCCAGGTGTCCTTGTCCAGGCGGAACCATGTGGCTCCGTTCTGCCAGGCCATGGCGGGTAACCAGCCTTCGCCGACGGCCGCGTTGGTGAGGGCAACCCGCGGATCGGCCCGGCGGACCTTGCGTGCGGCCGCCTCGAACTCCTCCCAGGTGGTGGGCACGGCTATGCCGTACTTGGCGAAGAGGTCCTTGCGGTAGAACAGCGCCATGGGGCCGGTGTCCTGGGGGATCGCGTAGACGGATTCCTCGCCGAAGGACACCTGGCGCCAGGTCCACTTGGGAAATCGGGTGTGCTGCCGGGCGGCCCCGCAGTCGGCGATGTCGCGCAGTCCGTCCTGGAGCCGGAAGCTGGGAAGGGTGTCGTACTCGATCTGTCCCAGATCCGGGGCGTTGCCCGCGGTCACGGCGTTGGACATCTTCTGGTAGGTGCCTGCGGCACCGGACGGCACCGTGGCGAGCTTCACCTGAATGTCGGGGTGAGTGGAGTTCCACTCGTCGACGACCTTGTCCATGCCCGGCACCCAGGACCAGTAGGTCAGGGTCACTTTGCCGCCGGCCTTCTTGCAGCCAGACGCCTGGGGGGAGGAACCGTCGCCCTGCCCGCACGAGACGAGCGTGACCGAGGCCGCGAGCGTTATCGCCGTGAGCAGGATTCGGCGCGGTCCAGTGCCGCGGTGGGGGCGATTCATGGCGCTTCCTTTCGGGCGGGCATGAGTGCTCAGGGCGGCCGGCCGCCCGGTGACGAGGGCCGACGAGCCGGGACAGACCTGCCGGTGCGGCGGGTGAAGAACCTGTGAGCGGATCGCGATGGTCAGCTGAAGTGCCGTCTTGTAGCGGTATTCCGCGTTCCTGGATGCGCGTCCGAGAGGTGTCGTAGCCGTTCCCGGCGCTGAGAGAAGGCGAGTCGTGAAGCATCTGCGTGTTGGCGCTAACACTACTGACTGGTTTCGCCAGTGTGTCCACCGCTTCCGGGAGTGTCAATACGCTGCCGTCGACTTCTCAGATGCGGGCGAAAGAACCGTTTTATCCGAGATTTTCATTAACGACGAGTAGCGTACGGAGCAACCTCTTGACCAGTTTTCATGTTGGCGCCAACATGCGCAGTCCGGGTGATGCGAAGTGGGGATCGCCGCATCGAACGACAGAGGGGGCGACCGTGGACGGCCAGGGGACGGCGAGGCCAACAACGAGTGGGCGGAAGCGAGTTCCCTCGATGGAGGACGTCGCGGCACTCGCCGGGGTGTCGGGCCAGACGGTCTCCCGGGTCGTCAACAACCGGAAGAACGTCGACCCCGAGACGCGTGACAGGGTCCTGCGGGCGATGAACATGATCGGCTACCGCACCAACACCGCCGCCCGGGCCCTCGCCACCGGCCAGTTCCGCGCCATCGGCGTCATCAACTTCAACCTCCGCGGTTACGGCGAATCCCGCGTACTGGAATCCCTCGCCGCCGCCGCACGCCCCGCCGGATACCACATCGACCTGATGGAGGTCGGGGTACCCACCGAGGAAGCCGTGCGCGAAGCGTACGGCGAACTGGCGGTGCAGGCCGTCGACGGCGTCGTGCTGATCCAGGCACAGCTACTGGACACACCCACGCTCCACCTGCCCACCGGCATACCCGTCGTCATCGTGGCCGGCGACAGGCACCAGCGCTACGCCGTCGTCGACACCGACCAGGCGGCCGGTGCCCGCCTCGCCACGGAACACCTTCTGTCGCTGGGGCACCGGACGGTCTGGCACCTCGCCGGCCCCCAGGACTCACCGTCCGCCCGCCAGCGTCTCGAGGCCTGGCACAACACGCTCAAGGAGGCCGGCAGTCCAGTCCCTCCGGTGTCCTACGGTGACTGGACGGCCGACAGCGGCTACGAAGCCGGACAGCGGCTGGCCCAGGAACCGGACCTGACCGCCGTGTTCACGGCCAACGACCAGATGGCACTCGGCGTCATGCTCGCCCTCGCCGAAGCCGGCCGCAGCGTTCCCGGCGACGTCAGCGTCGTCGGCTTCGACGACGTCGACGACTCCTCCTGCTACCAGCCGCCCCTGACGACCGTTCACCAGGAATTCGAGCGCGTGGGCGAGCAATGCCTCGCCTCACTCCTCCACCAGATGAGCCACGGACAGGACACGACCCCTCCGGTCTCCCAGATCCTCCCCCGCCTCGTGGTGCGTAAGAGCACGGCCGCCCCGGCGAAGTAAGCGGCCCTGCCCTACCGCAGCGCCCTTGAGCAGCCACCGCATCACGTCCACCGCATCACGTTCAGGCGAATGGAACAGCGCTCCACATCCCTCGACAGGCGAGGAGCCGTCACTGTCATGACCGAAACCGCCTCCAGCGCCACCGACCGGCTCCGTCATCGGCTCTCCGGCCTCGCCTACGGCGGGGACTACAACCCCGAGCAGTGGCCCGCGCACACACGTGCCGAGGACTACGCACTCATGGCCGAGGCCGAAGTCAACCTCGTGACCGTCGGAGTGTTCGGCTGGGGCCGCGTGGAACCCGCCCGGGACCGCTTCGACTTCTCCTTCTACGACCAGGTCCTCGACGAACTCGCCGACCACGGCATCACCGCCGACCTCGCCACCATGACCGCCTCACCCCCCGCCTGGCTCGCAACCGAGCACCCCGAGATCCTCCCGGTCACCGTCGACGGAACCCGCCTCCACCCCGGCGGCCGCCAGCACTTCTGTCCCTCGAGCCCGATCTACCGGGAACGCGCCGTCCTCCTGGCCGAACAGACCGCCATACGCTACAAGGACCACCCCGCCCTCGGCCTGTGGCACATCGGAAACGAATACGGGTGCCACGTCGCGGAGTGTTATTGCGACACATCCGCCATCGACTTCCGCCGCTGGCTCCAGACGAAGTACCAGAGCATCGACGAACTCAACAACGCCTGGACCACCGAGGTCTGGTCCCAGCGCTACACCACCTTCGAACAGATACAGCCGCCCCGCATCACCCCCTACGTCGCCAACCCCGCTCAGCAGCTCGACTACAAGCGCTTCAGCGACGACGCGCTCCTCGCCTGCTACGAGGCCGAACGCCGCGTACTGCGCGAGCACACACCCCACATACCGCTCACCACCAATTTCATGGCGCACTTCAAGCCGGTCAACCAGCACATATGGGGACCGCGCACCGACATCGCCAGCCTCGACGGCTACCCCGACCCCCACGACCCCAAGTCCCACATTGCCGCGGGCCTCGCCTACGACACCGTGCGTGGCTCACGTGGCGGCGACCCGTGGATGCTCATGGAACAAGCGGCCGGCGCGGTCAGCTGGCGCGACCACAACGGCGCCAAAGCTGCCGGACTCATGCGGCTGTCGAGCTGGCAGGCCATCGCACACGGCGCCGACGCGATCCTCTTCTTCCAATGGCGCCAGTCCCGCGGCGGGTCCGAGAAGTGGCACTCGGCGATGCTTCCGCACGCCGGACGCGACAGCCGAGTATTCCGCGAGATCACGGCCCTGGGCAAAGAACTCGCCCGCGTCCCCGAACTCGCCGGAACACGCATCCACAACGACACCGCGATTCTCCTGGACTGGGAAAGCTGGTGGGCCCTCGAGCTCGACTCCCACCCCTCGAACCGACTCCGACAGCTCGACCGTCTCCTCGACTGCTACGAACCGCTCTTCACCATGGGCATCGGAGTGGACGTCATCCCACCCGACGCCGACCTCACCCGCTACCGGCTCGTTTTCGCACCCACCCTTTACCTCCTGAGAATGCGTGACGGAGAAGACCTCAGCCAGTGGGTCGCCGACGGCGGTCACCTGGTCACCACCTTCTTCTCCGGAATCGTCGACGAGCACGACCGCGTTCATCCCGGCCCGTACCCTGCCCCCCTGCGCGACGTTCTCGGCCTGCGCATCGAGGAGTTCCTCCCCGCCGCCGACGAGGTCTCCTTCGCCGTTCAAAGGCCGTGCATGGCAGACAAGGAACGTGACGGGGGCTCCGCTGTTCTGTGGCACGAGGATATCGTCCTCGAGGGAGCCGACCCCGAACTCACGCTCGTCACACCTACCGGACCACAGCCGGCATGCACCCTCCATCGCTACGGCAACGGCACGGCCCGCCACATCACCACACTTCTCGACCGCATCACCATGCGAATGATCGTCGGCCGCGCCGCCGAAGACGCCGGCATCCATCCCATCGTCAAGGAACTGCCCGAAGGTGTTCAAGCCGCTGTCCGGCACAGCACGACGCACCGCTACCTGATTCTTCTGAACCACACTCCGCGCGAACAGCAGATAGAACTTCCCGGAAAGTGGGGCAGCTGCCTCGACGCCGATGCCCTCGAAAGCGATCGGATCACCCTGGCCGGCCACGACGTGGCCGTCCTCGCAAACCCCCGGTAAGGCTCAACCGTGCCCTGCTGCCACCAGCAAGGCAGAAGCACCCGGCCCTTTCTCGGCACAAGAGATCGGAAGAGCCGGACAGGGCGTCGGCTTACCTCGGATCAGCCACGCCGGGACGCCGCGAACATACGGCTCCAATCTGCGACTCGTACGGTACTGGTCAGAGCCGGTGCGGAGGACTGATCCTTCCTCGGGCCGGGAAAGTCCTCGAAACCGGCATACTCTTCCGCGTTCAGGCACAGCACCTAGCCGGCCCGTGCGGCGGACTCGTAGAGCATCGCGCGCGTACCCGATCCGGATCGGCTTGACCGCATCAGGGGGACGGCGTCTGGTTCCCCACCCATCTGGGCTACCTCGACCTCGGCGAGAAGGGCATGGACGACGCTGTCAGCTCGGTGAGGTTCCGCCACTTCTTACCCCGTCGGTCCCCGGCCCCGACGGTCTGGTGCGCAGCCCTACTGTAGGGGCCGGGGCCGGGGAAACCCGCGGGATGGTTTACGAGGGGTTGCCGTGGTTCTCGATGAGGGCGGTGTATTCCCCGGAGTTGTCGCCGTACATTCCGGGCCTGTCGTTGTACGCGACGGTGATTTCTCCGTCCTCTTGGGCGCGGAAAGTCTGGGAGTGGCCGACGGCGAACCACGGGCCTGAACCGATGCGGGCGATCAGTGTCCCCACCGGCACGCCGGGCAGGACAGTCTGCGCCACATGCGCTCCGGCGAACTTGTCGTCGATGTACCTGGTCCCGTCGGGGTAGGTCACGCGCGTCTGGTCGTACTGTGCCCGCCCGCTTCCGGAGACGGTGAAGATGTCGTCGCGACGGACCGTCACGCCGGACTTCACCCCGCCCTCAGTCTTCGCGGGCACGGTCACGACATTGAAATCACCCATGGCGACACCTCCGAGTTGACTACGTTCAGTAGCCCCAATGCTACTTTCCGTCAATAGGGTGTCAAGCGCATCGCCGGCCCGGCGGGTGGGCGGCGGAGGCGACGCGGCCCGCCGGCGCAGCCAGCGCAGGTTCTTGGGCTCGCCCAGCGCGCCGAGCGCGTCCACATTCGGCTTCGCCCGCCCGTTCGGCTGGACCTCGATCAAGACCTTCGCGTCCTTCCCGGCCTTCCTCCAGACGCTCGACCATCTGCTTCCAGGCGCGTCGAGTTTCTACGAGTGCCTTTACGCCCGGGCGGACGCGCTCTTCGAGCTCACAGACGCGGTGCTGTGTGCGGACGGGCCGGCGAAGACGCTGGTGGAGCCGTCGCTGGCGGTCGAGCACCGACGTGGGCACGGTGCTCTGTACGCGGCGTTGGACAGGGGTTGGGCGGAACCGGCAAGGCTGCGCCGCACGCTGGCCGGCCAGCCGCTCCCGAAGGCCGCCGACGGGCGCATCGTGTTGGCCGTGGATGTGTGCAACCGGCTCCGCCCCGATGCCCCGATGCCCCGATGCCCCGATGCCCCGATGCCCCGACCAGCGACGACCGGCTGTTCTGCCACGTCTACGGACGCGGTGCCCGCAGCAGGGACCAGTTCGTTCCGGGCCGGCCGTACTCCTTCGTCGCCGCCCTGGAAACGGGCCGCACCTCCTGAGTCGCGCTACCGGACGCCGTGCGTCCCAGGCCCGCCGACGACACGACTGCCGTCACGGCAGCTCAACTCCGCCATGTTGTCGAGCGGTTGATCCACGCCGGGCAGTGGAAGCCAGGAGATCCCGAGATCCTGATCGTCATGGACTCCGGCTACGACGTCGCCTACCTGTCCCACGCGCTGGTGGACCTGCCGGTGACGCTGCTCGGGCGTCTGCGCTCGGACCAGAGCAGCCGACTCCGGTACTTGTTCGCTCCACGACATCAGCCGGGTGGCTGCAGGCTCTCAAGCACGCGAAGGATGCCGTTGCGGAAGGCGCGCCGCTTGAGCAGGACGACGTCCGTCCTGCCGCCTGAATTGTTTCAGGCCTGATCCTTGCGGCCGCGCCCCAGGGCACTCAAGGGGTACCGGGCCCGTACGAGCGTGCCCTCGTCAAAGGCCACGTCATGGCTGACCCGCTCCGTCCGCCTCTACCCGGTGACCGCCCTAGCCAGCGGTTGGGCCCCGGCCGCCGTAGCGGTTGGCTCTCACCGGCCCGAGGTGCCGGGTGACCGTGGCTATTGCCGCTCGGCACGCTTCTTATCCGCGACCTTCTGACGGCTCGTGAGCAGACTGCGGGCGCTGTCGACCGCAGCGTCGGCGTCAAGGTGGCGGACCAGCCTCCACTGGTATGCGTCGTACCCCTCAGTGCCCTCCCAGGGCCAGACGATGAAGCTGCGCCATCTTGAAGTATCTGGTCAGGGTGCTGGTGTGATGTCGTTTCGGGGTGCTCGTGCTGGTCGTGGGCGGCAGTCTGGGGTGTAGATCGTCCTGAGTGGCCACGGCGGCATACGCAGCGGAGATGGGGCTTCGGTTACTGTTCCCCAGGGCACGACTTTGTACGTGTACAGCAGGCACGGGCAGCCCATAACTGACCTGGCCGGGAATGTCATCGAGACGGGTGAGGGGAAGATACCCCCCCCCTGGAAATCTACGGACCGGGCGAAAAATTGCCCGATTATTCCCTCTTCCCACCCGGGGGACTCAAGATCAAGGGATCTCCGCGAAACGTCACGGTTCAGCAAGAAACGCGACTCTCAGACCTCCTGCGACCCAACATGGGAGTTGTCCACTGGGCCGCATGCAGGTCAGTCATAGGATGCTGAAATGACATACTACGAAGACATGTCGCCGTACATGTACTTCCCCGATTCCGTCCCCCCCGGCATAAATGCCCTCTCCGTGGGATGGCTCGAGGCAGGGCCAAGCCACCCCACAGGGACAGTGCCAGCCGACTTCCTGCACAATCTCGCAGAACTCGTCGACCATGAGGCGCAGATGCAGACGAGAGGCTTGCACAGCTGCACTCTCACGGCTGACAGCGAATCCTGTGGGTACCCTGTGACGGTTAACATCCGTGGGTCCGAGCAGTTCCTGGGTGGAGCCGAACTGCGGGTCATCGCCGAGTCGGGGGACTGGCTGATAGCCCCCGACCTGATCTACCACTACGTGGCCAAGCACTCCTATATGCCTCCCCAAGTCTTCATCGAGGCAGTCAACGCTCAACGAGTCGCTCCCCTGACGGACGTCTCGTAACCGGTCATCCTCGACAGCAGCCGGGAGGCCCGCCTGATCGTGGGCCTCCCGGCGGCAACGGCGTGAGAACGCCGTTGCCGCCGACACCCGGTAGTTGGAAGCGCTCGCGCTGTGGCTGCGTGCCCAGCGCGAGCGCCGCGTTCACCGGGCCGGCACTGTCGCGCGCCGCCAGCGGCTGCGCAGTTCCCTCCCGCCGCCTCGTTCTGGCGTTAGAAGCTGTTGTCTTTCCGGGCTTGAGGACGGCGTTTGCGCTGGTCGGGCGTAGGGTCGGTGATCCTGTGGGAGTGGTGGTCTGTCGTGTCGCCGCTGCTGTGGAGGTCATGGATGCCGTCGGTCGTGGGGCTGCTGGAACAGCGTGAGCTCGTGGCTCGCCGTCGCGTGGACGAGCTGCGGGAGGAGGCCGACCGCATCCAGGCTGAATTGGCCGTGGCCGAGCGGGACTGGAAGGAATGGGCCATCGCTCGCTCGCGGGTGGGCGAGGTGCTTGCCCCGGCAGACGAGAGCGGGCATGGCCACGACCAGGCCGACCGGACAGCACCGACCGCCGACGGGCAGGCCGAGGAGGCATCGTCAATGCCTGAGGCGGCGAAGGCGAAGTCGCAGGTGCCGGCGTGGCGTGAGGGGCTGGCCCGGTCGGTGCTGTCGGTGGACTACCAGCGCATCCTGGAAGTGCTCGCGGACCGGTGCCGGCTCGGGCAGGGGCCGCTGACCTGCCAGGAGATGGCCGCGGCGTTCGGCATGGACGTGGTTCCGGCGCGGGTGGAAGCACTGCGGTCGAAAGCGAAACGCCTGGTCGCGCGAGGCTGGCTGGCCGAGCCGGCACCGGGCCGGTTCACGCTCGCCCGCGGCGTGAGCGGGCCAGGCGGCGGGTCATGAGCAGGGTCATCGACCAGTAGATCATCGCCTCGGCGCTGGTGGTGCGGCGTTCGAAATCGCGCGCCAGACGGCGGGTGCGCATCAGGTGGGCGAAGAGGCGCTCGACGATCCACCGCTTGGGCAGCACCACGAAGCCGCGCATGTCGTCGCTGCGTTTGACGATCGCCAGCACCAGCGCGAGCGTGGCCAGGCAGTACTCGACGAGGCTGCCGGTGTAGCCGCCGTCCGCCCAGACCAGGGCCAACCGGTGGTGCGCGTCGGTTACCCGCTCGAGCAGGACCTGGGCGGCGGCGCGGTCGCCGGTGTCCGCAGCGGTGACCATCACGCCCAGCAGCAGGCCGAGCGTGTCGACCACGATGTGCCGCTTGCGCCCGTTGATCTGTTTGCCGCCGTCAAAGCCGCGGCTGTCGGCGCCGACGACGGCGTCTGCCTTGACCGACTGCGAGTCGATCACACCCGCACTCGGCTCCGCGTCCCGGCATCTCCTCGCACTCGAGCCGCTGGTCGACTCCGCGCTGGTGGTCATCTCGCCCGTGGCGTCGGTACCCGCGCTGTCTGCGGCCACCGCTGATCTTCGTTTGTCCACACAACACGCGATGATCACCAGTGGCCTACCTGCTCTTGCACTGCTCCTGACCAGCGGCATCGCGGTCTACGACTAGCGCATTAAAATGGATGTAGTGGTCGATCTCGACGCCTTTGGGCGGAGGGGTTCGTGATGACGGGCGAGGGCGAACTGAGGCTGCAGATGCAGCGTGTCCTCACCGCGCCACGCTCAGTCGTATTCCGAGCCTTGACCCAACCAGAGGAACTGGCCAAGTGGTGGGGTCCGGACGGTTTCACCACCCCGAGCGTGGGAAACGACCTTCGGCCAGGAGGCGGTTATCGGATCGCGATGCAGCCTCCCGAAGGCGATCTGTTCTACCTGGTAGGGGAATTCCTTGAGGTCGACCCTCCGGAACGCCTGTCCTACACCTTCCGATGGGAGGATCCCGATCCCGAAGACCGGGAGACCGTAGTGACGCTATCGCTTCGCGATATCGACGGTACGTCGGCGGAGCTGCTGTTCGCCCAGGGTGACTTCGCAACTGAGCGACGACTAGCTCTCCACGAGGAAGGCTGGACTCAGGCTCTCAATAAGCTGGAAGAGCTGATGTCGTCGGCTGCGTCGCCTTGAGATCACTCCTTCCCGGGAAGGCCTATCGGTGGCCGCACTGTCTTCACGCCGCACCGACGAGAGATCACGACCTACGGCTGGAGTATTGGGGCGTCGTACGGACATCGCGCTGACGTCTGCGCCGAAGGCGGCTACCGGAACATCGTGCTTCAGCAGGGGCCTATCGCCCTGGGCTGGCAGCGGTGGCGCGAGCTGGACCATCTGCACCTTGGCGGCCTGGTTCTCGACATCGTGAACGCCGCACTCGACGCCGGTCGTCTGCGTCCCCACCCGCCAACCTGGTCGCCCGGGCGTTCTACGGCGCGCTCACCGAGCTGTCCGTCGCGATCACGGAGACAGGCGAGCCGGAGCAGGCCCGCTCCCAGGCGGCTGAACTCGTCCGCGATCTCATAGGCGGAGTGGTGACCGACGGCGGCTCACCGCCGGCATGACCGCCCCACCACCCCACGCGGGACGCTCGTCACAAGGAGGTGCATCTGCGTGGACATCTGGCGCCGTGTCCTCGCCGTGCAGGCGCGCGTGGTGGACGTATCGAGTTATGGCACGTCCTTCCTCCTACCCTGCTGAGCTGCGCAAACGAGCGGTCTGTATGGTCGCCGAAGTCCGCGGTGACTATCCGAACGAGTCGGCCGCGTTGCGGGCGGTCGCGCAGAAGCGCGGCATCGGTTCCGCCGAGACGCTGCGCAACTGGGTCAGGCGGGACGAGATCGACTCCGGGCAGCGTCCGGGGACCACCACGGAGGAGTCCGCGGCGATGAAGGCGCTGAAGAAGGAGAACGCCGAGCTCAAGCGGGCCAACGAGATCCTGAGGGCTGCGGCGTCTTTCTTCGCGGCCGAGCTCGACTGGAGAAGGCCAGCATCGCCGCCTCGATCGGATCGGTCGGCGACGCGTACGACAACGCGCTGATGGAGTCCACGTTCGGCCTCTTCAAGACAGAGGTGATCAAGCCGCAGAGACCCTGGCGCTCCCTCGCCCAGGTCGAGCTGGCCACCGCCGAATGGACCGACTGGTACAACCACACCCGGCTCCACGGTGAGATAGGGCACATCCCGCCCGCCGAGTGGAACGGTTCAAAAAGCAGTCGTCTGCGAAGCTGGGCCGCCCGCCAGGTGGTCGCCCACCCTCGCGGCGGTAAGGCCTGGGATCTGTACGGTGAGCGGTGTAACTCCCGAGCTGGAAGCGACAGTTGATGACTGACGTGACGAGTGACACCGAGGCCGGGAAGGCCGCTGTGGGTGCGACGAGTGCCGTGGATGACGGGCTGGTCGCCGAGTTGGTTGCCCGGGCTCAGGCCGGTGGGGTGAAGCTCACCGGTGAGGGCGGCCTGCTGCAGCAGCTGACGAAGCGGGTGCTGGAGTCGGCGCTGGAGGGCGAGCTCACGGATCATCTGGGCACGAGCCCGGTGAGCGGGCTGAGGGCGGCCGGGAGAACTACCGCAACGGGCACCGGTCCAAGACGGTGATCACCGAGTCGGGGCCGGTCGAGATCGCGGTGCCGCGGGATAGGGCCGGGTCGTTCGAGCCGCAGCTGGTCAAGAAGCGTCAGCGGCGTCTGGGCGGGGTGGATGAGATGGTCCTGTCGTTGTCGGCGAAGGGGCTGACGCACGGGGAGATCT
>NZ_JBEXPR010000065.1:0-13368 GCF_040612135.1 Streptomyces sp. NPDC006458 | reverse complement strand
CGCTTCCACGACGGCATCCGCACCCTGCACCGCGAAGGCGTCACCCGCTACCTCGAACTCGGCCCCGACGCCATCCTCACCGCACTCACCCGCCACATCCTCGAAGACGAGGACAACCTCGTCCTCACCCCGGCCCTGCGCGCCCGCCAGCCCGAGGCCACCACCTTCGCCGCCTTCCTCGGACACGCCCACACCGCCGGCATCCCCATCGACTGGCACACCTACTACGCCGACACCGGCGCCACACGCGTACCCCTCCCCACCTACGCCTTCCAGCGCGACCGGTACTGGGTGGCCTCCGGTGGCGGTTCCGGTGATCTGAGTGCCGCTGGTCTGGGCCGGTTCGGGCACCCGGTACTGGCTACAGCCATGCAGGTGGGTACCGCGGACAGCTGGCTGTTCTCCGGGCGCGTCTCCCGCGAGACCCAGCCCTGGATCGAAGACCACGTCGTCCTCGGGGCACTGATCGTCCCCGGCGCCGCCCTCGTGGAACTCGCACTCTCCGCCGGCCGCCACACCGGCACACCCGTCCTCGAAGAACTCGTACTCGAAGCCCCCCTCGTCCTGGACACCGACTCCACCCGCCAACTCCAGGTCATCGTCGGAGAACCAGAGGAAGACGGACACCGCCAGATCGACCTCTACTCCCGCTCCGGCTCCGGCTCCGACTCCGAGGCCGTGTGTCACGCACGCGGCCGACTCACGGCCGAAGCCACCACACCGGTACGGGAGCTGCCCACCGCCTGGCCGCCCGCCGGAGCCGTCCCGGTTCCCGTGGACGCCCTTTACGCGGAACTCGCCGACGCCGGATACGAATACGGCCCCCTCTTCCAAGGCGTACAGACCGCCTGGCGCACCGACGACGCCGTGCACGCGGAGATCGCCCTCCCCGAGGGAACCCCTGTCGACGGCTTCGCCATCCACCCGGCACTGCTGGACGCCGCCCTGCACGGCGGCCTCGAATGGCTGGACGGCGGTTCGGGCGACTCCGCGGCCGCCCTGCCCTTCGCCTGGTCGGGTGTCAGCCTGACGCGGACGGCGGGGACCCGGATCCGGGTGCGGATCGCCCCCCTGGGCGAGAACGCCCTGCGGATCGACCTCGCCGACGCCGACGGCGCACCCGTGGCAAGCGTGGACACCCTCACCTTCCGCGCCGTCGACGCGGCGCGGCTGGAGCAGTCCGGCCCGGCAGCTTCCGATCCCCTCTACCAGGTGAACTGGGTTCCGGCTCCGGCCGCCGGTGCCGCTGGACCGCTGCGCACGGTGGTTCTGGGCGCGGAGTACGCGGACCTGGCCGAGCTGGTCGCGGCCGTCGCCGCCGGTGCCGAGGTGCCCGAGGCGGTCGTCGTCCCGGCCGAGGCCACGTCCTCGGTCCGTGAGACGACCCTGTGGGCCCTCGCCCTGCTCCAGGAGTGGCTGGCGACCGACGTCTTCGCCGACGCCCGCCTTGTCGTCGCCACCCGCAACGGCATCGCCACCGCCGCAGGCGAAGCCCCCGAACTCGCACAGGCCCCCGTCTGGGGACTCGTCCGCAGCGCCCAGTCCGAACACCCCGACCGGTTCCTGCTCGTGGACCTCGAAGACGACACCGACACCACCACCCCCGACTGGGCCGCACTCGCCGGCCTCGACGAACCCCAACTCGCCCTGCGCGGCGACCACACCCTCGCCCCCCGCGTCGCCCCGGCCGAGACCACCGTGGCGACCGAACCGCGTGCCCTCGACGTGAACGGGACCGTGCTCATCACCGGTGGTACGGGTGGTCTGGGCGCACTGTTCGCCAAGCACTACGTGGAAGCGTACGGAGCCCGGCACCTCCTGCTCCTCAGCCGCCGCGGCACCACCGCCGAAGGCGTCACCGAACTCGTCACGGAACTGACCGCGCTCGGCGCCCAGGTCGACATCGCCGCCTGCGACGTCACCGACCGGGACGCACTGGCACGGATCATCGGCTCCCTGGAGCGTCCGCTCACCGCCGTCGTCCACGCCGCCGGACTCCTCGACGACGCCACCATCGAAACCCTCACCCCCGCCCACGTCGAACGAGTCCTCGCACCCAAGGTCGACGCCGCCCTCCACCTCGACGAACTCACCGCCGACCTCGACCTGTCCTCCTTCGTCCTCTTCTCCTCCGTCGCCGCCCTCATCGGCACCCCCGGCCAGGGCAACTACGCCGCCGCCAACGCCACCCTCGACGCCCTCGCCGCCCGACGGCAGGCCGAGGGCCTGCCCGCCACCTCCCTCGCCTGGGGCCTGTGGGCCGAAGCCGGCGGCATGGGCGGAACCCTCGGTGAGGCAGAGCTCGCGCTCCTCGCCCGCATGGGCATCAGCGCCCTGCCCGCCGAGCTGGGGCTCCGCCTCTTCGACCGGGCGCAGCAGACAGGTGCCGCCCTGCTGGCACCCGTACTGTTCGACCAGTCGGCGCTGCGCGCCCAGGCCCGCTCGGGCCTGCTCCCCGCACTCCTGCGCGGACTCGTCCGCGTACCCGCACGCCGCACCCAGCCCGCCGGCGGCTCCCTCGCCGAGCGTGTGGCGGCGGCCGCCGAGGCCGACCGCCCGCAGATCGTCCTGGATCTCGTGCAGGCGCAGGTCGCGGCGGTACTCGGCCACGCCTCGCCGCAGGGCATCGATCCGGAACGGGCCTTCAGGGAGCTCGGGTTCGATTCGCTCGGTGCCGTCGAGCTGCGCAACCGCCTCACCCAGGCCAGCGGCGTACGCCTGCCATCGACCCTCGTCTTCGACCACCCCACCCCGGCCGCCGTGGCCCTGCTCCTGCTCACGCAGGTCGCGGGAACGGAGTCGGTCCGCAAGCCCGTCGTGCAGGCGGCGCAGACCGGGGCCGAGGACGAAGAGCCGTACGCCATCGTCGGCATGGGCTGCCGCTATCCGGGCGGGGTCACCTCGCCCGAGGAGCTGTGGAAGTTCGTGTCCGAGGGGCGGGTCGGGATCTCCGAGTTCCCGCAGGACCGCGGCTGGAACCTCGACGGTCTCTTCCACGAGGACCCCGACCACGCCGGCACCTCGTACACCCGCGAAGGCGGATTCGTGCACAGCGCCGGGGAGTTCGACGCCGCGTTCTTCGGCATCGGGCCCCGCGAGGCGATCGCCATCGACCCGCAGCAGCGTCTCCTCCTCGAGACGGCCTGGGAGGCGTTCGAGGATGCCGGTATCGACATCACGGGGCTGCGCGGCAGTGACACCGGTGTCTTCTGCGGGGTGATGTACCAGGACTACGGCTTCGTCGCCCAGCAGAGCGACCGGCGTGCGGAGATCGAGGGGTACATGACCATCGCCTCCGCGGGCAGCGTCGCCTCCGGACGGCTCAGCTACACATTCGGCTTCGAAGGCCCGGCGGTCACCGTCGACACGGCTTGCTCCTCGTCACTCGTCGCCGTGGACCTGGCCCTCAAGTCCCTGCGGGCCAAGGAGTGTTCGCTCGCGCTGGTCGGCGGTGTCACCGTCCTGGCCAGGCCGAACGTGTTCGTCGAGTTCAGCCGCCAGCGCGGGCTGTCCCCGGACGGACTGTGCAAGGCCTACGCGGCCGGAGCCGACGGCGTCGGCTGGGCCGAGGGCGCCGGACTGCTTGTCCTGGAACGCCTGTCCGACGCTCAGCGCAACGGCCACCGGGTCCTCGGTGTCATCCGCGGCAGCGCCGTCAACCAGGACGGCGCCTCCAACGGACTGACCGCCCCCAACGGCCCCTCGCAGGAACGCGTCATCCGCCAGGCCCTCGCCAACGCGCGTGTGACGGCCGCCGAGGTCGATGTTGTCGAGGGTCACGGCACGGGTACCCCGCTCGGCGACCCCATCGAGGCACAGGCGCTGCTGGCGACCTACGGCCAGGAGCGCGAGAACGGACCGCTCCGGCTGGGCTCCGTGAAGTCGAACATCGGCCACACCCAGGCGGCGGCGGGAGTCGCCGGCATCATCAAAATGGTCAAGGCCATGGAGCACGAGACGCTCCCCGCCACCCTCCACGTCGACGCACCCTCCCCGCACATCGACTGGACCGCCGGCGAAGTACGACTCCTCACCCAGGCCGAACCCTGGCCCGCCACCGAGAACCACCCCCGCCGCGCAGGCATCTCCTCCTTCGGGATCAGCGGGACGAATGCGCACGTGATCCTGGAGGAAGCGCCGGGTGCGACGGGCGGTACCGCTGTCGCGGTGCGGGGCCCGGGTGTGTTCCCGGTGGTCGTGTCGGCGAAGAGCGAGCGGGCTCTGCGTGAGCAGGCCGGGCGTCTGGGTGCGCATGTGCTGGCAGACCCGGAGCTCGATCTGCGGGATGTGGCGCTGTCGTCGGTAGCGACGCGGGCGCAGTTGGAGCAGCGGGCCGTGGTCGTGGCGGGTGACCGGGAGGAGCTGCTTGCCGGGCTCGCAGGGCTGGCCGCCGGTGAGCCGGGGCCGGGGGTGTTCCAGGGCCGTCCGGTGGGCGGCAAGACCGCGTTCCTGTTCACCGGGCAGGGTGCGCAGCGTCCGGGCATGGGCCTGGAACTGGCCGCCGCCCACCCCGTGTTCGCCGCCGCGCTCGACGAGGTGTGCGCGGAGCTCGACCCGCTGCTGGATCGTCCGCTGCGCGAACTCCTCGCCGCCCAGGACGACACCCTCAACGCCACCGAGTACACCCAGACCTCCCTCTTCGCCGTCGAGGTCGCCCTGTTCCGGCTGGCCGAGTCCCTCGGCATCCGTGCCGACCACCTCATCGGCCACTCCGTCGGCGAGATCGCCGCCGCCCACGCCGCGGGAGTCCTCTCCCTCCCCGACGCCTGCACCCTCGTCGCCGCCCGCGGCCGCCTCATGGGCGCCCTCCCCGCCGGCGGCGCCATGGCCGCCGTCCAGGCCGACGAAACCGAGGTCACCGAGGCGCTGGCCGGGTTCGAAGGCCGCCTGGAGATCGCCGCCGTCAACGGACCACGCTCCATCGTCGTCTCCGGCGACCTCGACGCCCTCGACACCTGGCTCCCCCGGTGGGAGGAGCTGGGCCGCAAGACCACCCGACTCCGCGTCAGCCACGCCTTCCACTCCCCGCGCATGGAACCCATGCTCGCCGAGTTCCGTAAGACCGCCGAGAGCCTGACCTACCACCCGCCGCGCACCGCCGTCGTCTCCAACGTCACCGGCGACCTGATCACCGACCAGCTGACCGACCCCGGCTACTGGGTCAGCCACGTCCGCAGCGCCGTCCGCTTCCACGACGGCATCCGCACCCTGCACCGCGAAGGCGTCACCCGCTACCTCGAACTCGGCCCCGACGCCATCCTCACCGCACTCACCCGCCAAATCCTCGAAGACGAGGACAATCTCGTTCTCACCCCCGCCCTGCGTTCCCGCCAGCCCGAGACCCACACCTTCGCCGCCTTCCTCGCACACACCCACACCGCCGGCATCCCCATCGACTGGCACACCTACTACGCCGACACCGGCGCCACACGCGTACCCCTCCCCACCTACGCCTTCCAGCACGAGCACTACTGGCTCAGCCCCGCTCCCGTCACCGGCGACGCCGCCGGGGCCGGGCTCGACCGGCTCGGGCACCCGCTGCTCGCCGCCGCCGTCAAGGTCGGCGACCGCGACGAATGGCTGTTCACCGGCCGCATCTCGGCCGGTAGCCAGCCCTGGGTCCTGGACCACGGAGTGTTCGGCACCGTCCTGCTGCCGGGTGCGGCCCTCGTCGAGCTGGCGCTCGCCGCGGGACGCCGGGCCGGGACGCCCGTACTCGACGAACTGGTCCTCGAGGCGCCGTTCGTGCTGCACGGCACGGCGGGCGCGCAGCTCCAGGTGACGGTGGGGAACCCCGACGAGGACGGTGTCCGCGAGGTGGCCGTCTACTCCCGTCCCGAGGCCGACACCGTGGGCACGGGCGACGGCGACCCGGACGAGGACGCCGACCGTGAGGCCGTCTGCCACGCCCGGGGCACCTTGGCTCCGGCCACGGGGCTGCCGGAGGTCACGGCCCTGCCGTCGGCATGGCCCCCGGCGGGGGCCGAGCAGGCACCGGCCGGTGCGCTGTACGCGCGCCTCGCCGAGGCCGGGTACGACTACGGTCCGGCCTTCCAGGGCGTGCGGAACGTGTGGCGTACCGATGAGGTCCTCTATGCCGAGGTCGCCCTGTCGGAGGAGCACGCGGACGGCGCCGAGGGATTCGGTCTGCATCCGGCGCTGCTCGATGCCGCCCTGCACGGCGGGTTCGACCTGCTGAAGCGGGAGGGCGAGGACTCCGCCACCCGTCTGCCCTTCTCCTGGTCGGGTGTACGGATCGGACGGACCGGTGCCTCTGGGCTCCGGGTCCGCGTCGGCCTCGCCGGCGACTCGGACCTGCGGATCGACATCGCGGACGAGCACGGCGCGCACGTCCTGACCGTGGAACGGCTCGCCCTGCGCGCCGTGGAGCAGGCCCAGCTGGAGGCGCGGAGCCGGACCGGCGTCAGTTCGCTCTACCAGGTGGACTGGGTGCCGATGGCACTGCGCGGGACCGCGGCCCCGCTGCGGGTCGAGGTCCTCGGGGAGAAGTACGCCGACCTGGCCGCGCTCGAGCGGGCCCTCGCCGAAGGTGTGGGCGCTCCGGACCTCGTGGTCGCCCATGCCGGTCCGGTCACCACAGGCACCGCCGTCACCACCGCTGCAACCGGCACCGCCGTCGCCGCCGTTCACGAGAACGCCGAGCACGCGCTCGGTCTCGTACAGCAGGTGCTGTCCAGTGCCTGGCTGGGCGAGGAGACCCGGCTGCTCGTGGTCACCCGGCAGGCCGTCGCGGCCGTCCGGGGAGAGGACGTGCGGCCCTCCGAGGCCCCGGCCTGGGGTCTGGTCCACAGCGCCCAGTCGGAACACCCCGACCGCTTCCTGCTCGTGGACGCCGAGGAGTCCGGCACGACCGCCGGGGTCGCGGGCGTCGACTGGGCCGCGCTGGCGGGTCTGGACGAGCCCCAGCTCGCGGTGCGCGGCGGGCGGGTGTTCGCACCCCGCCTGGCCCGGGCCGAGCTCGCTGAGCCGAGCGGGCCGTCCGCTCCGGACCCGGAGGGCACGGTCCTGATCACCGGCGGCACCGGCGGCCTCGGCGCCCTGTTCGCCCGGCACCTGGCCGGTACCCACGGGGCGAAGCGGCTGCTGCTGGTCAGCCGACGCGGTCCGGCCGCGCCGGGGGTCGCCGAGCTGGTCGCGGACCTGGCCGGGCTCGGCGCCGAGGCTCGGGCGGTGGCCTGCGATGTCACCGACCGCGGTGAACTCGCCGCGCTGCTGGGCGCGCTGGAGCACCCGTTGACCGCCGTCGTGCACTCTGCCGGAGTCCTCGACGACGGCACCGTCGAATCGCTGACGCCGGAACGCCTCCAGCGGGTGCTGCGGCCCAAGGTGGACGCGGCCCTGCACCTGCACGAGCTGACGGCCGGTCTGGAACTCTCCTCCTTCGTCCTGTTCTCGTCCGTTGCCGCCCTCATCGGCAGCCCCGGCCAGGGCAACTACGCCGCCGCCAACGCCACCCTCGACGCCCTCGCCGCCCACCGCCGCGCCCTCGGCCTGCCCGCCACCTCCCTCGCGTGGGGCCTGTGGGGGGAGACCGGCCACGCCGGGCTCGCGGGCACGGCGGGGTCCCAGGGTTCGGCGGACGCCGCGGGCACGCCCGGTGATGCGGCCGGTATGGGGAGCGGCCTCGACGAGGCCGAGCTGGCCCGTCTCGCCCGTATGGGCATCGGGGCCCTCCCTGCCACGACCGGCCTGGAGCTGTTCGATCACGCGCTGACGCAGGACACGGCTCTCCTCGTGCCCGTCCGGCTCGACCAGCCCGGGCTGCGCGCCCAGGCCGGCGCGGGCACGCTGCCGACGCTGTTCCACGGACTGGTACGGATGCCCGCACGGCCTGCCGACTCGGCGGCCGGGGGCACTCTGGCCGAACAGCTGGCCGCGGTCAGCGGGGCCGAGCGGGAGCGGGTGGTACTGCGGCTGGTGCAGGCGCAGGTGGCGGCCGTTCTCGGCCACGCCTCCGCCGAGGCGGTCGAACCCGAACGCGCCTTCAAGGAGCTGGGCTTCGACTCGCTGGGCGCCGTCGAGCTCCGCAACCGGCTGAGCCGGGCCAGTGGTGTGCGGCTGCCTTCGACGCTGGTCTTCGATCACCCGTCGCCGGGTGCCGTGGCGAAGTACCTGCTCGCCGAGGCGGCCGGCGGGGCCGCCGAGGAACCTGCCGTCGACCGGGAGATCGAGAAGCTCGAGGGCATGGTCGCCGACCTCGCCGCCGGGGACCGGCAGCGCGTCGCGGACCGGCTGCGCGGCCTGCTCGCCACCCTCACGGGAAGCAAGCAGGGCATGAGCGAGCTGATCGGGGCGGCCACCACCGCGGACGAGATGTTCCAGCTCCTCGACGCCGAATTCGGCGAGGTGTGACCCAGTGACACCGGAATCCGACGCGCGGAACGACAACGCGACGCGTGACACCCAGATGTCACGCATGAACACGCCGTACCAGACGACCATCCAGGGGGACAGCGCAGTGAGCGCCGCAGGCAACGATCAGCAGCAGGACAAGCTCGTCCGGTACCTCAAGCGGGTCGCCGTCGACCTGAACGAGACCCGGGCCCGCCTCCAGCAGTACGAGGACCGCGCTGCCGAGCCGCTCGCGATCGTCGGGATGGCCTGCCGCTACCCGGGCGGGGTGAGCTCTCCCGACGAGCTCTGGAAGTTCGTGGCCGAGGGGCGGGTCGGGATCTCCGAGTTCCCGCAGGACCGCGGCTGGGACGTGGAGGGGCTGTTCCACGAGGACCCCGACCACGCGGGCACCTCGTACACCCGCGAAGGCGGATTCGTCGAGGGTGCGGCCGATTTCGACGCCGCCTTCTTCGGGATCGCCCCGCGCGAGGCCGCTGCCGTCGACCCGCAGCAGCGTCTCCTCCTCGAGACGGCCTGGGAGGCGTTCGAGGATGCCGGTATCGACATCACGGGGCTGCGCGGCAGTGACACCGGTGTCTTCTGCGGGGTGATGTACCAGGACTACGGCTTCGTCGCCCAGCAGAGCGACCGGCGCGCGGAGATCGAGGGGTACATGACCATCGCCTCCGCGGGCAGCGTCGCCTCCGGACGGCTCAGCTACACCTTCGGCTTCGAAGGCCCGGCCGTGTCCGTGGACACCGCCTGCTCCTCCTCTCTGGTCGCCGTGGACCTCGCCTGCAAGTCCCTGCGGGCCCGCGACTGCTCCCTCGCGCTGGTGGGCGGTGTCACCGTCCTCGCCCGCCCGAACGTGTTCATCGAGTTCAGCCGGCAGCGCGGGGTCTCCCCGGACGGACTGTGCAAGGCCTACGCGGCCGGAGCCGACGGCGTCGGCTGGGCAGAGGGCGCCGGACTGCTCGTCCTGGAACGCCTGTCGGACGCCCGCCGCAACGGCCACCGGGTCCTCGGCGTCATCCGCGGCAGCGCCGTCAACCAGGACGGCGCCTCCAACGGGCTCACCGCCCCCAACGGCCCCTCGCAGGAACGCGTCATCCGCCAGGCCCTCGCCAACGCCGGACTCGCCACCTCCGACGTCCATGTCGTCGAGGGTCACGGCACGGGTACCCCGCTCGGCGACCCCATCGAGGCACAGGCGCTGCTGGCGACCTACGGCCAGGAGCGCGAGAACGGACCGCTCCGCCTGGGCTCCGTAAAGTCGAACATCGGCCACACCCAGGCCGCGGCGGGCGTCGCCGGCATCATCAAAATGGTCAAGGCCATGGAGCACGAAACGCTCCCCGCCACCCTCCACGTCGACGCACCCTCCCCGCACATCGACTGGACCGCCGGCGAAGTACGACTCCTCACCCAGTCCGAACCCTGGCCCGCCACCGAGAACCACCCCCGCCGCGCAGGCATCTCCTCCTTCGGCGTGGGCGGCACGAACGCCCATGTGATCCTCGAGGAGCCCCCGGCGCCGGCGGAGCAGCCGGAAACGGCGAGCACCGCGGGTACGGCCGGTACGGACGCTGTGGCCGAGGCCGCCGCTCCGGAGGCTCCCGTCGCCCCCGCCCGTGAGCTGCCCGCCGTGCCCGTCCTGGTCTCCGCCCGCAGCGAGGCCGCCCTGCGGGCCCAGGCCGACCGGCTGCGCGCCCACCTGATCGCCGAGCCGGCCCTCACCGTGAGCGACGTGGCCTTCTCGCAGGCCACCACCCGCGCCCACCTGGAGCGCCGGGCCGCCGTCGTCGCCACCGACCGGGGCGCGCTGCTGGCCGGGCTGGCCGCGCTGTCCGCGGCCGAGCCCGCCGCCCACGTCTTCCAGGGCCGCCCCGGTGGCGACGAGACCGTGTTCGTCTTCCCCGGCCAGGGCTCCCAGTGGGAGCAGATGGCCGTCGAACTCCTCGACTCCGCGCCCGTGTTCGCCGAGGAGATCGCCGCGTGCGGCGAGGCCCTCGCCCGCTACGTGGACTGGAACCTCGAGGAAGTCCTGCGCGGTGCCCCCGGCGCGCCGACGCTGGAGCGCGTCGACGTCGTCCAGCCCGCGCTGTTCTCCGTGATGGTGTCCCTGGCGAAGCTGTGGCGTTCCCACGGCGTCGAGCCGTCCGCCGTCGTCGGCCACTCCCAGGGCGAGATCGCCGCCGCCTACGTGGCGGGCGGCCTCAGCCTCGACGACGCCGCCCGTGTGGTGGCCCTGCGCAGCCGTGCCGTACGCGAACGCCTCGCCGGGCAGGGCGGGATGATGTCGGTCCTGCTGCCCGTGGACCGCGTCGAGAAGTATCTGGAGCGGTTCGACGGCCGGATCTCGGTGGCCGCCGTCAACAGCCCCGGCACCGTCGTGGTCGCGGGCGAGCCCGCCGCGCTCGACGAACTCCAGTCGATCTGCGAGCAGGACGGGGCCCGCGCCCGACGCATCCCCGTGGACTACGCCAGCCACTCCGTGCAGGTCGAGGGCATCCAGGAGGAGCTGCTGCGGCTCCTGGCCCCGGTCGCCCCGAGCAGCGGCACGATCCCCTTCTACTCCACCGCCCGCGGCGACTTCCTCGACACGGCGGAGCTCGACGCCGCGTACTGGTACCGCAACCTCCGGGGCCGGGTCGGCTTCGAGCCCGCCGTCCGCGCCCTCGTCGGCAACGGCGCGAAGCTCTTCGTCGAGCTCTCCCCCCACCCCGTCCTGACCATGGCCGTCGACGAGATCGTCCAGGACCTCGACGCTGCCGGGCGCGTCAGGTCCGTCGGCTCGCTGCGCCGCGGTGAGGGCGGCCCGGCCCGCTTCGCCACGTCCCTCGCCGAGGCCCACGTCGGCGGGGCCGCCATCGACTGGCACACCTTCTTCGCCGGTACGGGTGCCGAGCGCGTCCAGCTCCCCACCTACGCCTTCCAGCGCGAGCGGTACTGGCTGACCCCCGGCACCGGCACCGGCGACGCCACCGCGGCCGGACTCGGCCGCCTCGACCACCCGCTGCTGTCCGCCACCGTCCAGGTCGGCGACCGTGACGAGTGGATCTTCACCGGTCGTCTCGCCCGTACCTCGCAGCCCTGGACCGAGGACCACGCCGTCCTCGGTACGGTCCTGCTGCCCGGCGCCGCCCTGGTGGAGGCCGCCCTCACCGCAGGCCGCCAGGCGGGCACGCCCGTGCTCGACGATCTCGTGCTCGAGGCTCCGCTCGTCCTCGACGAGGACTCCGCCCGGCAGCTCCAGATCACCGTGGGGCGCCTCGGCGAGGACGGCCGCCGTGAACTGGTCGTCTACTCGCGCCCCGAGACCTCCGGGGAGGACGGGGACCGCACGGTCACCCGCCACGCCCGCGGCTGGCTCACCGCCGACGCCGAACCGGCCCCCGCGTTCCCCGCCGCCTGGCCGCCCGCCGGAGCCCGGCCCGTCGCCGTGGACACCCTCTACGCCCGCCTCGCCGAGGCCGGTTACGATTACGGTCCGCTCTTCCAGGGCGTCCGCGCCGCCTGGAAGTCGGGCTCCGACATCTGCACCGAGATCTCCCTGCCGGAGGACGCGCGCACCGAGGGCTTCGTCCTCCACCCGGCCCTCCTGGACGCCGCCCTGCACGGCGGCCTCCTCGACAAGGAGCCCGGCGCCACCGCCGATCTGCCGTTCTCCTGGTCCGGCGTCCGCGCCGGCATCACCGGCACCGCGGCCGGCGTCACCCGTGCCCGGGTGCGCATCAGCCCCGCCGGGGACTCCGCGCTGCGCATCGCCCTCGCCGACGAGAACGGCGCACCGCTGCTGACCGTGGAGACGATGGCCTTCAGGCCCGTGGACCTGGCCCAGTTGGAGTCCGCCCAGCGCGGCGGCCAGAACTCCCTCTACCAGCTCGACTGGCTGCCCGTACCGGCCGCGGCCGACGCCCCGGCCGCCGAGCAGGGTGGTGTCTGCGTCCTCGGCGAGCTCGCCGCAGCCCCCTCGGAGTGGGACCGCTACCCGGACCTGACGGCCCTGGAGAAGGCCCTCGCCGAGGGTGCCCCGGTACCCGGGACGGTCCTCGCCGCCCTGGACACCGACCCGGCGGCCGGCGCGACGGATGCCGGAAGCAGCGCCGCGGAGGCCGTGCGTGCGAGCGCCGCCCGCGCCCTCGGTCTGCTCCAGCAGTGGCTGGCCGCCGCGCCGCTCGCCGGCTCCCGGCTGATCGTGGTCACCCGGCGGGCCGTCGCCGCGAACGGCTCGGCGCCCGAGCTGGCGCAGGCCCCCGTGTGGGGTCTGGTGCGCAGTGCGCAGTCCGAGCACCCGGGACGGTTCGGCCTGATCGACCTCGACTCCGAGGGCGACCAGGTCGCCGGGGCCGAGGAGAACGAACTCGACTGGGCGGCGCTGACCTCCCTGGACGAGCCCCAGATCGCGGTCCGGGCGGGCGAACCCCTCGTACCCCAGCTGGGCCGTGCCGAGCTCTCCGCCCTCGCCGGGAACACCTGGCGGCTGGGCGTGGCGCGCAAGGGCTCACTGGAGGGGCTGGCGCTGATGTCCTCGGACGCCGACCGTCCGCTCGGAGTCCACGAGGTGCGGGTCGGGGTCCGGGCCGCGGGCCTGAACTTCCGCGACGTACTGATCGCCCTGGGTCTCTACCCCGGTGAGGCCCCGCTCGGCAGCGAGGCCGCCGGCGTGGTCCTCGAGGTCGGCTCCGGAGTCACCGACCTGGCACCGGGCGACCGCGTGCTGGGCCTGGTCCTCGACGCGTTCGGACCGGTCGCGATCGCCGACCGCCGGATGATCGTCCCGATGCCCGAAGGGTTCACCTTCGCGCAGGGTGCGGCCGTCCCGGTGGTCTATCTGACCGCGTACTACGGTCTGGTCGACCTCGCCGGCCTGCGCGCCGGCGAACGCCTCCTGGTCCACGCAGCCGCGGGCGGCGTCGGCATGGCCGCCGTACAACTCGCCCACCACCTCGGCGCCGAAGTCTTCGCCACCGCCTCCACCCCCAAATGGGACGCCGTCCGCGCCCTCGGCAT
>NZ_JBEXPR010000064.1:0-14438 GCF_040612135.1 Streptomyces sp. NPDC006458 | reverse complement strand
CGCCGAACCCGTCCCCGCACCCGGCCCCAAGCTCTCCCACGACAGCATCCACCTCACCGACAGCGCCCAGCTGCTCGGCCACGCCGAGGCACTCGCCCCGGCCGTGGCGTCACGGCGGCCGTTGACCATGGAGGAGCTGGAGCAGGACTTCGGCTTCGTCCTCTACGAGACCACGCTGCCGCTGAAGGGCCCCGTCCTGCTCGAACTGGAGCAGGTCCACGACCGCGCCCAGATCTTCGTCGACGGCCTGCCCGTGGGCGTCCTGGAGCGGGAGAACCACGAACACGCCATCGCGTTCACGGTCCCGCGCTCCGGCAGCGCTCTCTCCATCCTCGTGGAGAACCAGGGCCGGGTGAACTACGGCGAGGGCATCCACGACCGCAAGGGCCTCACCGGCCGGGTCCTGCTGGACGGAGTGGAGGTCATGGGCTGGGTCAACCGATCCCTGTGCCTGACGTCGCTCGACGCCGTCCCGTTCACCGAGACCACGAGGACGCCGGTCGGACCGGCCTTCCACCGCGGCACCTTCGAGCTCACCGAGACCGCCGACACGTTCCTGCACCTCGACGGCTGGACCAAGGGCAACGCCTGGATCAACGGCTTCCCGCTGGGCCGCTACTGGTCACGCGGCCCCCAGCGCTCCCTCTACGTCCCCGCGCCCGTCCTGCGCACCGGCACCAACGAGATCGTGGTCCTGGAGCTGCACGCGGCCCACCGCGCCCGCACCGTCTCCCTCCGGGAGACCCCCGACCTCGGCCCCACCGAGGAGTAGAAACGGCGGCCGGTGGCCGGTGGTCTCCGCGGACCACCCGCCACCGGCCGCGTCCGGCGGGCGCCGCACCTGTGGGTACGGCACCCGCCGGCCAATCAGGCGCGCGCCGGTCGGCACACGCCGTCACCATGCGGTCAGCCGGTCACGCCGACCTGGTCGACCGTCCAGAAGGAGCTGTTGGTGCCGGTGTAGCGGAAGTGCAGCCGTACGGAGGTGACTCCGGCCGGAACGGCGACAGCCAGCTTCTCGACCGTGTTGACATCGGCGCGGTAGGCCTTCAGCGGCTGCGGCGCGCCGCCGTTGAAGGAGATGAGGACGTCTCCCGTCTGCGGGCCGTCGACCCTGTAGTTCGTCGCGTACGACACGGTCGCCACGGTGCCGCCCGTCACCGGGAACGAGGGGCTGATGAGGGTGGAGTCGAACTGTCCCGTGCCGTGGGCGGCGTCGTCCCATTCGTCGGAGTCGGCCACGGCGAACACATCACGGGCGCGGACGTTGGTCTCCCGGCCCTGTGCGAGGTCGGTGTTGGTCCAGAACTCGTCCGTGGCGAAGGACCAGCCGCGCCACTCGGTGACACCGCCGGTGGGCATGGCCGAGTTGTCCACGGTCCAGCCGCTCGGCGCGGTGTTCGTCCAGCCCTTGAGGGTGGACGGCAGGCCGGCCTCGTCCACGCGGGTGCGCAGGGCGGGGCGCAGGCTGTCGAAGGCGTCGGGCGTCAGGGTGCTGATCGGCTTGCCGTCGAGCTGCCAGGCCGGGTTCGGGGTGATGCCGACGTGCGACAGAACCGTGGGGGCGATGTCGCTGATCTTGACGTCGTTGCGGACGGAGCGCGGTGCGAAGCCGGTGCCCTTGGCGATGACGAAGGTCTGCCGCTCCTGCGGGGTGTTGCCGCCGTGGCCGCCGCCGTCGGTGTGCCCGTGGTCGGCGGTGACGATGATCTGCCAGTCCTCCGAGGCGTAGCCCGGCCGGGAGGTGACGGCGCGTACGAGCTGTCCGACCTGGCTGTCGGCGGTGCGCAGGGCGTCGAGGTACTTGGGCGCGGCGGCGCCGTAGTAGTGACCTGCCCCGTCCACCTCGTCGAGGTGGACGAAGGTGGCGTCCGCGTCGGTGGTGGACAGTCTGGCGACGGCCTGCGCGGTGGTGTCGGCGTCGTTGGCGCCGGCGATCCGGGTGTCGGTGGCCGCACCGAAGACGTTGGACGTGATCGGGCCCCAGGTGCCGACGACCAGGGTGTTCAGCGCGGGCTGGGCGGCCTCGGCGCGGCTCATGTAGTCGGGGTACTGGGCGAAGTCGGCGCCGTTGAAGGAGTTGTCCACGACGTGGTGCTTGTCGGGCCACACACCGGTCGCGATCGAGGACCATCCCGGGCCCGAGGACGTGGGGGCCATCGGGGCGGCGTACAGGTTGCTGGTCGCCGTCATGCCGTTCGCTATCAGCGCGTCGATGTTGGGCATCTTCGCCTTGCCGAACTTGGCGAAGGTGGCGCCGTCGATGCCGATCACCAGGGACTTGGGCCGCTTGACGGGTTCAGCGGCGGCGGCGACGTCCACGACGGCGGCCAGGGGCAGGGCCGCGGCCACCGCGGTGACGGCGAGGGCGGTGCTCAGCGAGCGGGGCAGGTGCAACGGAGGCTCCTTGGGGAGGGGAAGTGATCCGGCCATGGCGTGAGTTGGCCGGTACGCCTGAGCTTCCGACCCTCTGCCGCCGAACAGCTTTCCCCAGAGCTCCACGGAGATGAACAGGATGAGGACTTTTGGTCCAGACCCGTTATCTATTCGTGATAGGATGCCGGGTAAATCGGTCCATTGACGGTCACCGTTCCCCGCAGGTGACCCAACGCCGAAGCCCCGGACGGGAGTTCCGTCCGGGGCCTGGTCTAGCCGGGCGCGCGTCCTGGGGTGGACGAGCGGGCGTGGCTGTCCGGCACCTGCCCGTGGTCCGCCCGTAGGGCGGCCGACGGGCATCACCGGCCGGACAGCGCGTGTGGAAAGGCCGGGGACGACGAGTGCGGTGATCGTCCCCGGCCCGCGGAGCTGGTTACTTGTTGACGGTGAAGCCCTGGTCCTGGCCGTACTTCACGCTGACGTCCTGCCACTTCTTCAGGCCGTCGACGAGCGGCGTGGAGGAGACGTAGGCCTTGCCGACGGTGTCGTTGAAGACGGAGTTGGCGTAGACCTGGTAGGGCAGGTAGGACCAGTCGGGCCCGACGTTGCGCGCGGACTCGGCGAAGACCTCGTTGGCCTTCTGGCCGCCGAAGTACGGGAACTCGGTCTGGAGGAACTTGTCCGACTCCAGGTCCGCGCGGGTGGCGGGGAAGGCACCCTCGGCGACGCGGCCGCTCGCACCGGCGCCGGTGGTCGCGTACTCCATGAAGGCGTAGGCCAGTTCCTTGTTCTTGCCCGCCTTCGGCATCGCCAGCGAGCTGCCGCCGTTCTCCGCGCTCGCGGTGTCACCCTTGGTCCACTGCGGGAGCGGGGCGACACGCCAGTCACCGGAGGCCGCGGGAACACCCGAGGTGAAGTTGGCGGGCATCCACGCGCCGATGGAGAGCGTGGCGATCGAGCCGTCCGACAGGCCCTTGTACCAGGCGTCGCTCCAGGAGCTGATCGGCGCCACCAGCTTCTCGTCGAGCAGCTTCTGCCAAGTGGTGGCGTACTTCTGGGACTTGGCGTCACTGAAGTCGATCGTGACGTTCGTGCCCTCGGTCTTGTACGGGCGGCCGCCGGCCTGCCAGATGAGGCTCGTGGTGGCGCCCGCGTCACCCATGTCGTTGGTGATGTAGAGCTTCGGGTCCGCCTTGTGCAGCTTGCGCGCCGCCACGACGTACTCGTCCCACGTCGTCGGCACCGCGATGCCGTGCTTGTCGAAGACCTTCTTGTTGTAGAACAGCGCCATCGGACCGGAGTCCATGGGCAGCGCGTAGACGGACTTGTCCGTGGTCACGGCGTTCCACGGGCCGGGGGTGAAGGTCTTGTCGAACTTCTGCGCCCCGAAACCGGAGAGGTCCTCCACGGAGTCGGCGATGGAGAACTGGCCGAGCGCGTAGTACTCGACCTGCGCGACGTCCGGGACTCCGGAGCCGGCCTGGATGGCGTTCTGCAGAGCGGTGTACTGCTTGTCACCGGTGCCCGCGTTGACCAGTTCCACATCGACCTTCGGGTACTTCTTCTCGAAGTCCTCGGCCGCCTTCTTCAGCGTGGGCTCCCACGCCCACACGGTGACCTTTCCGCCCTCGGCCAGTGCGGACTTCACATCGCCAGGGTCGGCGGCGGATTCACCGTCCGACGAAGACCCACAGGCCGTGGCGCCGAGGGACAGGGCGGATACGACGGCGAGCGCGCCGAGCAGTCTGCGGGTGATGTGCGTTGTCATGGGCTGTGCTCCTGGTCGGATGTGCGGGTAGGACGGGCGAGGGGGGAGGGGGTGGGGGAACTGAGGGGCGCGGTCATTCCTTGACGCTGCCCGCGGCGAGGCCGGACTGCCAGTACCGCTGGAGCAGCAGGAACGCCACCACGATCGGCACGATGGTGAGCAGCGAACCGGTGATGATCAGGTCGAAGACCGCCTCACCGCCCGCGGTCTGCGCCTGGGCGTTCCACGCGTTCAGGCCGAGGGTCAGCGGGTACCAGTCGGGATCCTTCAGCATGATCAGCGGAAGGAAGTAGTTGTTCCAGGTCGCGACCACCGAGAAGAGCAGGACGGTGACCGTGCCGGGCATCAGCAGCGGCATGACGATCCGGAAGAAGGTGCGCACCTCGCCGGAGCCGTCGATGCGGGCCGCCTCCAGCAGTTCGTTGGGAACCGCCTCCGCCGCGAACACCCACATCAGATACAGCCCGAAGGGCGAGATCAGGGACGGGATGATCACAGCCCACGGGGTGTTGGTCAGGCCCATAGAGCTGAACATGAGGAAGGTGGGTACCGCAAGGGCGGTGCCCGGAACCGCCACGGCGCCGATGACCACCGCGAAGACCGCGCGGCGGCCCGGGAAGTTGAACTTCGCCAGCGCGTAGCCGCCGAGCACGGCGAGGGCCGTCGAGCCGCCGGCGCCGACGACGACGTACAGCAGCGTGTTGAGCAGCCAGCGCAGGAACACGCCGTCGTCGTAGGTGAGGGTACGGCTGACGTTGTCCCACAGGTTGAAGTCGTCGGCGAACCACAGACCGAAGGAGTCCTGGAGCCCGGTCTGGGTCTTGGTGGCGTTGATCACCAGCCAGCCCAGCGGGAGCAGGGTGTAGAGCAGGATCAGCCCGGCCACCAGGGTCATCGGCACGCTGCGGCGTGGATCGAGCGGCACATGGACGCGGCGTCTGCGGCGCCGCGATCCGGTGCGGGTGGCCCGTGTCGTCGGCCGGTGGGCGGGGGGCGCGGTGGAGGCGTCGGCGGAGGCCATGGACGAGGACACGACGGTGGTGCCGTCCGTGAGGTCAGGGGTGGAGGAGGTCATCGCTCAGCCTTCCGCATGCCGCGCAGCTGGACCGCGTAGGCGATGATCGCCGTGAGGACGCCCATCACGATCGCCACGGTCGCCGCGTAGTTGTGCTGCTGACCCGAGAAGGACAGCGAGTATGTGTAGAAGTTCGGGGTGAAGTCGGTGGTGATCGCGTTCGGCGCGAGCTTCTGCAGAATGCTCGGCTCGTTGAACAGCTGGAAGCTGCCGATGATCGAGAAGATCGTGGCGATCACAAGGGCACCGCGGATGGCGGGCAGCTTCACCGACGTCACGATCCGCCACTCGCCGGCGCCGTCGATGGCGGCCGCCTCGTACAGCGATCGCGGCACGACCTTCAGCGCCGAGTAGAAGATCAGCATGTTGTAGCCGACGAACTCCCAGGTCACGATGTTGCCGATGGAGGCGAGCGCCAGCGACGGGGAGAGCGGGTCGGGCAACGAGACCCCGAAGGAGTCGTTGATGTTGCCGACCAGGCCGAACTGGGTACCGTACATGAAGCCCCAGATAAGGCTCGCGACGACGGCGGGGACGGCGTACGGCAGGAAGATCACTACTCGGAAGAAGCCCTTGCCGTAGAGCCGGCCGCTGTCGATGGCGAGCGCCACCAGCAGTGCGATACCCAGCATCACCGGCACCTGGATCAGCAGGAACAGCCCTACTCTCACCAGACCGTCCCAGAACCGGGGATCGGTGATCGCCTCGCTGTAGTTGTCCAGGCCGACGAAGGAGGTACCGCCGATCAGCCGGTCCTGGAACAGGCTGAGGTAGATGGCGTAGCCAATCGGGGCGAGGAAGACCAGGGCGAAGACGGCGACGAACGGCCCGGCGAAGCCCCAACCGACCAGAGCCTCCTTGCGGAGGCGGAACCGGGGGCGACCGCGGGACGGTGGTGTCGCCGTCACGGGCGTCGACTGGAGCGTCATACAAGGGTCCTAGCGTCGTGTGTCCGTCCGGGTCGCGCTGTGGGATACCGGCGTCCGGAGGCTGAAGAAACGGCCCGATGGAGGGCTGACCGAAGATCGATGTTTACGTAATCATCGGTAGCGTGATGGTGGCACTCCCGATGGGGGGCGTCAAGCACGACGACGTGCTCAGCGAAGGGGACTTTGGCGACCAAGCGGTCTGAATGAAGGCCGCCCACGGAGAGCGACGGACGCCCGAACCGGGCATGACCGACATGAACGGCAAATGGAGGTGTCGCCTCCGGTGTGAGAGTAAACGGGCTTGCCCGATCCGGGAAGGGCCGGAAGTGGGAAGCTGCTGCTGCGGCGGCGGTCTGGGCGGGGCGGCGACGGGGCGGGGGCCGGCCGGCAGGCGCGGTCGACGGGTGCGCAGGGCCAAGGGACAACTGGGCCGACGGGGCGGACCGGGCCGAGAGCGGGGCTCCGACGACGGGCGGGCTGGGACGACGGGCCGGGTCAGGGCCGACCGGAAAATCAGGTCGAGCCGACCGGGCGGAAACCGACCCGCGAGCCAGATTGACGCCAGGCTCGACCACGGCCAGGGCTTGAAAGACAGACACCCCTCGGACAACGGCCAGGTCAGGGCCGACCGGCAAGGCAGGTCGGGCGGACCAGGCGCCAGATCGACGCCAGGCTCGACCACGGCCAGGGCTCGAACGACAGACACCCCTCGGACAACGGCCAGGTCAGGGCCGACCGGCAAGGCTCGCCCCCGGAGCGAGCAGAGCCCTCTCGCGAGGCGTTGGTCGACGGAAGACCGGGACAACAAGCAGGTCAGAGCCGACCTGCGGGTCAGGTCGGGCGGGCCGGTCAGGTACGACGGGTGATGTGCCGGGCGTACGCGCAGCTACAAGGCCTGGGCAGACCGACCGGGCGGACCTCCTGCGCCCGACGCACGAAGCATGCCGACCGGCGCTTCCCCTGCGGCCCAGGCCCCGAGGCATGCGGACCAGGCAGACGTCCGCGCACCGTACAACCGAGACATGCCGACCAGGCAGACCGACCGCGCACCGTACAACCGAGACATGCCATCCAGGCAGACCGACCCGACCTCGCACCGCACACCCAAGACGTGCGTCCGCACCGTCTGCTTCTGTGCCGCCTGTCGCCCAGGGTGCGACATCCCGGGAGGGGAAGGGCGCGGAGCTGCCCGTGCAGGGCCTGCGGTGACATGTTCGGGGCCCGCAACAGGGTCTGCTCATGGCGGCGCCCCTGAGAGCGCCTCTGAGACCGTGCCGCGCCCCACGCCCGGCCGTGCCCGATCCCCTCGGCCGGCCGGTGCAGGTCCCCCGACACCTCGACGGCCAGCCGTGCGCACACGTCCGCCGGACGGTCGGCGCTCACGGCCGCGGGCGGCGCCCCCGTACGAGCCCGGACAACGCCCGAGCCGGCCGTGCAACGCCCGCCCCGACCACCAGCAGCCGGTCACGCTCTCGGCCCGTCGTTCAGCCGCGGCGCCCTCGCCGGCCGACGGGGCGCTCCCCCGTGGACAGCACAGACGTATCAGCGCGTCCCCGCCGCACCGATGCGCGCCGGAAGCGGCGGCGACCAGCGGTGGGCGGGATGTGGCCGAACCGCCGCACACGGGGACCTCGGCAGCACCGCCCTCAAGCGCCTCACGTCAGTCGCCGCAAGGCTGCCGACACACCCCCGAGCCAGAGCTACGCGCGAAGAATATGTAGATTAGACGGTTCCGGAAGGTGGTGGTGCCGTGCTTTCGCGGACCACCAGCTCGGGTTCCACGGCCAGGCTCCGAGGCCCGTCCGTCCGGCCCTCGATCTGGTCGAGCAGCAGGGTCACACAGTGCCGGCCGACGACCTCGAAGTTCTGTCGGACCGTGGTGAGCGGCGGCAGGAAGTACGCGGCCTCGGCGACGTCGTCGAAGCCGACGACGCTGATGTCCTCGGGGATGCGACGGCCCGCCTCGTGCAGGGCCAGCATCACGCCCAGTGCCATCTGGTCGTTCGCCGCGAAGACGGCGGTGACCTCGGGACGCCGGGCCAGCTCCTGGCCGATGCGGTACCCGGACTGCGCCGTCCAGTCGCCGTAGGAAACTGGTGGGATAGGGGCGCCGGCGGCGGTGAGCGTGCGGTGCCAGGACTCGGCGCGGCGGCGCGCGGCGAAGGAGTCGTGCGGCCCGGCCACGTGCCAGACCGTGCGGTGTCCCAGCCCCAGCAGGTGCGTCACCGCGCTCCGGGCGCCGTACGCCTGGTCGAAGTCGACGTTGGGATACCGGTGGCCGGTGTCACCGTCGGCCACCACGATCGGCATGGTCGGTGGCAGTTGCAGTGACGGAGTGTCCAGGATCTGGGACTCGACCAGGACGATGCCGTCCACGGACTGGAGCATCAGGTGCCGGAAGGCCTTGCGGACGGCGGCCTCCGTCTGGGCCCGGACCCCCATGAAGTTGATCGAGAAGTCGGCCTCGCGGGCGGCGTCGGCAACGGCGGCCAGGGTGCGCGCGTTGCCGTGCGCGCCGACGTCGAAGCTGACCACGCCGAGCGCGCCGAAACGGCCGGTGACCAGGGCACGGGCGGCGGTGTTCGGCCGGTAGCCCAGGACCTGCATCGCGGCCAGCACCTTTTCGCGGGTGGCCTGGTCGACGTTGTCCCGGTTGTTGGCGACTCGGGAGACGGTTTGCGAGGACACGCCCGCCATCGTCGCGACATCCGCCATCGAGGGCCACTGCCTCGATTGCCGCGCCCGCGGCGTACGTGCCTTCTTCTCTGTCGCCATTTATCGGACTTTCTTCCTTGATCTGGGGTGGTGACACACGACCGCCAGTCGTACATCAATGATGTTGGCGCAAACATGACCGTAGGTCAAACATCGATCAGCTATTGCGCAGCTTCTTGACAGCCCGCACCGACGCTCCCAGACTCTGCCCCGAACCGCTCGTGTTAACGCGAACATACCCAAGGACTTCTCGGCGACACACAGCGTTCATCAGCTCTGCCGGCAAGCCAAGAGCCGCTTCGGCATGCCCTCCTCCACCACGCGCCGTCCCCATCGGCCGCGTGCTCCCCGGCTCGACCCCGCCTGTCACCGGCGTGGTCCTGCCCTTTAGCCCCACGAGGTACGCGATCATGCGACGCACACCCCTCCGGGCGACCACGGTGCTCACAGCGCTGTGCGCGCTCCTCTTCTCCCTCCTCGGCGCCATGGGAACCGCCCATGCCGCGCCCGTCACCATCACCAACGCCACCCAGTTCACCGATCCCAACGGCAACCCCGTGCACGCCCACGGCGGCGGCGTCGTGAAGGTTGGCCAGTACTACTACTGGTTCGGCGAGAACCGCAACGCCGACAACACCTTCCGCTACGTCTCCGCCTACCGGTCAACGGACCTCAAGAACTGGGTGTTCCGCAACCACGTCCTGACCCAGGCCACGGACCCCGAGCTGCAGTCGGCGAACATCGAGCGGCCCAAGGTCATGTACAACGCCGCCACCGGCAAGTTCGTCATGTGGATGCACAAGGAGGCCGCCACCGACTACTGGGAGGCACGGGCCGCCGTCGCCGTCTCCGACACCGTCGACGGCAACTACACCTGGCAGGGCAGCTTCCGCCCGCTCGACCACATGTCCCGCGACATCACCACCTTCGTCGACACCGACGGCACCGGCTACATGGTCTCCGCCGCGCGCGACAACGCCGACCTGCACATCTACCGTCTGACCGCCGACTACACCGGCATCGACGCACTGGTGCAGACTCTGTGGGTCAACGACTACCGCGAGGCCCCCGCCCTGTTCAAGCGCAACGGCGTCTACTTCCTGCTCACCTCGCACGCCACCGGCTGGGCCCCCAACCAGCAGAAGTACGCCACCGCCACCAGCCTCACCGGCACCTGGAGCGACCTGAAGGACATCGGCGACTACCGCACGTACGACTCGCAGACCGCCTACGTCCTGACCGTCCAGGGCACCGCCGGCACCTCGTACCTGTACATGGGCGACCGCTGGGGCAACTCCATGGGCGGTATGGTCAACGACTCGCAGTACGTCTGGGCGCCGCTGCGCTTCCCCACGGCGACCACGATGGCGATGGACTACTACCCCGAGCTCACCATCGACACCGCGGCCGGCACCATCCAGGGCACCGGCACCTGGGAGACCCTGACGGCCGTGCACAGCGGCAAGTGCGCCGACGTGGCCGACCGCGCCACGGGTGACGGGGCCGCCCTGATCCAGTGGTCGTGCCAGAACACCGTCAACCAGCAGTTCTGGCTCAAGAGCGTCGCCAGCGGCCGGGTGCAGATCATCAGCCGGTTCAGCGGCAAGTGCCTCGACGTCGCCGGTGCCTCCACCGCCAACGGGGCCCGTGTCGTCCAGAACCGCTGCGACGGCTCCACCCACCAGCAGTGGACCGTGAAGGCCAGCTCCGGCCGCGTCGAGCTGGCCGCTCGGCACAGCGGCAAGTGCCTCGACGTGACCGACCAGTCCCAGGGCGACGGTGCCGCGCTGGAGCAGTGGACCTGCAACGGCGGCGACAACCAGAAGTGGCGCCGTACGGCCGCCTGACAGGCCGGCCTCCCCGGAACACCGTCGGAGCCCCGCCGTCCACCCTGACCCGGCGGCGGCGCTCCGGCGGGCCAACTTGCCCCACCTGCCCGTGGCCCACCCGCACCACGGGCCCGGCAGGCGGGGCACGCCCCTCCCCCCTGCCTCACCACCCGTCCCCCCGATAGGAGACAGACGTGTCGCACACGTCCCGGAGCCCACGCCCCGGCACCCGACGACGCCTCCCGCGCGGCCTGCGCGCGGCCGCGCTCGCCGGTACCGCCGCCGCCCTGGCCCTGCCCATGCTCGCCAGTCCCCCGGCCGCCGCGGCCGACGCGGAGCAGGCGCTGACCGTCCGCCTCGACCCCAGCTACCAGCAGCCCGCGTTCGAGGGCTGGGGCACGGCGCTGGCCTGGTTCGCCAATGTCACGGGAGGCTGGCCCGACGCCCAGCGCAACGCCCTCGCCGACGCGCTCTACGGCTCCGACGGCCTCGGCTTCACCGTCGCCCGCTACAACATCGGCGGCGGCGACAGCCCCGAGACCACGCCCTACATGCGCGCCGGAGCCGCGGTGCCCGGCTACTGGAACCGGCCCGGCGCGGAGAGCCCCGACTGGTGGGACCCGAACAACGCCGCTCACTGGAAGGCCGACGCCGACGCCAACCAGCGCTGGTGGCTCAGCGCGGCCAAGGCCCGTGGCGCCGACACCTTCGAGGCGTTCTCCAACTCGGCCCCCTACTTCATGACCAACAGTGGCCTGGTCTCCGGCAACTGGGACGGCAACCAGGACAACCTCCGCTCGGACCAGTACGACCGCTTCGCCGCCTATCTCACCGGCTCACTGCGCCGCGCCGAGCAGTCCACCGGCGTCACCTTCGACTCGGTCTCGCCGATCAACGAGCCGAACACCAACTACTGGCACGCGGGCGGCCGCCAGGAGGGCTCGCACTGGGACCCCTCCTCCCAGGCCCGTATGATCACGACCCTGCGCTCCGCGATGAACGCCCAGGGAATCGGCACACCCATCGCGGCGATGGACGAGACCAACCCTGGTAAGTTCCGCGAAAACTGGGAGAGCTACGGCCCCACCGTCCGGGCCGCCGTGGGCCGGCTGAACACCCACACCTACGGCACGGGCGGGCGTACCGCCGTACGGGACATCGCCAAGGGCGAGCGGCACCCGGTGTGGATGTCCGAGGTGGACCTCGGCGGCAGCGTCGGGCAGAGCTTCACCGACATGAGCCCCGCTCTGGACCTGGCCGGGCGCATCAACGACGACATCCGTGAACTGGAGCCGAGCGCCTGGGTGCTGTGGCAGGCCGTCGAGGACTACGAGAACATGACCCCGGGTCGTGAGAACTCCAACTGGGGCCTGATCCAGACGGACTTCACGCCCGACGACGCGGCCACCGAGCCGCTGCGCAAGAACAAGAAGTACTGGGCGATGGCCCAGTACAGCCGGTTCGTGCGCCCCGGCTCCCGGGTCATCGCGACCGACGACGGCAACACCCTTGCCGCGCTGCGTCCCAACGGGGGCGTGGTGGTCGTGCACACCAACCCCACCGGCGCGGCACGTGACGTCACCCTCGACCTCGACGGATTCGCGACCACCGCCGGGGCCGTCGAGCGTTACACCACGGACGCCGACCACAACCTGGAACGCGGCTCCGATCTCCAGGCCAGCGACACCCTGCGGGCCACCGTCGGCGCGGGCTCGGTCACCACGTTCGTGCTGCCGGGCGTCACCGGCGTCGACACCACGGCCACCTCTGCGCCCACCGGCGGGACCAAGCAGTTGCTGAACGACCGCAGCGGCCTGGCCCTCACCGCGGCCACCTCGGGCGGCAAGACCCTGCCGGTGCAGCGCAACAGCAACCCGGCCGACACGTCGCAGCAGTGGACGTTCACCAAGCTGTCCGCCTCGGACTGGGGCAGCAACGCCGCCTACCGCATCACCAACGCCCGTACCGGCAAGGCCCTCTCCGTCTCCCAGGGTGCTCTCGGCTTCGCCTCCCCCGGCAGCTCCACGGCCCAGCAGTGGATCCGCTCGACCACCGGTGACGGACACGCCACCCTCGTCAACGCGGCCAGCGGTCTGCTGCTGGAGGTCGTCGCCGAGTCGACCGCCGACGGTGCTGCCGTGGGCGTCTACCGGCCGACCACCGGCGCCCACCAGTCGTGGTCCTTCCGCGCCACCGCGCCCGACACCTGGCGCAAGGCCACCTTCCAGCACAGCAGCAAGTGCCTCGGCGTGACCGGCGCCTCCACCGCCGACGGGGCTACGGTGGGGCAGTTCGCCTGCAACGGCGCCACCAACCAGCAGTGGGCCCTGCGCCCGGCCACCTTCGGCTACGTCAGCCTGGTCGCCCGGAACAGCGGCAAGTGCCTGGACGTGGCCGGTGAGTCCCTCGCCGACGGTGCTTCGGTGTTCCAGTACGGCTGCACCGGCGGCCGCAACCAGGAGTGGGCGGTCCGTGACGCCGGCAACGGCAAGGTCACGCTGCGGGCCCGGCACAGCGGCAAGTGCCTCGGTGTGCAGAATGCCTCCACCGGCGAGGGCGCGTTCACGGTTCAGCAGACCTGCTCCGGGTCGACCGCGCAGCGGCTGACCCTGAGCTGACACCGGCAGCCGGACACAAACGGGCCGGGCACCGACGATGTCGTCGGTGCCCGGCCTCCGTGTTACGCGTTGCGGGCCCGGCTCACTCCTCGGTGGGGCCGAGGTCGGGCGTCTCCCGGAGGGACACGGTGCGGGCACGGTGGGCCGCGTGCAGCTCCAGGACCACGATCTCGTTGATGCCGGTCCGCAGGACGGGCGCGGGGCCGTAGAGGGCGCGTTCACGGTTCAGCAGACCTGCTCCGGGTCGACCGCGCAGCGGCTGACCCTGAGCTGACACCGGCAGCCGGACACAAACGGGCCGGGCACCGACGATGTAGTCGGTGCCCGGCCTCCGTGTTACGCGTTGCGGGCCCGGCTCACTCCTCGGTGGGGCCGAGGTCGGGCGTCTCCCGGAGGGACACGGTGCGGGCACGGTGGGCCGCGTGCAGCTCCAGGACCACGATCTCGTTGGTGCCGGTGCGCAGGACGGGCGCGGGGACGTAGAGGGAGCGCTGGGGGCCGCGCGACCAGTAGCGGCCCAGCGGGAACCCGTTGATCCAGGCGTTGCCCTTCGTCCAGCCGTCGAGGTGCAGGAAGGTGTCCGCCGTGATCGCCAGTTCGAAGGTGCCGCGGTGCAGAACCGGCCCGGTCGGGGTGACGGTCGTCGGCGCGAAGGGCACCTCGGCCAGGGACGTGAGAGGCAGCGGGCGGCAGGTCCAGCCGGTGAGCTCGGCGCCGTCCAGGAGCACCTGTCCGGGCAGGCCCTTGCGGTCGTGGATGCCCTCGCCGTAGTTCACCCGGCCCTGGTTCTCCACCAGCAGGGTCAGTCGTGCGCCGCCCTGGGGCACGGTGAAGGCGAGGGCGTGCTCGTGGTTCTCCCGCTCCAAAACGCCCACCGGCTGGCCGTCCAGGAAGACCTGGGCGCGGTCGCGGACCTGATCGATCTCCAGCAGGGCCGGTCCGGCCTGCGAGAGCGTCGTCTCGTAGAGGACGAACCCGAAGTCCTGGCCGAGCTGTTCCATCGTCAGCGGCCGCTCCGACTCGACGGCCTCGCCGAGTGCCTCGGCGTGGCCGAGCAGCTGGGCGCTGTCGGTGAGGTGGATGCTGTCGTGGGAGAGCTTGGGGCCGGGTGCGGGGACGGGTTCGGCG
>NZ_JBEXPR010000063.1:0-15693 GCF_040612135.1 Streptomyces sp. NPDC006458 | reverse complement strand
GGAGCTCCTGTGGTGAGGATGTCTTGGAGGACAACCCTCTTCTACAGCAGCTCCGCTGCCTCGTTCACGGGCCTTGACGAACAGCCCCCGCCCTTCACTGAACGGCGTTGCTTCTAGGACCCCTCACACCGCCCCGCCCTCGACCGCCGCCCAGAAGTGCTCGACGATCCGGTCGAGGAAGCCGCGGCCGGCGTCCCGTGAGTCGTCGGCCGCGTTGCCGCCGCCCCCGCTGAGGGTGGCGACCATCTGCCCCTGGTACTCCTGGTGCAGCGACTGGAGTGCGTGCTCCAGCAGGCCGCGGTCCAGGGGCACGATCTTGCCGAGCGGGCGGACATAGCCCTGCCACCGCGTGGCGACCGCGCTGCGCAGCAGCTCCGCGAGCTTGGCCTCGCGCCCGGTGACCGTCACCAGGTCGGGCAGCGCGAGCTCCAGCACGTCCGCGAGCGCGGCGGCCTGCCGCTCCGAGCCGCGCCACTGCCCGGTGTCCTCCATCCGCAGATACGAGTCGAGGTCGTGCCCGACCGCCCGCGCGACGTCCTCCGGTGCCAGGGCCCGCGCGATCCGGTGCTCGCGCAGCGTCCTCGGCCGCCCGATCAGCTCACCCGGCGAACACCACAGCACCCCCGCGAGCGCGGTGAGTTCGGGGCTGCTCGGGGTGAGCGCCCCGCGCTCCCAGGCGATGACGAGGTCCGGCGTCACATAGGGGAGCCCGTACGAGGCGCGCAGTCCGTAGGCGACGTGCTCCGGCCCCATGCCGAGCCCCGCCCTCAGTCTGCGGGCGGCGGGCGCGTTGAACGGCGGGCCGGGGTGGTTCGGTTGAGCTGTGGGTTGGTGCACGGGTCGACAAGGTAGGGGCGCGAGGTCCGTGGTGACTACGGGCTGTTCGGACACAATCACGCATTGTAGGAACGTACGGTTTTGGTTGTACGGGGGGTTACTTCGGGGTCACCTCTTGACGCCGAGTCCGGTTGGCCGGACGGGGAGTGGCGTGGCTAGTCCGGGAGTGCGGCGGCTTGGGCGCGGGCTTCTGCGGCTTCGTCGGGGGCGTTGGCTCGGGTGTAGGCGTCGGCGGCCTGGAGGAAGTGGGCGCGGGCCTCGGACCGGCGGTCGGCGGCGCTGTGGATGAAGCCCATGTTGACGAGGGCCAGGCCCTCGCGGTAGTGGTCCTCGAACTCTCGGAAGATCACGAGGGCCGCCGCGAACGCCTCGGCCGCCTCCTCCATCTGGGCTGCCAGACGAGCAGAAGACACGGATCGGGTTCCGGGACAACCTGCTGTACGTGACCCTCGCGGTCGTGGCCGCCGTCGTCGCCGCGGCGGCCCAGGCCAAGGAGCCCGCGATGCTGTTGGCGCTGCGGCCGGTGTGCGTGGTGCTGGGGTGGACGTACCTCGTCAACGACGAGAAGATCTCGGCGATCGGGCTGTACGTGCGCGACGAGCTGGGGCCCCGGCTCGCCCAACTCGCCGCGCAGGGAACCGACTTCTCCACCTTCGGCTGGGAGGCGTTCCACCGGCGTGACACACGGCGCCGGTCCCGCAAGGTGATCCAGTGCGTGGTGGACCTGGTCGCGTTCTGCGTCGTGCCGCTCGCCGCGCTCGTGGTGCTCTGGGCCGGCGGGGACGGCGGAGGGCTGATGCTCGGACTGTCGGTGGTGGAGGCGCTGGCCGTCTGCGGCCTCGGGGTACAGGTCGTGCTCTACACCAGGCCGGCGGGACCGGCACTGACTCCGTCCTGACAACGTACGGTCGGTGCCCAGGAACGCGGCTTCACCGGCGGCCCGCGCCTAACGCCCCCGCCCCCACCGATAGACCAACTCCGGCCTCCCCACCTGCCCGTACAGCGGACTCCGCCCCGCCCGCCCCGCCTGCACCAGGTGCTCCAGGTACCGCCGCGCGGTGATCCGCGAGATCCCCACCGCCTCCGCGACCCCGGCGGCGGTGAGGCCCTCCGGCGCCTCCCGCAGGGTGGCCGTCACCCGCTCCAGCGTCGGCGCGCTCAGCCCCTTCGGCAGCGCCGCGGGCCCCGGTGCTCGCAACGCGGCCAGGGCCCGGTCCACCTCGTCCTGACCGCTCGCCTCGCCCGCGGCACCCCGGAACTCGGCGTAACGCACCAGCCGGTCCCGCAGCGTCGCGAAGGTGAACGGCTTCAGGACGTACTGCACGACCCCCAGCGACACCCCCTCCCGCACCACGCCCAGATCGCGTGCCGAGGTCACCGCGATGACGTCGGCGTGGTACCCGGCCGCCCGCAGCGAGCGCGCCAGGTGCAGCCCGTGCCCGTCCGGCAGGTGCAGGTCCAGCAGGAGCAGGTCGACCGGGGTGCGCTCCAGCGCCCGCCGGGCCTCCGCTCCCGTGTGCGCCTTGCCCACCGCCACGAACCCGGGCACCCGCCCGACGTACAGCACATGCGCGTCGGCGGCGACCGGGTCGTCCTCCACGACCAGGACACGGATGGGCTCCGGGCCGCTCACGCCCGGCCCCCGCCCACCGGCGCCGGCCGCAGCGGCAGCCGTACCTCGAACGACGCCCCGCCGCCCGCGGCCTCGGTGACGGTCAGGGTCCCCTCGTGGCGGTGCGCGGCCTGCCGGACCAGTGCGAGCCCGAGGCCCCGGCCGCCCGGCCCGGCCGGCTTGGTCGAGTAGCCGCGCTGGAAGAGGAGTTCGGAGTGCGCGGCGTCCACGCCCTCGCCCGTGTCCGTGACCCGCAGCACCAACGCCGACGAGCCTTCCGTGCACACCGCCACCGTGACCCGCGCCCCGGCACTGCCCTGGGCCGCGTCCACCGCGTTGTCGATCAGGTTCCCCAGGATCGTCACCAGGTCCCGCGCGGGCAGGGCCTCCGGCAGCAGACCGTCGTCCAGGCCGCCCTCCTGCGACACCACCAGCTCCACGCCCCGCTCGTTGGCCTGCGCGGTCTTGCCCAGCAGCAGGGCGGCCAGCACGGGCTCGCTCACCGCGGCGACGACCTGGTCGGTCAGCGCCTGGGCCAGCTCCAGTTCGGCGGTCGCGAACTCCACGGCCTCCGCCGCCCGGCCCAGTTCGATCAGGGACACGACCGTGTGCAGCCGGTTCGCCGCCTCGTGCGCCTGGGAGCGCAGGGCCTGGGTGAAGCCGCGTTCGGAGTCCAGCTCGCCCATCAGGGACTGGAGTTCGGTGACGTCCCGCAGCGTCACCACCGTGCCGCGGCGCTCACCGCCGGACACCGGGGACGTGTTCACGACCAGCACCCGGTCGGCCGTCAGATGCACCTCGTCCACGCGGGGCTCCGAGGACAACAGCGCCCCCGTCAGCGGCGCGGGCAGCCCGAGCTCGGCCACCGACCGGCCGACCACCTCCCCGGACACCCCGAGCAGCTCCCGCCCTCCGTCGTTGATCAGCGCCACCCGGTACTGCCCGTCCAGCATCAGCAGCCCCTCGCGGACCGCGTGCAGCGCGGCCTGGTGGTAGTCGTGCATATGGCTCAGCTCGGTGGCGTTCATGCCGTGCGTGTGGCGGCGCAGCCGGGCGTTGACGACGTAGGTGCCGATCGCGCCCAGGGCCAGGGCCCCGGCCGCCACGCCGATCAGCGCGGTGAGCTGCTCGGAGACCCGGCGGCTGATGGCCTCGACCTTGATGCCCGCGGAGACCAGGCCGATGACACGGCCGTCGTCCGTGACGGGGGCGACCGCGCGCACGGACGGGCCGAGCGTGCCGGTGTAGGTCTCGGTGAAGGGCCGGCCCCGCTGGGCGGGGGCGATGTGACCGAGGAAGCGTTTGCCTATCTGCCGCTCGTCGGGGTGGGTCCAGCGGATGCCCCGCGGGTTCATGATCGTGACGAAGTCGACGTCCGCGTCCCGCACCACGGCCAGCGCGTACGGCTGGAGCCGCGCGGTCGGGTCGGAGCTGCGGATCGCCGCGTGCACCGAGGGCGCGTCGGCCACCGAGCGGGCCACGGCCATGGCCTGCCGGCCCGCCGCCTCCTCGGCCTGGCTGCGGTCGCTGACGTACGTGAACAGGGCGTATCCCGCGACCACGACGGCGAGCAGCACGGCCTGGACGGCGAAGAGCTGTCCGGCCAGGCTGCGGGGTCTGGGCAGGCGGGGGCGCATGCCGTCAGTGTGCCTCGCCCCCCGAGCACGCGGTAAATGCCCTCGCGCGTGAACTCAATGAACGGAAGGGTGACCGCCCTCACACCGCGCGAGATGCTCACGGCATTCCCCCACACCCCCGGACGTGAGCCGCACGCCGGTGATGACGAAGACGTCAAGGAGGGCAGCCGTGGCCGCCAGCACCCCCGTAACGGCACCCGCAGTGAAACGGGACCGCACGCACTATCTCTACATCGCGGTGATCGTCGCGGTCGCCCTCGGAATCACCGTGGGCCTGATCGCCCCCGACTTCGCGGTCGAGCTGAAGCCGATCGGCACCGGGTTCGTGAACCTGATCAAGATGATGATCGCGCCGATCATCTTCTGCACGATCGTGCTGGGCATCGGATCGGTCCGCAAGGCCGCCAAGGTCGGCGCGGTCGGCGGTATCGCGCTCGTCTACTTCCTCGCGATGTCGCTGGTGGCGCTCACCATCGGCCTGCTGGTCGGCAACATCCTGGATCCGGGAACCGGCCTCGCGGTCACCGACGCGGTCAAGGAGACCGGGCAGGCGCAGGTCTCGCCGGAGGCCAAGGACACCACCGAGTTCCTGCTCGGCATCATCCCGACCACGATCGTCTCCGCCTTCACCGAGGGCGAGGTGCTCCAGGCGCTGCTGATCGCGCTGCTCGTCGGCTTCGCGCTCCAGGCGATGGGCCCGACCGGCCAGCCGATCCTGCGCGGGGTCGAGCACATCCAGCGGCTGGTCTTCCGTGTCCTCGCGATGGTGATGTGGGCCGCCCCCATCGGTGCCTTCGGCGCCATCGCGGCCGTCACCGGCTCGGCCGGAGTGGACGCGCTCAAGAGCCTGGCCGTGCTGATGCTCGGCTTCTACGTCACCTGCTTCCTGTTCGTGTTCGTGGTGCTGGGCACGCTGGTGCGGATCGTCGCCGGGCTGAACATCCTCACCCTGTTCAAGTACCTGGGCCGCGAGTTCCTGCTGATCCTGTCGACCTCGTCCTCGGAGTCCGCGCTGCCGCGGCTCATCGCCAAGATGGAGCACCTCGGCGTCAGCAAGCCGGTGGTCGGCATCACCGTCCCGACCGGCTACTCCTTCAACCTCGACGGCACCATGATCTACATGACCATGGCCTCGCTGTTCATCGCCGACGCGATGGGGACGCCGATGTCCGTCGGTGAGCAGATCCCGCTGCTGCTCTTCCTGCTGGTCGCCTCCAAGGGCGCGGCCGGTGTCACCGGCGCGGGTCTGGCCACGCTGGCCGGCGGCCTGCAGTCCCACAAGCCCGCCCTGGTCGACGGCATCGGCCTGATCGTCGGCATCGACCGCTTCATGAGCGAGGCCCGCGCCCTGACCAACTTCGCGGGCAACGCCGTCGCCACGGTGCTGGTCGGCACCTGGACCAAGGAGATCGACAAGGAGCGGGTCGCCGAGGTGCTGGCGGGCCTGCTGCCGTTCGACGAGGAGACACTGCTGGACGAGGACGCCGCCGCCACGCCCGCGGCCGAGGTTCCCGACCAGCGCGAGGAACTGGCCAAGGCCTGACCGACCCCATTCCACCCGCGGCTCCAACCCGGATCGCGGCGGAGACCCCAATAGGGGCGCGGGGAACTGCGCGAAAACCACGACCCACCCGCACCCGGATCCGACACGAGGACCCCCACAGGGGCGCGGGGAACTGCGCGAACCCCACGACGCACCGGCACCCGGATCCGACGCGAAGACCCCCAATAGGGGCGCGGGGAACGGCGCGAAAACCACGACCCACCCGCACCCGGATCCGACACGAGGACCCCCACAGGGGCGCGGGGAACTGCGCGAACCCCACAACGCACCCGCACCCAGAACCACCGCGAAGCGACCCCGCTCCCCAAGCGGAGGACCCCGTCCGGAAGGCCGGACCGCCACCCCCCGTCCGGAGGGCCGGACCCCGCCTTCCGTCCCGTACGCCGGACGCCCGGCCCCACCTGAACCGGGGCCGGGCGCCCGGTCGTCCGCACCGCACCGCCCCCTACACGCTCAGCGCGGCCACAAGCTCGTCGGCGCGAGACGCGGGCACACCCGCCGCGGTCAGGACGGTGACGGCCGCCGCGCGGCCCGCCTCGCGACGGCCGAGCAGCCCGTCGTTGACCGCCTCCAGGCGGCACCCGGCACCCGACACCGGCACCCGACACCGGCACCCGACACCGGCACCCGACACCGGCACCCGGCGCCGACGCCTCAGCCCAGATCCGCCAGCGCCTTCGGCAGCCGCCCCGTGTGCAGCACCCCCAGCCGCTGGGTCGCCCGGGTCAGCGCCACATACAGGTCGCTCGTGCCGTACAGCCCCGGCTCGACCACGAGCACCGAGTCGAACTCCAGGCCCTTCGACTGGCGGGGGTCGAGCAGGACGACCGTCCGGGTCAGGTCGGGCTCGCCGTCGGCCGTGACGCCGTCCAGGCGGGCCGCCAGCCTGCGGTGCAGATGGCGCGGGGCGACGACCGCCAGGCGGCCCTCGGCCGGGGTCAGTTCGGCCACCGCCCCGGCCACCGCGGCCGGCAGGTCGTCCGTGGCGCGGATCCAGGGACGTACACCCGTGGAGCGCACCGAGCGCGGCGGCTCGAAGTCCGGCTGCTCGGCCCGTACGACGGCGGCCGCCAGGTCCATGATCTCGGCGGGGGTGCGGTAGTTGACGCCCAGCCGGGTGTGCTCCCAGCGGTCCTCGACGTACGGCTGGAGGATGTCCTGCCAGGAACCGACACCGGCCGCCTCGGCGGTCTGGGCCGGGTCGCCCACCAGCGTCATCGAGCGGGTCGGGCTGCGCCGCATCAGCATCCGCCAGGCCATAGGCGACAGCTCCTGCGCCTCGTCGACGATGATGTGCCCGAACGCCCAGGTCCGGTCGGCCGCCGCGCGTTCGGCGGCACTGCGGTGGTCGTCCTCCTCCTGCCGTTCGGCGAACCGCTCGGCGTCGATGATGTCGTGGGCCGACAGCACCTCGCTGTCCTCGTCGTCCTTGTCGTCGAACTCGTACGTCCGCGACGCGTACGACACGTCCAGCACGCCCTGGGCGTAGGCGACCTGCGTCTCGCGCTCAAGCTCCGCCCGCGCCCGCGCCGACCGGTCGTCATCGCCGAGGAGTTCGGCGGCCTCGTCCAGCAGCGGTACGTCCGAGACGGTCCACGCGCGCGTCACCGGGCGGCGGACCGCGTCCGCGTCCTCGTCGCTGAGGTATCCCCCGGGGTCTGCGAGGAAGTCCGCGACGAGGCGCTGCGGACTCAGCCGCGGCCACAACTGATCGATCGCCGACCAGACTTCGGGGTTCTCGGCGAGTTCGTCGCGGATCTGGGTGACGTCACTGGCGTCGAGCATGCTGGAGCCGTCGTACGGGTCGGTGCCCACGCGCTCGGCGTACAGGTCGGTGAGGGTGTTCAGGATGTGGCCCTCGAAGTGCTCGCGGGCCGTGTTGTGCGGGAGCCCCGCGGCGCGGGTCCGCTCGCGGGCGACCTTCACCAGGCCGTCGTCGAGCATCAGGATCTCCCGGTCGTGCTCGATCGTGACGACCGGGTCGGGCAGCGACTGCCAGTCGCGGACGACGTCGGCGAGGACGTCCGCCATGGCCGCGCGGCCCTTCACCGCGGCGGCCGCGCGGGTGTCGGTCGCGGTCGCCCGCACCCCGGGGAACAGCTCGCCGACGGTCGCGAGGAGCACACCGGTCTCGCCGAGGGCGGGCAGCACCTCGCCGATGTAGCCGAGGAAGGCCGGGTTGGGGCCGACGATCAGCACGGCCCGCCGGGCGAGCAGCTCGCGGTGCTCGTAGAGGAGGAAGGCCGCCCGGTGCAGGGCGACCGCGGTCTTGCCGGTGCCGGGCCCGCCCTCGACCACGAGCACGCCCCGGTGCGGCGCGCGGATGATCTCGTCCTGCGCGGCCTGGATGGTCTGCACGATGTCGCTCATCCGCCCGGTGCGGGCGGAGTCGAGCGCGGCGAGCAGCACGGCGTCGCCGGCCGGGTCCTCGTGGCCGGTGCGCTCCCGGTCGCCCACGTCGAGGAACTCGTCGTGCAGGGCGGTCACCCGGCGGCCGTCGGTGGTGATGTGGCGGCGCCGGCGCAGCCCCATCGGGGTGTGGCCGGTGGCCAGGTAGAACGGCCGGGCCACGTCCGCGCGCCAGTCGATCAGGACGGGCGTGCGCTCGGCGTCGTCGCGGCGCAGCCCGATCCGCCCGATGTGGTGGCTGTCGCCCGCGGCGAGGTCGATCCGGCCGAAGCACAGCGAGCCGTCCACGGCGTTCAGCGCGGCGAGCAGCCCCGAACGCTCGGCGACCAGGATGTCCCGCTCCAGGCGGGCCTGCATCGGCTTGTCGCCCTGTCCCAGCGCGTCGGCGACGGAGGTCTCGGCGTCGCCGCGCAGCGCGTCGACACGGGAGTAGAGCCCGTCGATGAATTCCTGCTCAGCTCGGATTTCCCTGCTGTTTCCGTCACTGTTCTCAACGCTGTTTGACAATTCCACTCCCGCGCCGATATACTGTGCTCACCGAACTTCACAGCGACTCAATTCCCTTGAAGTCGCGAACTCTTGAATATACGCAAAGAAATCCCCCGGATGCAATTGTCCGGGGGATTCTTCGTGAGGTCGCCCGAGTTCGGGGCGCGTCACGGCACTTCAGAGCACGTCGGCGAGTTCCTCCAGCAGCCGCCGCTTGGGGCGGGCGCCCACCATCGCCTTCACCGGCTCGCCCTCGTGGAAGACCATGAATGTCGGCATGGACAGCACCCCGTACGCGTTCGTCGTCTCCGGGCTGGTGTCCACGTTCAGCTGGACCACCTTCAGCCGCTCGCGCGTCTCCTCGGCCAGCGCGCTGATCACCGGCCCCATCTGCCGGCACGGCGGGCACCAGTCGGCGGTGAACTCCACCAGTACCGGCAGGTCCGCCCCGATCACCTCCGCCGCGAAGTCCGCGTCCGTCACCTCTGCCACACCCGCTGCCTTGATCACAGCCCTTGCCCTCCCAGTTCGCACAGTGGTGGTTCTCCTTCGGCGCCGGCGAGCCGCACTCCGATCTTGGCCCGGACCGCCTGCAACTCGCCGATCAGCGCGTCCAGTTCGTCCAGCTTGCGCCGGTAGACCGCGATCGACGCCGGGCAGGCGTCGCCCTCCGGGTGCCCGGCCCGCAGACACTCCACGAACGGGCGTGTCTCCTCCAGGTCGAACCCGAAGTCCTGGAGCGTCCTGATCTGCCGGAGCAGCTTCAGGTCGCTCTCGTCGTATGTCCGGTATCCGTTGCCGCTGCGTCGTGCGGGCAGCAGCCCCCGTGACTCGTAGTACCGCAGCGTCCGGGTCGTGGTCCCGGCCCGAGCGGCCAGCTCGCCGATGCGCATGGGTACGAACGTAAGCCCTGACGCCGACGTCAAGGCAACAGCGGTTTGCGTTCCACCGGAGAGGTCAGCACGATCGAGGTCGTGGTGCGGCCCAGCGCGGAGACGGCCTCCAGCACCTCCTCCAGGTGGACCGTGTCGCGCACGGCGACCTTGAGGATCCAGCAGTCCTCGCCGACCACGTGGTGCACCTCGCTGATCTCGGGGCGCTCGATCAGCTCCAGGGTCCTCGGATGCTTGAGGGTGTAACCGCCGTGCGGGTTGACCCGGATGAAGGCCTGGATGCCGTAGCCGAGCCGGGCGGGGACCACCCGGGCGCCGTAGCCAGTGATCACGCCCGCCGCCTCCAGCCGCCGCACCCGTTCGGTGACCGCGGCCGGACTCAGCCGCACCCGCCGGCCCAGCTCGCTCAGCTTGATCCGGCCCTCGCTCTGGAGCAGATCGAGGATCTGCCGGTCCAGCGCGTCGAAGGCCACCGAGGTTTCGTGGGCGCCGCCGCGCGGATGCCGTGGTTCTTTCGGTACGGACGCCGGATTTCCCATCTTCTCCCCTTCAGGACCTGGTGCACGGCCAGGAGAATTATGGCCATGACAAAGGGGACTGAGGAAATGGCGCAGGAAGGCGGAGTTCCGGTGACGGCACGCGAGATATTGGTCATCGGTGGCAACCGGTACTTCGGAAAGCGGCTCATCGAACGGCTGCTGGCCGCGGGCGACCGGGTCACCGTCCTCAATCGCGGTTCGGCACCGCCCCCGCCCGGCGCCGAACACCTCGTCGCCGATCGCGACGACGAGGACGCGCTGTGTACCGCGCTCGGCTCGCGGACCTTCGACGTCGTCGTCGACCAGGTCTGCTACACCCCTCGCCAGGCCGCCGCCGCCCGCCGCGTGCTCACCGGCCGCACCCGGCGCTACATCATGACCTCCACGGTCGAGGTCTACGAGTACGAGGACTCCCTCGGCCTCGTGCGCGAGTCGGACCTCGACCCGCGCACGGTCCTGGTGGACCACGAACTCCCCTGGGACGACCCGGAGTTCCGCGAATCCGCCTACGGGGAGGGCAAGCGGCAGGCGGAGGCCGTGTTCGCGGCCGACCCCGCCTTCCCGTACACGGCCGTCCGTGTGGCCCATGTCCTTGGCGGCGGCGACGACTTCACCGGCCGCCTCGCCCACTACGTCGACCGGATCCGCACCGGGGAGCCCATCACCGTCCCCGCCGACAACTGCCCGGCGACCTACATCCACGTCGAGGAGATCACCGACTTCCTCCTGTGGACGGTCGGCCAGGACTTCACCGGCCCGGTCAACGCCGCCTCGCGCGGCACGCTCGTCACCGCCGACCTGTGCGCGGAGATCGCCGCCCACCTCCCCGAGGGCGAGGTCCGCTACCAGGAGGTCGAGGTGGGCGAGACCTCCCCGCTGTCCTTCCGCCGCGCGTACGGCATGGACAACTCCCGGGCCGTCGCGCTCGGTTACACCTTCGGCAGAGCCCGGCAGTGGCTCCCGCGAGCCGTCGCCGAGACCCTCGGTGCGGTTGGCTGACATGCGCCGGCGCACCCTCGGCGGCCTGCGGGCGAGCGCGATCGGGCTCGGCGCGATACCACTGTCCCCGGGTCCGGGGAACTGACGCGCCCGGGCGAGGCGGTTCGGTAGCGGCCGGCCTGCCGAACCGGCTGGAGCCCCTCGACCGCCAGGGCTCCAGCCGGGTCCTGCGGGCTCAGGCCGGTCGCAGCCACACCGTGGCAAGGGGTGGCAGGGTCAGGCGGATGCTCGCCGGGCGGCCCTGGGCGGGCTGGGGTTCCGGCTTGAGGGGGTCCGGGTGCGTCAGGCCCGAGCCGCCGTAGCGGGCGGAGTCGGTGTTGAGGACCTCCTGCCAGCCGAGGGCTTCGTCGGGCACGCCGAGGCGGTAGTCGTGGCGGACCACCGGGGAGAAGTTGCTGACCGACAGCAGTGGGGTGCCCTCGGCGTCCAGGCGCAGGAAGGCCAGGACGTTGTCGTCGGCGGCGTCCGAGGTGATCCACTGGAAGCCGGCCGGGTCCGCGTCCTGCTGCCACAGGGCCGGGGTCGCCCGGTAGGTGGTGTTCAGGTCACGGACCAGATCGCGCACGCCCCGGTGGTCCGGTTCGGCGCCGTAGGCCGGATCCAGCAGCCACCAGTCGGGGCCGTTCGCCTCGGACCACTCCGCGCCTTGCGCGAACTCCTGTCCCATGAAGAGGAGTTGCTTGCCCGGGTGGGCCCACATGAAGGCCAGGTAGGCGCGGTGGTCGGCGCGCTGCTGCCACCAGTCGCCCGGCATCTTCGACACCAGGGCCCGCTTGCCGTGCACGACCTCGTCGTGCGAGATGGGCAGCACGTAGTTCTCGCTGTACGCGTACACCATCGAGAACGTCAAGTCGTGGTGGTGGTACTTGCGGTGCACCGGCTCCTTGCCCATGTACTGCAAGGAGTCGTGCATCCAGCCCATGTTCCACTTCAGGCCGAAGCCGAGTCCGCCGAAGCCGCTCGGGCCCTTGTGGTGGGTGGCACGGGTGACGCCGTCCCACGCAGTCGACTCCTCCGCGATCGTCACGACACCCGGCGCCCTGCGGTAGACGGTGGCGTTCATCTCCTGGAGGAACGCCACCGCGTCCAGGTTCTCCCGGCCGCCGTGCTCGTTCGGCACCCACTGGCCCGGCTCGCGCGAGTAGTCCAGGTAGAGCATCGAGGCGACCGCGTCCACCCGCAGGCCGTCGATGTGGAACTCCTCGCACCAGTACACGGCGTTCGCCACCAGGAAGTTGCGCACCTCCCGGCGGCCGTAGTCGAACTCCAGGGTGCCCCAGTCGGGGTGCGCGGACTTCAGCGGATCCTCGTGCTCGTACAGCGGACGCCCGTCGAACTCCGCCAGGGCCCAGTCGTCACGCGGGAAGTGCGCCGGCACCCAGTCCATCAGGACACCGATCCCCGCCTGGTGCAGCTTGTCCACCAGGTACTTGAAGTCGTCCGGCGTGCCGAGCCGGGCCGTGGGCGCGTAGAAGCCGGTCACCTGGTAGCCCCACGAACCGCCGAAGGGGTGCTCGGCGATCGGCATCAGCTCCACGTGCGTGAAGCCGAGGTCCCTGACGTACGCCGGGAGCTGCTCCGCCAGTTGGCGGTAGGTCAGTCCGGGCCGCCAGGACGGCAGATGGACCTCGTAGACGGAGAACGGGGACTCGGTCACGGTGACCTCGCCGCGGCGCGCCAGCCAGTCCGCGTCGTCCCACTCGTAGCGCGAGGTGTGCACGATCGACGACGTGTGCGGCGGCGTCTCGGTGCGGCGCGCCAGCGGGTCCGCGCGCAGCGAGTGCGAGCCGTCGGGGCGGGTGATCTCGAACTTGTACAGCTCGCCCTCGCCGATCTCCGGCACGAACAGCTCCCACACGCCCGAGCCGCCCAGCGAGCGCATCGGGTAACCGGTGCCGTCCCAGAAGTTGAAGGTCCCCGCGACCCGCACGCCCCGCGCGTTCGGCGCCCACACCGAGAACCGGGTGCCCGTCACCCCCTGGTGCGTCATCGGCTCGGCGCCCAGCGCCTTCCACAGCTCCTCGTGCCGGCCCTCGCCGATCAGATGCAGATCCAGCTCGCCGACCGCGGGCAGGAACCGGTACGCGTCCTCCACCTCCCGCACCGTCCCGTCGTACGTCACCCGCAGCCGGTACTCCGGAACGTCCCGGAGCGGCAGCAGCCCCGAGAACAGGCCGTCCCCGTCGTCGTGCAGGTCGGCCCGCAGGTCGTCGGAGACGACGGTGACCGACAGGGCGTACGGCCGCAGGGCGCGGAAGACGACGCCCTGCGGGTGCAGATGCGCGCCGAGGACCGCGTGGGGGTCGTGATGGGTGCCGGCGAGCAGACGCTCGCGGTCGGCCGCGTCCAGGGCGGGGGAGGGGGCGAGGACGGCCGGGGCGGGGGCCGGGGCCTTCTTCGGGGTGCTCTTCCTCGCGGCGGTGGCGGGCTTCTTGGCGGCCGCGGTCTTCTTGGCGGTGGCGGTCTTCTTCGCGGCCGGGGCCGTCGCCTTCCTGGCGGTGCCGGCCGTCGTCCTCTTCGCCGCGGCCGGCGACTTCTTGGCGGCCGGTGCCTTCTTCCCGGCGGCGGCCGTCGCGGGCTTCTTCGCCGCGGCCGTCGTCGCCTTCTTCGCCGCCGGGACCTTCTTGGCCGCGGCCTTCTTGGCGGGCGCCGCCTTCTTGGGCGGTGCCGCCTTCTTCACGGGCGCCGCCTTCTGCGCCGGGATCTTCTCCTCGGTCGTCTGCTCGGCCGTGTCGTTCGGGAGCGGGCCGCTGGACGGGGAGCTGGGGGTCACGGACGGAGCCTCCTAGGCGAGGGTCTCGGGGGGTGGGAGGGGGTCAGGACGGGTCGGGGGACGCGAGCCGGCGCACCGCGGAGAGCGGGACCGGAAGCCAGTCGGGGCGGTGCCGGGCCTCGTAGACCACTTCATAAACCGCCTTGTCCGTCTCATAGGCACGCAGAAGCACCGATTCGCCCCGTGGATCCGACCCGGATGCCTCCGCGTACCCGGCGCAGTAGGCGTCCCGGCAGGCCCGTGCCCAGTCCGGCGCGGGCGGGCTCGCGGAGTGGGCGGCGTAGTCGAAGGAACGCAGCATGCCCGCGACGTCCCGCACGGTCGGCTGCGGCATCCGCCGCTCGGCCAGCGGCTTCGCGGGCTCGCCCTCGAAGTCGATCAGCGACCACCGGCCCGAGGCCGAGCGCAGACACTGCCCGAGGTGCAGATCCCCGTGGATGCGCTGGGCGGTCCAGGTGTGGCCCCTGGCGGACAGCACGGTCACCGCGTCGAACGCCGTGCGCAGCCCGGAGGCGTACGGGCGCAGCGCCGGTACCGCCTGCGTGGCCGCGTCCAGCTGGTTCCGCATGCCGATGACCAGCGGTTCCACCTGGGCGCGGCCCAGCGTGACGGTGGGCAGCGCGCAGGCGAGCGCCGCGTGGACCTCGGCCGTGGCCCGGCCCAGCGCCCGCGCCTCGGCGGTGAAGTCCTCGCCCTTGGCCAGCCGGCTCAGCGCCAGCTCCCAGCCGTCCGCCGCGCCCTGCACGAACGGCTGGAGCACGCCCAGGACGTACGCCTCGTCGTCCAGCTCGGCCCGGATCCACGCCGTCGGCGCGGGCACCCGCGCGCAGTCCTCCCGGGCCAGCGCCAGCGGTAGCTCCAGGTCGGGATTGACCCCGGGCACGACCCGGCGCAACAGCTTCAGAATGAACGTATCTCCGTAGACGACGGAGGAGTTGGACTGTTCGGACGTCACCAGCCGCGGCACCAGTCCCGATCGGATCTCCTGTCCGGGGTCGCCCTCGAAGCGCAGCACGCCGACCCGGGCCCGGGTGCGCAGCGCCTCCAGCAGGACGTCGGCGGGGCGCGGGTCGTACAGGGCGTCGTACACCGTGCGGCCGGCGAGCGGGCCGCTCGGCACATGCCCGATCAGCGCGGGCGCGAGCCGGGGCGGCAGCGCCTCGCGCGCTCCTATCAGGAACTGGTAGCAGTCGCCGGGATGGGGCCGCTCGCCCGGCGGCGCGGGCTGATGGGCGCGGACGATCAGGTGGTAGAGGCCCAGTGGGCTGTCGCAGGGCAGCAGTTCGGTGGCCGCCACCAGGGAGAGACCGGTGACCGGGCGTCCCTTGCCCGCGAACCAGCGTTGTCTGGGCAGCCAGGCGCGCAGCAGCGGTTCGAGTGAGGCGAGCAGACCGGCGCGGGCGGTCGCGGGGCGGGTGACGGCTTCCGACATGGCGTGCGTCCTTTCCCCATGTGCGGTGCGCCTCAAGGGAGCTCCGGCCCTCTCGGCTCACGCGATGGGCGGGGTGTTACTGATGCGTGCCCCGGGCGGGACGGGAGTAACCGCCCCGCCCCGGGCTGTGGGACCCGGTGTCCGGATCAGGCCTGCCCGGCGTCCTTGCGGAGCCGGAACCAGTAGAAGCCGTGGCCCGCCAGGGTCAGCAGATACGGCAGCTCACCGATGGCGGGGAACCGCACCCCGCCGATCAGCTCGACCGGATGGCGTCCGTTGAACCTCCGCAGGTCCAGCTCGGTCGGCTGGGGGAAGCGGGAGAAGTTGTGGACGCACAGCACCAGGTCGTCGCCGTATTCGCGCAGGAACGCGAGGACCGCCGGGTTGGAGGACTGGAGCTCGGTGTACGAGCCCAGCCCGAAGGCGGGGTTCTGCTTGCGGATCTCGATCATGCGGCGGGTCCAGTGCAGCAGCGAGGAGGGCGACGACATCGACGCCTCCACGTTGGT
>NZ_JBEXPR010000062.1:0-16998 GCF_040612135.1 Streptomyces sp. NPDC006458 | reverse complement strand
CGACGCCGCCGGGCTCAGTGCCGAGCTCGTGGCGGTGCTGACGGGTGCCCGCAGAAGGTCCCTGCGCGACGGGGACCGGCACGCGCGCTTCGCTCCGCGAAGACGACGCGCCGCCGCTACGCGGCGGAACCATCCGGCGCTCCGCGCCGGATGCGGCGGGACTCCGTCCCGCCTGCCGGACCACTCCGTGATCCGGCGATCCGGCTGACGCCGGATCAAGCCGTACCGGTCTGCTCCGCAGTCCGGTACGGTAACTGACGCACGCTCCGCGCGCGTCAGTGGCTGGCTGGGGAACGGGGCGGCGGGTTGTTCGGGGTATCCGGGGGCCAGTGATTCTCCTGAGTGCACGGTCCCTTGGTGTGAGTTCCGTATGTCATTTTGTTAGTCAGGATAGACTCTGGGCTCGGAGGATAGCAGCGGTGCTTGCGATACGGGCCCCGGGCATCTGATGGGAAGTATGCGTATCGGTGACTGATGAATCTCCGTCACTTGCCGCACTGGGGTGGATGAAAAGGATTCTCTGATGCCGAAAATCGAGTTGAGGCCTCATCAGGTAGAGGCAGTGGACGGCGTCATGCGCAATTTGCAGACTCCTCCTGGCGGACACATGCCTCCCGAAGGGCTTCGGACACAGGCAATTGCCGCAACCGGGTCCGGAAAGACGTTGATTGCCGTGGAGTCCGCGCGGCGGCTGTCCGCGCGCCGGGTCCTGGTCCTGGTGCCCACTTTGGACCTGCTGACTCAGATGGCTGCCGCCTGGCGTCAGGGCGGTCGGCGCGGAGCGATGGTCGGGGTGTGCTCGCTGCGTGTACAGGACAGCGGCGGTGTCCCCTGCACCACCGATCCGGGTGAACTCGCTGAGTGGCTCCGGGACCTGGACAGCGTGACCGTCTTCGCGACGTACGCGGCCATCGGCCTGGGCATCCTGCAACGCGCTCATGAGGCCGGACTGGGCGTGTGGGACCTGATGGTCGTCGATGAGGCGCATCGCACCAGCGGGGACACGGGCAAGCCGTGGGCGGCCGTGCACGACCAGGCGCGCATTCCGGCCGTGCGACGGCTGTACATGACCGCGACGGCGCGGGTGTGGGAGGCCGAGGGCCATATGCCGCGGCTGGTCGCGAGCATGGACGAGGACTCGCCCGTGTTCGGGCCCGTTGCCTACAAGTTGAAACTGTCTGAGGCCATCCAGCGCGGGCTCGTTGCCCCCTACCAGGTGGTCTGCATGGACATCCGCGATCCGGAGGTGCACACGGCGATCGCCGTCGGGTCGGCCGGCTCCGACTCCGTACGCGGCGCCCGGCTCGCCGCGCTGCAGACCGGGCTGCTCACTGCGGCCGCGAAAGAGCGACTGCGCCGTGTGCTGACGTTCCACAGCAGGGTCGCCGAGGCTGAAGCCATGGCCGCGGGTGTGCCAGGGGTGGCAGTGCGGCTGCGGGCCGAGGACCCCGAGACGTTCCCGCCCGCGGAGCGGGTGTGGGCAGAGTGGCTGTACGGCGAACACCCGACCAGCCACCGACGCGAGGTGCTCGCTGAATTCGCCTCCGACTTCATCGCCGACAATGCCGACAGAGAATCAGATATATCAGCTGCATTGCGGGTTCTCAGCTCCGTGAAGGTCCTCGGTGAAGGCGTCGATACCGCAAACTGTGATGCCGTTGCTTTCTGCGACGCACGCGGCTCGATGGTCGACATCGTGCAAATGGTCGGACGGGCGCTGCGGATTCAGCCTGGGCGGGGGAAGATCGCCACACTCGTGGTCCCCGTATTCCTTTCCCCTGGTGAGGAAGCCGGGGAAATGCTGACCTCAGACGCTTACGGGACCCTCGCGAAGGTCCTCGGAGCGCTGCGGGCCCACGACACCGACACCATCGAGGCTCTCGCCGACCCGCGCCCGCGCAGCGGCCGCTACGAGCACCCCGAGGACGACAAGCACGGCACGCACCCGGAGCAGGATCTGGACCAGGCGGACAGCGAGGGCGCGGACGCTGGCAGGTCGGCCGCGAGGGGGCTGCTGCGGTTCAGTGAGGAACGCGACCCTGTTCAGATCGCGCAGTTCATCAGGTTGCGGGTCATCGACCCGGAGAAGACGTACTGGCGGCGTGGCATCGCGGCCGCCATGCGGTGGCTGCAGGAGACCGGGGCCGAGCAGCTGCGCGTGCCGTACGACTACCGGGTCCCAGACGACGGGGCCGGAGCGGCCGCCGGGTTCCCACTGGGGGTGTGGCTCGCCGACCAGCGGCGCTACTACAACTCCGGCGACCTCGACGCGAAGCGCGCGGAGCAGCTTGAAGCGGTCGGCATGGTGTGGTCACACCACGACGTCGCCTGGGAGGAAGGTCTCGCCGTGGCGCGCTCGTACGCGGCCGCACACGGGCATCTGCTCCCACCCACCCACGCCGCCTGGGACGGGTACCCCATCGGGGTCTGGGCCAAGAACCAGCGCGCCGCCGCCCGCAAAGCCACGCAGAACGCCGAGCGGCGCGCCGCGGGCGACGCCGTCTCCTACACCGGAGAACTCCCAGAAAGCCGTCTCAAGGACCTGGAGGACCTCGATACAGGCTGGTGCCCCACCGGGTGGGACATCGCCTGGCAACGCGCCTTCCGCCTCACACACGCCCACCTGAAGGACGGCGGCACCCTCCCCCACACCGCGGGCCAGATCCTCGCCCAGGGCGAAGACCTCGGCGCCTGGACAGCCGCGCAGCGACTCGGATGGGACAAGCTCCTGCCCGCCCAGCAATGGCTCCTCGAAAACGTCCTCGGACTCCAGCCCGCCGACGACGACGAACAGCCCAAAGGGCGCACCCAGGACGACAAATGGGCCACCAACCTCACCGCCGCCCACCAGTACCACGCACGCGAAGGCCACCTCGCCGTACCCAGACACCACACCGAACGTCTGCAAGACGGAACAGAAATCAAACTCGGCGGATGGCTTTCCAACACCCGCCGCAGAGCCAACACACTCACCCCACAGCGACGAGCAGACCTCAACGCCCTCGGCATGAAGTGGTGAAGCGGGCGGCCAGAGCTGCGCGGCACCGTGACCAGACGGGCGAGCGTCGTTGCACAGGCCGGGACACACCCGCCATATCCCATCATGGTGCTCGAATACGTCCTTAGCTGTTCCCCGAGGCGGATGCTCGCGCCCCGGGCAGACACCCACGCGTTCCCGGATTCTGCCTGGCTACACCACTGCATGCGACGCGACCCACACTGCCTCGGAGCGTACGTGCCCGGGGCAGGCGTGCTCATGCGTGCCTGGTCTTCTGGCCAACCGCCTCGTCGTGGCTGGCTGTCGATGGCTGCAGTCTCGCGAGGTGCTGTTGCGCTTCAGTCGGCTTGCCGTCCGATCCTGCATGAGTGCGCGGTGTCCTTCCCCGTCGGCGCGTTCTGGCCTCCAAGTTGGCGCTGTTTGCCGTTCCGGGCGGCCGTTGTCGCCGCTCGTCGCCTTGAGGGTGATTACGGCGTAATCAGTCCCGTCGGCTTGAAGGCGGGTCGAGGGGCGGGTGAGGGATGGGGTTGATTACGGCGTAATCAGGGTGAGGAAGTTGGGGTAGCTAACGTGTCGGAGTGGGATGTGATCTTGGACGTTAGTATGGTGTCTTCATGAGTTCGCCAGTCACCCCCAGCGACCGGGAGAAGGTCGTGTCGAAGTTGCCGGGATGGCTCCGGCAGAGTTTGAAGGTCAGAGCCGCGCAGTGCGGGGTTGAGATTCAGGCGGCTGTGGAGGCGGGGGTTCGGGAGTGGTGCTCCCTGGCTTCAGCTACTGCGGCTGTCGACACTGCTGGGGCCGATTCCTTTGCCACGTTTCTGCCTTCTGGACAGTGGGAGGAGTTCCGGCGTGTTGCCGCCGATCGGCGGGTTTCGCTGATTCAGGGGCTCGCTCAATCCGTGCAGTTGTGGCTCGACACCCATCCGGCGCCCGAGGTACAGCGGCCGGCCGTGACCCGGCGGGTTGTGGTCTGCAACCAGAAGGGTGGGGTAGGGAAGACCGCCATCACCGCTGGCCTGGGAGAGGCTCTCGCCGAGGACTCCAACTCGCTGCATCCCGTGCGGGTTGCTAAGGCTCTTGCCCTTGCCCTTCGGGCCAGTGAGGCGTCGGGCGATGAGGGCACGGCCGTGGAGGATCCGCTTGACGTGGAGAATCTGCCGGGGCCCGGGCTTCGGGTGCTGCTCGTCGACTTCGATCCGCAGTGCCATCTGACCAATCAGCTGGGAGCCACTCCCCTGCCCATGGCCGGGGACAGTCTCACCAATCACATGGCTGGGGATGCCAAGGGCGAGCTGCGGGATCTCCTCGTATCCATCGACGAAGACGTCTTCGGAGGGCGGCTCCATCTGCTGCCCGCCTGTCATGACGCATTCCTGCTCGATGTGCGGTTGTCCGCCGTGCGGGCTCGGGAGGCTGCTCTGGAGCGGGCGCTGGCTTCGCTGGAGAGTGATTACGACGTAATCATCGTCGACTGTCCTCCGAGCCTCGGGCTCAGCATGGACGCGGCGGCCTACTACGGGCGGCGGCGGGGCGGGGAGGCGCCCGGGCAGTCCGGGGCGCTCATCGTCGTACAGGCCGAGGACAGTTCGGCTGATGCCTACGAGCTCCTCACCTCGCAGATCGACGACCTTCGGGGCGACCTCCAGGTCGACATCGACTACCTCGGGATCGTCGTCAATCTGTATGACTCGCGACGGGGGTACATCGCTACTTCGTCTCTTCAGGGGTGGGTGGACATAAAGGATCCTCGGGTTGTGGGGGTGATCGGGGATCTGAAGGAACAGAAGGAAGCCGTGCGCGTGAAGAAGCCTCTGCTGTCCTACGCGCCCAAGTCTCAGCAGGCTGTGGGGATGCGTGCGCTGGCTCGGGAGGTTCTGTGAGCAAGGCCGATCAGCTCGGCGCCGGGCGGTTCGGTGGGGGAGTGCGGCCCGTCAGTGCGCGGCGGCAGGCCGTTGCCGCGGCCACCGGGGTTCCCACCGAGGGCGTAGCCTCGCCCAGCGAGCTTCCCGTTCACCGGGTCAGTCCCAACCCCGACAACCCGCGCTCCACCCTGGGCGATCTGACGGACCTGGCCGGGAGTCTGAAGACCCACGGTCAGAAGCAGGCCATCACGGTCATGAACCGGGATGCCTACATCAAGGCCAACCCCGCGCATGAGTCCGCGCTGGAGCCGGACACCACGTACGTCGTCGTCGACGGCAGCAGCCGGCTCGCCGCGGCGCGTGAGGCGGGGCTGGCCACCATCAAGGTCATGGTCAGTGATGATCAGGGGAGCACCTCCGAGGAGCTGCTGGAGTCCGCGCTCGTCGCCAACATCCACCGGCAGGACCTTGAGGAGCTCGACGAGGCTCGGGCCCTTCAGCGGCTGCTGGCCATCCATGGGAGTCAGCGCGCTCTCGCCAAGCGGCTGCATCGGTCCCAGGGGTGGGTCTCGCAGCGGCTGGCCCTGCTTCATCTGACGCCCGAGCTTCAGGCCCGTATCGGCGTAGAGCCCATCGATCTACTGCGGGCCGTGGGCAACAAGCCTGCCGAGAAGCAGGAAGCCGTCCTGGAGCAGCTCAAGCGGCATAAGGAGTTGAAGGGGGGTGGTGGCGGTGCCAGGGAGCGTTCCTCCGGAGCTGCCGCAGCGGCTGCCGAAGCCGCCTCGGGTGATTACGGCGTAATCACCGACCCCGCGAGCGGTCCCTCGGCCGGCTCCTCTTCGTCTGTCCGATCGGCCGGCTCCTCGGCTCCGGAAGTCGGCCGGAGTGATTACGACGTAGCCACTCCTCGGCCCGCTCGGGAGGGCTCATCCGGTGATTACGTCGTAATCACCGGGCAGGCCGACGGCGAGGTTGTCGGTGGGGCTCTGGGTGTGGACGGTGTCGTCGATGAGGCGGGGGGGCGGGAGGCTCCGGGTGATTACGACGTAATCACCCAAGACTCTGCTTCCGGGGTCGACGGGGTGCCTGAGCCTCGTGGTGACTCCGGTGTGGGGGAGGAGCTGCGGGGGCGGCCGGTGCCCTTCGACCAGCCTGGGGCGCTGGCGATGCTGCTGAACGCCAAGGTGGGCAGTGACGATCTGTTCTTCGATCTGCTGCGGTTCCTGAGCATGCGGGCGTTGGAGCGGGATCCGGCTCGGCTGGGGGAGTTGGCCGAGAGGTTCGTCGAGGAGGCTCGGGCTCGGGCTGACGGCTGAGCGGAGCAGTTGCGGTTGGCGGTTAGGCAGAACCCTCTCATGACGTCATGTCATGAGAGGGTTCTGCCTCTGGTCTCCGATAGGCCACTCCGGGCGCCTCTCCTCGTGACCTCTTCGGTCAGTTGCCTGGAGGCGGCGACCGCTGGTTCACCGACCGTGCCGGGGGCTGCTACCTCATGCAGTAGCTGATCGACTAGAGCAAAGTCGGCAAGAGCATGTTGTACCGCGAGTTCGCGGGGAAGGACACGGTCGATGGGGGCTGCTGTAGACGACCTTGCGCAGCGAGCGGAACGTCCGCGCCGTGGTGTTCTGCACGGCGAGTTTCTGCGTGGTGCCGTGGTCCCATGAAGTCACTTGTCGGCGTGGACTTGGGTGGGGGGTGCGGCGGTAGGTGCCTCGGACATCCGGACGTACGGTGGTGGTGGCGGCGCGTGCCGGGCACGAGGCGTGAGCCGCCACGGTTCGGGCTCGGTGGTCACTGCGCGTCCGGGCCGGCTCGGTCGGACCTGGCAGCTCGGTGTCGGGCGGTCGGCCGGGTGGGACCTGCCGCCGAAGGTGGGCGAAGATCATGGCCGAATCCAGCTGCTGGGCTGGCAGCTCCTTGGTCCAGCGCCACGCCAATCGGCAAGGAACCGGCGGCTGGTGCGGCGGAGGCTGCAGAGTTCCGGGCGAGCCGGGTGAGCGCCATGTCGCTCAGCTCCATCGCACGCGTACCACCGCCTTGTCGAGCACCAGCGCGTCGCCCCCAGCCTTTCGTGCCAAGCCAATGGGCAGCTCGGCCTTGTAGGCGCCTGCGAGCGCCGCGTACGGCTGCATCAGCGGCACAGCCGGACTCGTGGAAAGTGATGCCCTCCAGGACCTTGCTGAGCCGCTCGGAGGCCTCCGCCAGCCACTGGTGGAAGGGGGCGGCGACCCTCAGCGGGGGACGTCCCAGTCCCGGGCGCGCAGTGCCTGGACGGCCTCGGCGAGCGAGTCGGAGCCGCCCGAGAGCACACCCTGCTGAGAGACGTCGTCCGTCGACGACTGCTCAATTCCGGCCACACGGCGAGCAGCGAGCCGACCTCTGCGACGGGGCGAACAGCCTGTCGCACTCGTCGACGTGCTGCCGGAACACCCCGAGGTCCGGTGCAGCGACGGCCCTATGAGGAGCTACAGATATCGCTCGGCCTGAAGCTGTAGCGGGGGAGGGGCTTGGCGCAGACATGCCCCGGCCGCCGCTCCTGGCCGGCGACCGCGTCGCCAGGGCTCTTGGGCATCGGCCTCGCCGAGGGCGTCGTATGGGACGGGACACCGACCATCTGAAGGTGGTCACGGTGGACCGGGACGACGAAGCTGGCGTGTTGATCGATGACGCCCGTGTATCGGCATTGCCGACAGTCAGCGCTCTCTCCCGCCTCGCCGACCTCGAACACAGGTGGACCGTTGTCGGCTGATTGTTGAACGTGGACGCAATGGAGGCGTCCCAGAGACAGCTCCTCATTGACTTGGTGCTAATGAGGAACGCTCTGGGGGACGCCTTCCTTGCGTCCAGGTACAGGGTCAGGTCGCTCGGCGCAGGGGGATGACCACGTGCTCGCCGAGGGCCTTGGGGCTGAGGCGGTAGTACCGGATGTGGGCGAGCTTGTCGGACTCCTCGAGCCAGCCTGCCTCGATGACCTGCTTGCGGGTGCGGGAGAAGACGGGGGCGGACATGCCCACGAGGGCGGAGAGGTTCGCCGCGGTCTCGACGACCGCTCCTGCCCGGTCGGTCGGGTGCAGGGCGTAGAGCATGACGACAAGGCGCTGGTTGGCGGTCATGCCGGCCGTGGCCTTGAGCAGCTCCAAGTTCTTCTGCTTGTCGTCACTGGTCACTGGGCCTCCCACCGCGCAGGGGTCTTGTCATCGAATCCAGGGATGTCCGGCGGGTTGCACGTCCTCACCGCTTCCCGTTGCTCCAGCCCTGTTCCGTGGAAGGCAATGTAAGGGCTGATGCGGTACAGGTTGTAGTTGCCGATGCGTCCTCGCACCACCAGGATGCGGTGTTTGGCCAACTTCCGGTTGATTTTCCCGACGGCGTCGGTGGACATTCCCACTCGTTTGGCAATGTCGGAACCCGTCGCGCGCAGCGGGTTCATGCCTTCCGGTGAGACGCCGATCCACCACAGGACGAGGAACTTCTGACTCGGTGTGAACGCCTTCGACTCGGTGATCGCCTCGACACGTGCCTTGTCCACCTGGGTGTGGCGGCCTGCGAACGCGTACGGCGCATAGGGGACCGGCTCGCCTGTGTTGGCGTCGACCAGTCTGCGTACCGCTCCCAAGTGGGCCTCCGTACACGGGTTGATGGACAGTTGGAGCACGGCCGCGAGGCCGACCTGATGAACTTAACGTACATGAGCACCAAGTCAATGAACTCAGTCCCCTCAGCCGTGTCGAGGCGTCCTTCTCACGCCTTGAGGTCGTCCGCACACGATGCGAAAAAGCCCCGTGAACAGGCCCGTTGGGGTCTCCACGGGGGGCTCTGCTCATTGACGTGAGGGCAATCTACCCAGTTCCTAGGAACTGCCAGGCAGTTCCTAGGAACTGGGTCTCCTAGGACGTTTTCGCAGGTCAGAGGCGATCTGGGCGTTGCGCTCTCTTACATCGTCAACTGACCGTCCGTAGCTGGCTGAGGTGATGGGGGAGTTCCTGCCGCCACGTCCGAACCTGTGCCCACGAAAGTCCGCCACGACGGCGCCGCACGCGGTCGGCCAGGCGCGCGTGTGTCTCCAGCAACCACCCTGCGGTATCAGCCACGCTTCAAGGAGCTCTCAAGCGACTCGGACCCGGAAGTCGCCGAGGGCGAGTGGGTGGCAGGGCTCCCGTGGCGTACGTCCGGGCGCGGAGACCTACCGACGCTCGGCCGCGCGAACAGAACGGCTTCTGAGCCTCGTTGCGCTGTTGCTCAGGCCGCGAAGCCGATGTTGGTGACGTACTCGTACTGGCCCCACTGCGAACCGAGGTCGACGATGTGGTTGACCCAGGCCTCGTCGAGGGCTTCCCTGTCGTCAGCGGCCCAGGCGTCGACGATCCGGTCCCACTGGCGGATGTTGAGGGTGCGGAACTCGACGAAGCGCTGCCTCGGGCGCGGGACCTGGGACTGGTTGAGCGGGTGGATCTCCACCCGGGTGCCGCGGCCCTCGCGGTTGAGGCGTGCCAGCAAGTAGCGGGCGACGTTGTGGCGGCGGACCGTGCGGTAAGCCGTCTCGACCCGGTCCAGGTTCTTCTTGGTGGGAGTCCGCTTGCCGTCCAGCCAGGCTCTCAGAGTGCGTTCGGTGACCGTCAGGCCCGCCTCCCGGGCGGCTGCGCGGGCGTGGTCGGTGCGGGTGAGGTAGTGCAGCCGGGCAAGCAGCCCGCGACGGGTGGTGACGGGGGTGGAGATGTAGCCGGCGAGGGCGTCCAGGCGCCGGGCAACAGCCTCGTGCCCTTTGATGCCGCGGGCACCGTACTTGCCGAAGTCCTGGTTGCGCTCTGGCATGCGGGCCTCTCCTCCCTCACCGTACGGACATGCTCCGGGGCTCAGTATTCCGGATCGGTGTCCGAATCCGTCCCAGCGACCGAAGCGGCTCCGTCTCAGCGACTGAAGAGAGCTCCCCAGCGACTGAAGCGACCGAAGCGACTGTGGCTCCGACATTGAGGAAAGCTTTCACCAACGATTGATCAAGAGCCCCTGGAGTCCCGCTGGAGTCCACAGAGTGGTCGAGCGACTGAAGCGGAGCTACTGAAGATCCCTTGAGTAGCTCTCGGTCGCTAGATAAAACCCCAGCTCAGACGGGACATCCCCACCAATCAGCGACTGAAGCGACTCAAGCCCCGGGTATATGAACACCAACGCACGCGTGCGTGCGCGTGCGCGTGTTGGCGTCATAGATAGAGAAGTTCAGTCGCTTCAGTCGCTGTTTCGGTAGTCTTACCCACTGTGACCTGCGACTTTATGAAGCGTCTGAAGCAGCTACTCAAGCCCTCTCAGTCGCTGCCTCTCAGTCGCTGAGTCGCTGACGGGTGGTCGGACGGCCGCCAGGAAGGTGAAGTCGGCTTGAAACCGGCATGCACAGGCACACCTACCTGAGCGTTCGCTTCGCTAATCTGCCTTAGTCGTTCAGTCGCTTCGGTCGCTCACGGGGGGTGCAGATGACTGCTGAGCTGCGGAAATCGCACAGTGGCTTGAGGCTCTCCGCGTCATGTTCCATGGAAGTGTGGGGTCGCCGGTGATCTCAGGACACGACGACGCTCTTTTCGAGTTCGACAGCGCTCGGTTCGACAGCGCTCGGTTCGCTTCGCGGACACTCGACCGGTCTGTGCCCTCGCCTCGTCCGGGGGAGAACCCGGCCGACGACGTCCGAGTCCCCGTGGAGGCCGCGGCCGACGGGCTGCTGCCCGACACCCTCAGCGATCGGGGCAACGCCAAGCTGTTCGTGAAGCTCTACGCCAACGACTACAAGCACGTGCCCGGCCTCGGCTGGTTCCGCTGGGACCGCACCCGCTGGCAGCCGGACGACGACGACACGATGATGTGGGCCGCTGGAGACCTGGCGGAGTCCATCGCCACGTCCGACCCGCGCGGTGTCTACACCTCGGCAGCGCTCCAGCAGCACCGCCGCCGGGCGCTGAGCACCAGCGGCCTGACCGCGATGCTCACCCAGGCCCGTTCCGCACCCGGCATGGTGATGAACGCGGCGCTGCTGGACGCCGATCCCTACGCCTTGTGCACCCCGGCTGGCATCGTCGATCTGCGCACCGGGCTGATCCGGGCGCCGCAGCCGCACAAGGACTTCCACTCCCGTCGGACGACCGTCTCACCGCAGCCGATGCCGACCCCGCGCTGGGACCGCTTCCTGACCGACACGTTCGGAGAGGGGCCTGACTGCGCGGAGATGATCGACTTCCTGCATCTGCTGCTGGGCTACTCCATCACCGGGGACGTCGGCGGCCAGGTGATGCCGTTCCTGTTCGGCTCGGGCAAGAACGGCAAGTCGGTGCTCCTGGACGTGGTGATGAAGTTGATAGGCGACTACGCCGATGTCGCGCCGCCCGGCTTCCTGATGGCCCGCCCGTACGAGGGGCACCCCACCGACCTGGCCGAACTGCACGGCCGACGCATCATCGTGTGCAGCGAGGTCAAGCCGGGGGACCGGTTCGACGAGGCGCGGGTGAAGCTCCTGACCGGCGGCGACCGGATCAAGGCGCGGCGGATGCGGCAGGACTTCTTCAGCTTCCCGCCGACGCACAAGCTGTGGCTGCTGGGCAACCACCGGCCCGAGGTCGGCACCGGCGGCTTCGCGTTCTGGCGGCGGATGCGCCTGCTGCCGTTCGAGCGGGTGGTGCCCGACCAGCGGAAGATCGACAACCTGGCGGACATCCTGGTCACCGAGGAGGGCCCCGGCATCCTCAACTGGCTGGTGCAGGGAGCCCGGCGCTACTTGAGCGGCGAGAAGGACCTCAGCGGGCCGGAGCGGGTCCGCATCGCCACCACGGCGTATGCGGAGACCGAGGACCACACCGGGCGTTTTCTGGGCGAATCTTGCGTACTGGACACCGAACTGAGAGCGGAACAAACGCAGTTGTACGCCGCCTACCGGACGTGGTGTCAGAATGAGGGCGCCCCCGCGATCTCGTCCCGGTCCTTCGCGGCCCGGGTCCGAGAGCTCGTGGGGCTCGCGTCACCGAAAGAGATGATCCTCTCCAACCAGCGCAAGTACTACCCGGGCATCGGACTGCTCGCCGACGAGGAGACTGCATGAGCTCTCTCATCGCAGAGGACGAGATCGTCCACGAGGTCGGCTTCGTCTGGCTGGAGGACATAGACGGCCTCGACTACGTACGCCAGAGCCTGGACCGGCTGCCGACCCGGCGGGGGCGGCCTGCCTACCACCGCGACGGCCGGATGGTCGGGTACGCGCTGCTGGGGCCGCAGGCCAAGCCCTCCCGGTCCTCAGGCACGTTCCGCCGCCGGGTGTTCTGGCTGCTGCCCCACGACCGGGACACCGACCCGGACGGCCTGTACGCCACTGGAGCGCCCGCTGAGGCCGTGGACCCACGCACCCTGGCTCCGGGCACCAAGGGCCGTAAGACGCCGCGCTCGGGCGGCTCACAGCAGCCCTCGACGACACCTGAGCCGGGTCTCATCCTGCCGCTGTGACCTGCCGAACGGGAGGGCCGCTGCCGGAACTACAGCCCCGTCCCGCCGGACGCGTCGATGCACTGGCCGGTCACCCAGCGGGAGTCCGGCGAGGCCAGGAAGGCCACGACATCGGCGATGTCGCCCGGCTGTCCCATCCTGCCGAACACGGAGAACGCGGCATGCACGGCCTCGGCCTCGGGCGTGGCCCAGCGCTGCTGGTTCAGGTCCGTCCTGACGAAGCCCGGCGCCACGCAGTTCACGGTGATCTGACGCGGCCCCAGCTCCTTGGCGAGTGTGCGGGTGAGGGTCTCCAGGGCCCCCTTGGCCATGGAGTACGCCAGCGAGGTCGGCAGGGCGACCCGGGTGGCCGCGGAGCTGATGTTGATGACCCGCCCGCTGCCGCGCAGCCGCCCCAGCCCTTCCTGCACCAGGAACAGCGGGGCCTTGGCGTGGACGGCCATCAGCCGGTCGAAGTCCTGCGGGGTCACCTCGGACACCCCGCCCCGGACGTTGAAGCCGGCGTTGTTGACCAGGATGTCGAGCTCGGCCGGCTCGCCCATGTCGTGCAGACCCGCGTCGAGCCGCTCGTAGACCGTGCGGACGTCGTCGGGCACCCCCAACGGCCCGTGCAGCGCAAAGGCGCGTCCGCCCTCGTAGGTGATCTGCTCGACGGTCTCGCGGGCCGAGGCTTCGTCGCTGCCGTAGTGCACGGCGACGAGCGCGCCGTCCGCCGCCAGGCGCCGGGCGACAGCCCGGCCGATTCCCCGCCCCGCACCGGTGACCAGTGCTGTTCTGCCCTTCAACGTGCTGCTCATCGTTCCCCCCACGGTTGTGAGCCCCCTGTCGCGAGCGATACGACTCAAGGATAGCTGTTGAAGAAACCGCACGTCCGGTTTATTGTCGAATCCATGAGGTCGGCGCAGCCGGTGCAGCGGCGCGAGGCCTTCGACTTGCCCACCTGGGCGCCGTACGTCGTACGGCCCGACGTTTAGGCGGTTCTGTGATGGCCTTGCGGCATCTGCGACTGATCGCGGTGAACATCGACGGGGTGTTGCTGAACGACACGTTCAGTCCGGTCATCCACCGGTTCGTGACGAGCCGCGGCGGCATCTACACCGCCGAGCTGGAGCGGGCGGTGCTGTCGCAGACGCAGCTACGGGCCGCGGCCGCGATGGGAGTGCCCGGTACGCCGGAGGAGGTCGTGCAGGAGTACTTCCGCGAGCGCCGGGCCTACATCGAGCAGCACCCGGTCCGGGTCACGCAGGGGGTCGGCGCACTGCTGGAGCGGCTGCGCGCCACCGGGGCCCGTCTGGTGTGCTACGGAGGCCTGGAGCGCGACCACTTCGAGCGCCACCTCGGCGCGTACGCGGGGTCCTTCGACGAGCCGCGCTACGTCTGCACCGACGGCTTCCGTCCTGGCATCCGGGAGATCGCCGAGGACGTCTTCGGGGTCCGCTGCGACGAGGCGCTCTTCATCGACGACGTGGCGCGGGTGGCCGAGGTCGCCCAGGAGCTCGGGGCGGCCTTCATCGGGCACCCGACCTCCTACGAGCACAGCTTCCAGCGCCAGCTGATGCGACGGGCCGGCGTGCGGCACATGGTCGGCTCGCTCGACGCGATCGACGAGCGTCTGGTGCGTGCCCTGGACGCCGAGGCGGCAGAAGGGCGGCTGTGGCCCGGATCGGCCGGTGTGGCGGCGACTTCCGAGAGTATGGTTCCTGTCAGCGTCTGACAGGACGGGCTGACAGCAGAATCCAGCCGGAAAACGTACAGGGTGGATGGTTTTTCTGCCCTGCCGCCGCAGGACCCCCGGATGACCCCGTAGGGTTCCTCTGACCAGCATGTTTCGACTTCGCGGCGAGGGGATACACGCCCTGTGACCGGGGCTGCACGGAGGATCAGGGGGCGAATACTGGGCGAACTCAAGCGCTGTCATTCCATTGACCAAGAGAATAAGGTACCTCTTGGACGGTTTGTTCTTGGTGCTCCGGTCTGCGGCTCCGGCTCGTAAGGCTCCGGTGCGGTTGAGGGAAAGGGAGGTCCCATGGCCCAGCAGGAACGTGCGGTCAGGACCCGTCGCGCAGTTCTGGAGGCCGCCGCGGTCGTCTTCGCGGAACACGGGTACACAGCGGCAACAGTCGCCGACATCCTCAAGACCGCAGGGGTGACCAAGGGCGCCCTGTACTTCCACTTCGACTCCAAGGAAGCGCTCGCCAAGGGAGTCCTGGAGCTCCAGACGGCCCAGGCGCTGCCCGAGCAGGAGGTCAAGCTCCAGGAGGTCGTGGACGTTGCGATGACGGTGGCCCACAGGCTGCGGCACGAGCCGCTGCTGCGGGCCGGTGCCCGGCTCTCGTCGGACCCGGCCGGTATCAAGTACTACGGCAGCGCCTGGCCGCTGTGGGTGGACGTGCTCACGGAGGTCCTCACCGAGGCACATCAGCGGGGCGAGACCCTCGCCCATGTGGTGCCGCGCGAGGTTGCCGAGTTGGTGGTCAGTGCTTTCAACGGCGTACAGCTCTATGCCCAGTTGGAGACCGGCCTCGATGACGTCGAGTACCGGGCCTCGGTGCTGCTGAAGCACCTGCTGCCCTCCGTCGCCTCTCCGGCTGTGCTGATGCGGCTGGACGTGGCCCCGGACCGGGGCGCCCGTGTGGTGCGCGCGGCGCTCGATGCACTGGAGCCGGAACCGGCCCCTGCCTGAGGTCACCACTGGTGGCCTGTCACCCCGGGTGCCTGAGGGCACCCGGGGTCTTCGGCGTATCGGAGGCCATCTCGTCTCGGCGTATCCGGGGTCGCCTCAAGTTCTCGGGGGCATACCGAAGCGGCTCAAGGGAGCAGTTCCCTTGAGCCGCTTCTTGTCGTTCAGGCGGTGGCCGGTGCCGCGGTGAGGGTCGAGGAGAAGACGACCTCGCCCTCCTGGCGCCCTGTCACGAGCACGCGCTCACGGCCCTGCTCGTCGCGCGGCAGGGAGCACACCTCGACCAGGCACGGTTCGTCGAGCTCCGCGTAGCGGGTGAACTCGCTGGTGAGGCCCACCGGGAGGCAGTCGCGACCCAGGTACGCGATGGCGGCCTGGCGGGCGGCCTCCAGCAGCACCATGCCCGGTACGTGGTCGACCGGGTGGTCGAAGAGCACGGGGTGCCTGGTGTCCACTCGCAGCTGCCAGCTGTCCGGCGCGGGCAGCGGGGAGAGCACGACGTCCGTCGGCGACAGTCGGGCCACGTCCTGCGGGGCGATCGGGCTCGTCAGCGGAATCGGCGCCACTCCGTCACCGATCCGCGGAGTCCGCAGACGCCGGTAGACGGCCGGGGCGAGGCAGGTGAAGGTGGCGCCCGCGGTCGCGACCTGCTGCCCGTCGCGGCGGATCACCGCGTCGAAGTGCAGACCCGAGATGTTCCGGCCCCGCCACTTGATGTCCGAGCAGGTGATGTCGATGACCACGGAGGCCGGCGCGCCGCCGATGAGGAGCTGCTCGGCGTCGATGTCGACCGACAGGTCCCACATGAGGAACTTGTGGTCGAGCGGCACGTCGAACTCCGCGTGCGCCAGCAGCAGTCCGGCCTGGCGGATCGTTTCGGCTACCAGGAGTGGATCATGGTAACCGTCGATGGTGGCGAAGAAGCAGTGCAGCCGCGGCCACTGAGCGGTCACTGTGAAGTGCTGCTCGTCCAGGCGCGCCCAGTCGGTGAGCATCACCTCGGCGACGCTGGCGCGGTGCACGAACTCCTTCGGGACCGTGGTGGTGAGGCTCGGATAGCGAAGCGCTGTGGCTTGCTGCGGCATCGTGATGTCCCGCCCCGTGCGCCAGGTGTCGGGTGCCGCGTGTTCGACACTGAACGTGCTCGCAGACATGTCTGTTCCCCCTGAGCGGCGTCGGCGTGTTTGTGCTTCAGGACTCTCAGGCCTGTGAAGATACATACCACCCGGTTTAGTTTCCAGTGGTAGGAAGCACTCCGCTACGACTACTTTCGGAACGCTGGCTTCCAGATCCAGTACCGGTAAGGCCCTGTTGGAGCCAAGCTGTCCCAGGTCGTCGCCCCAGCAGCCCTCCGATGACGCTACAGCGAAACCGACCGCTTGTGCGCGAGTAAAACCTTGGCCATGGACCGGAGTTGGGGTTGGGCATACACCCGGCCTCAAGTGATCCCTCAGCGCTTTTCGAGTCTCCCGGTCGACCCTGGCTCAAGTCTGCAGGGAGAGGGGGAGATGAGCTGGATGGAGAGCTCAGAAGCCGTGCTCCGGGTGGAACGCGGGGTTGCCAGCGAGGAGGAACTGGCAGCTCTCGCCGTGGTGTTGCTCGCACTGTGGTCGCACCCCCCGGTCGAGCCCGAGCCGCCGCCGGCGCTCGGTTGGAGCTGGTGGGACGGGTCGGCGGGTTACGCGCCGCCCGAGAGTTGGCGGTGAGTCGACCGTTGTCCGAAACCTCTTCCACCACTGCTCAAGCAAACCGTATAGGCGGTTTGATCATGTTCTCCATGGATCCGGGGCGGGATTCTCTCCTCAGTCTTGTCCCAGAAAGGGACCAGAGATGGCGATGACGACTGCTCCAGCGTCGACGGAGCCAGGGCCGACGGACATTCGTGGTCACGTCGCCGAGTTGCACGAGATCCGTGCGCAGGCGCTGGCCGGACCGAGTGAGAAGGCGACGGCCGCGCAGCATGCCAAGGGCAAGCTGACCGCCCG
>NZ_JBEXPR010000061.1:0-18010 GCF_040612135.1 Streptomyces sp. NPDC006458 | reverse complement strand
GTGGGTGGGGGGGGGGGCCGGGGGGGGGGCGGCGGGGGGGGGGGGGGGGGGGGGGGGGGGGTGTTTTGGGGGGGGGGGGGGGGGGGGGGGGGGGGGGGCGGGGGGGGGGGGTGTCCGTCCTCGGTCCGCCGTTCTGGTCTCTTACGTCGGCTGAGGGCGTCTCGCGCCGTCCGCTGCGGGCGGACACCCCCCGCCCCGTCCCCTCCCCGCCGTACGCGCCTTCCCGACGCCTCCGGTTCCGTTTCCTTCTCGCCGTACGCGCCTTCCTCGCCGTACGCGCCTTCCCGCCCCACCTGTCGCCTGTCGTACCCGGCTTTCCCGCCGCCCGACGTCGCCTCGGGCCGCGCAACGCCCCCGCCGCGCACCGCGCCCCCGCTGCGGGCATGCGTGCCGCTCGGGGCGGCACGGGTGGGCGCGGCGGTACCTCGCCGACGCCGAGCAGCGCGCCGCCCCCGGCTTCCTCCGCGCCGCCCCCGGCTTCCTCCGCGCCGTGCGCGACTTCCCGACGCCCGTCGCCTCGGGCCGCGCAACGCCCCCGCCCCGCACCGCGCCCCCGCTGCGGGCATGCGTGCCGCTCGGGGCGGCACGGGTGGGCGCGGCGGTACCTCGCTGACGCCGAGTTGCGTACCGCCCCCCGCCTCAGCCGCACCGTCGCCGGGCCCAGCAACGCGCCCCGCTGTGGGCGGCCTGGCACCTCGCCGACGCCGAGTTGCGCGCCGCCCCTGCCGCAGCCGCGCCGCCGACCCCGCCCCGCCCGGCGATACGCGCACCCGCACCCGCAGGGAACCGGCCAGTTCCGTCGCAAACAGGCCACTCCAGAGGAGCCCCGTGTCCCCTTATGAGGGATCGTTTCACCCGTACGGAGTAAATGTGCTCAAGGTGCCGGAATGGCCGGGCGTCGGCCGCCTACGGTCGCACGGGTGATGAGCAGCAGCCCGGAAACCTCGACCCGCACCACCGGCGCACACCGGGCGTACCGCGAGGCGCGTGACCGCGGTGCCGCGAGGACGCTGGCGCAGCGGACGCCTGCGCGCTACGAGCCGTACCTGGACGGGCTGTTCACCTACTGCCTGTCCGTGCTGTGCGACCACGACACCGCGACGGCCGCACTGGGAGACGTCCTGGCCCTCGCGGAGCGCCGAGGCACCCGCGCCCCCGAGTCCGCCGACGACCGCAGGGCCTGGCTGTACGCCCTGACCCGCTGGTCGTGTCTGCGGAAGATGGCGGAGGCCAGGGAGAAACGCCAGGCCGGCCATGCCGCAGGACGCCACGGCCCCCGGCCGCGGCCGGTCCCGCCGCAGGAGCCGCCCGTGTCCGAGGAGGTACAGGAGCAGCGCCGGCGCGAACTCGCCCTGCTGGCCTGGCCGGAGGCGGCCGGCACCACCCCGGAGCAGCGCGAGGCGCTGGAGCTGGCGGTGCGGCATCACCTGGCCGCCCACGAGGTCGCCGCCGTGCTGGGGATGGACCTCGCCGCCGCCCGGGAACTCCTCGCCTCCGCCGCCTGCGAGGTGGAACGCACCCGCGCGGTGCTCGCCGTCGTCGAGACCGGCGGCTGCCCCGGCGTCGCCCGCCTCACCGGCGACCACCAGCTCGTGCTCAGCACCACGCTGCGCCGCGAGCTGGTCCGGCACGTCGACGACTGCCCCCACTGCCGGCGCGCCGCGGAGCGTGCCGTGCCCGGCCGCTGGCCCGGCGCGAGCGTCACGCCCGAGGCGCTGCCCGTCCTGGAGGCACCCCGCGCGCCGCTGTACGTGGCGATGGCGCACCACCCGCGCGCGCGGGGCGCGGCCGTCCCGCGCTTCGACCGGCGCGGCTTTCCGATGGACCCGAAAGACCGTGCCGCCCGCCGCGACCGGCTCCGCGCGCGGGCCGTCACGACGACGGTGGTCGCCACCGTCGTCGCCGCTCCGGTGATCGCCCTGTGGTCCGCCTACCGGGGCGGGCCGCTCGCCGGTGACGGGGAGGGCGGCGGCCCCGGTGCCGCCGCCAGCCGGGAACACGGGCCCGGCGGGGTCGAGGGATCCGCCGCCGGTGGCGGTTACGAGAACGCCGGCAACGCCAGCACCCGGCCCGGCGGCGGCTTCGGCGGGGGCACGCCCGATGTGTCCGTCGAGGTCATCAGCGTCAACGGGGTCGGGACGAAGGGCCCCGGGCAGCTGGAGGTGACGGCCGGGACCAGCGGTGACACCACCCTGATCACCCTCACCGCCTCCGGGGACGCGCCCGTGCGCTGGTCGGCCGCGACCGGAGCCCGCTGGCTGTATCTGAGCCGGTCGTCGGGAACCCTGCGGCCCGGCGAGTCGGTGACGATCAAGGTGTACGTCGACCCGCTGCGTGAACCCTCCGGGTACTGGCACGCGCGCGTGGCCGTGGCGCCCGCGGGCGCCATCGTCTCCATCGAGGGCTACGGCACCGCGCCCAGCCCCTCCGACCCCGAACCGAAGCCGAGACCCAGCAGCCCCGGCAGTCCCACGCCCGTCGACCCGACGCCCACCCCGACGGCCTCCGAACCCACCGATCCGACCCCGAGCGACCCGCCCTCCTCGCCCACTCCCGAGCCGACTCCCAGCAGCTCCGCGCCGACCGACCCGGGTTCGTCGCCCCCGCCCGGCGACAGCGGCGACCCGAGCCCCTCCACGTCGTAGAACGCTCTCCCGGCCGCGGTCAGCCGACCGGGTCCGCCGGGTGCGGGGCCAGCAGGGGGAGCTGCGCGGCCAGGCGCTGCTCGCACAGTTCGACCAGGCGGTCGTAGCCGGCCTTGCCCATCAGTTCGGTCAGTTCCGCCCGGTAGGAGACGTAGACCGGATCGCCCGCGCCGTGCGCCGAGGTCGCCGAGGTGCACCACCAGTGCAGGTCGTGGCCGCCCGGACCCCAGCCGCGGCGGTCGTACTCACCGATGGAGACCTGGAGGACACGCGTGTCGTCGGGGCGGTCGATCCAGTCGTACGTGCGGCGCACGGGCAGCTGCCAGCACACGTCCGGCTTGGTCTCCAGCGGCTCCCGGCCCTCCTTCAGGGCCAGGATGTGCAGCGAGCAGCCCGCGCCGCCCGCGAAGCCGGGGCGGTTCTGGAAGATGCACGAGCCGTTGAAGGGGCGGGTCTGGCGGGAGCCCTCGTCGTCCTCGGAGACCCAGCCGTGCTCCATGCCCTCGTCGTGGTGCTGCCAGATCTCCGGCGTGAGCCGCGCCACGTGCTCGGCGACGCGCTTCTCGTCGTCCTCGTCGGAGAAGTGGGCGCCCAGCGAACAGCACCCGTCGTCCGCGCGGCCGGCCTGGATGCCCTGGCAGCCGCTTCCGAAGATGCAGTTCCAGCGGGAGGTCAGCCATGTCAGATCACAGCGGAAGATCTGCTCGTCGTCCGCCGGATCAGGGAACTCAACCCACGCGCGTGCGAAGTCGAGCCCCTTCTCGTCGGCTTCCGGGGCCTTCTTCGACATCTTCGGTGCTTTCGCCCGCGAAGAATCCGCAGCCGATTTGGCCTTCTTGTCGTCCTTCGCCTTTTTCGTCTTTGGCACCCGTCCAGGGTAAGTCGCCGAACGCCCGTGGTGGGACCGCTCCACTCACGTCCCGAGGGGCGGACCACGGCCCACCTGGCAGTAGCGTTCCGTACATGAGACTCGGTGTCCTGGACGTGGGAAGCAATACGGTGCATCTGCTGGTGGTGGACGCGCACCCCGGCGCACGGCCGCTGCCCGCGCACTCGCACAAGGCGGAGCTGCGCCTGGCCCAGCTGCTCGACGAGGCCGGTGCCATCGGCCCGGACGGCGTCGAGCAGCTGATCGCTGTCGTCCACGGCGCCCTCCAGGCGGCCGAGGACAAGGGCGTCGAGGAACTGCTCCCGTTCGCCACCTCCGCCGTGCGCGAGGCCACCAACGCCGACGAGGTCCTCACCCGCGTGCACGAGGAGACCGGCGTCGCGCTCCAGGTCCTCAGCGGCGCCGAGGAGGCCCGGCTGACCTTCCTCGCGGCCCGCCGCTGGTTCGGCTGGTCGGCCGGCAAGCTGCTGGTCCTGGACATCGGCGGCGGCTCCCTGGAGATCGCCTACGGCATCGACGAGGAGCCCGACGCCGCCGTCTCGCTGCCTCTCGGCGCCGGCCGCCTCACCGCCGGCTGGCTTCCCGGTGACCCCCCGGACCCGGACGACATAAGGGCCCTGCGTCGTCATGTCCGCGCCCAGATCGCCCGTACGGTCGGGGAGTTCACCCGCTTCGGCGCCCCCGACCACGTGGTCGCCACCTCCAAGACCTTCCGGCAGCTCGCCCGCATCGGCGGCGCCGCCCGCTCCGCCGACGGCCTCTACGTCCAGCGCGACCTCAAGCGGGAGTCCCTGGAGGCCTGGGTGCCGAGACTGGCGGGCATGACCACCGCCGAGCGCTGCGAGCTGCCCGGTGTCTCCGAGGGACGCGCCAACCAGCTCCTCGCGGGTGCGCTCGTGGCCGAGGGCGCGATGGATCTCTTCGGTGTCGAGACCCTGGAGGTCTGCCCGTGGGCCCTGCGCGAGGGCGTCATCCTCCGCAAGCTGGATCACATGCCGACTTGAGGGACACGACCCTGAAGGGCGCGGGGCCGTCTCGACGGGCGGCCCCGCCGCGCGGGCGCGATCAGCCACCGGCATCCCGCACGCGCACACGATGAGAACGCTGAACGGCGCGTAGACGACCGCGTACCCTTTCCCTCGTGGCAGATCCAGTCGTGCGTATTCCGGATGCGAAGGTCGCGCTGTCCACGGCCTCCGTCTACCCGGAGTCCACGGCGACGGCCTTCGAGATCGCCGCCCGCCTCGGCTACGACGGCGTCGAGGTCATGGTCTGGAACGACCCGGTCAGCCAGGACGTCGACGCCCTGCGCCGGCTCAGCGACCACCACGGCGTGCCGATCCTCGCCGTGCACGCCCCGTGTCTGCTCATCACGCAGCGCGTCTGGTCGACGGACCCCTGGACCAAGCTCCAGCGGGCCCGGGCCGCCGCGCACAAGCTCGGCGCCGGCACGGTCGTGGTCCATCCCCCTTTCCGCTGGCAGCGCCAGTACGCGCGCGACTTCGTCAGGGGGATCTGGCGGATGGCCGACGAGACGGACGTCCGGTTCGCCGTCGAGAACATGTACCCCTGGCGCTACCGCGACCGCGAGATGCTCGCCTACGCCCCCGGCTGGGACGTCACCAAGGACGACTACCGGCACTTCACGATCGACCTCAGCCACACCGCCACCGCCCGCACCGACGCGATCGAGATGATCGACCGCATGGGCGACCGGCTCGGCCATGTCCACCTCGCCGACGGCCGCGGCTCGGCCAAGGACGAGCACCTGGTGCCCGGCCGCGGCACCCAGCCCTGCGCCGAGGTGCTGGAGCGTCTCGCCCTGACCGGCTTCGACGGCCATGTCGTCATCGAGGTCAACACCCGGCGCGCCATGTCCAGCGCGGAGCGCGAGGCCGACCTCGCCGAGGCGCTGGCCTACACACGGCTGCATCTGGCGTCGGCGACGAAGGTGCCGAGGCGATGACCGCCCAGACCTCCCGGCGCCGGGGCCGGCCGCCGCGCACCGAGTCCGCGGACACCCGCGACCGCATCCTCGCCGCGGCCCGCGCGGAGTTCTCCGAACGCGGCTACGACAAGACGTCCGTCCGCGGTATCGCCAAGGCCGCCGGGGTCGACCCGGCGCTCGTCCACCACTACTTCGGCACCAAGGAGCAGGTGTTCGAGGCCGCGATCGAGGACACCATCGCGCCCGCGATCAGCGCCGCGGACGCCGTCGCCGACGGCCCGCTGGACGGCGTGGGGGAGCGGCTGACCCGCTTCTTCTTCGGCGTCTGGGAGAACCCGGTCACCCGTACGTCGCTGCTCGCGGTGGTGCGCTCGGCCGTCAACAACGAGGCCGCCGCCGCCGTCTTCCGCCATCTGGTCGCCGCCCAGCTGCTGCGCCGGATCGCCGGGGAACTGGACGTGCCCGACGCCGAGCTGCGGGCCGAGCTGGCGGCGGCCCAGCTGGTCGGTACGGCGATGCTGCGGTACGTGATCAAGGTGGAGCCGCTGGCCTCGGCGCAGCCGGAGCAGATCATCGCGCGGCTGGCGCCGGTCGTACAGGTGCATCTGACCGGCCCCTGAGGCCCTCAGCGGCCCGGCCGCGCAAGGGCTCGGACGGACGGTCGCACTGAGATACCCGTCCCGCATTCCGGACAGCGTCCCGGCACCTGGATGTCCGGCGTACGCTCGTTAGCAGTCAGAGGTCTCTCTGATCGCAAGTCTTCCTGATCGCAGTCTCTGAAGGAGCGAGCGACGATGCCCGAGCTGAGGTCCCGCACAGTCACCCACGGCCGCAACATGGCGGGCGCCCGCGCCCTTATGCGCGCCTCCGGTGTACCCGGTGCGGACATCGGCCGGAAGCCGATCATCGCCGTCGCCAACTCCTTCACCGAGTTCGTGCCCGGCCACACGCACCTCCAGCCGGTCGGCCGGATCGTCAGCGAGGCGATCCGGGAGGCGGGCGGCATCCCGCGCGAGTTCAACACGATCGCCGTGGACGACGGCATCGCGATGGGCCACGGCGGCATGCTGTACTCCCTGCCCTCGCGCGACCTGATCGCCGACTCGGTCGAGTACATGGTCGAGGCGCACTGCGCCGACGCCCTGGTCTGCATCTCCAACTGCGACAAGATCACCCCGGGCATGCTGAACGCGGCCCTGCGCCTCAACATCCCCACGGTCTTCGTCTCCGGCGGCCCCATGGAGTCCGGCCGCGCCACCCTGGTCGACGGCACGGTCCGCACCCTCGACCTGGTCGACGCGATCTCCGACGCCGTGAACGACAAGATCTCGGACGAGGACATCCTCCGTATCGAGGAGAACGCCTGTCCGACCTGCGGCTCCTGTTCGGGCATGTTCACCGCCAACTCGATGAACTGCCTCACCGAGGCGATCGGCCTGTCCCTGCCCGGCAACGGCTCGGTCCTGGCCACCCACACGGCCCGCCGCCGCCTCTACGAGGACGCGGCCCGCACGGTCATGGACATCACCCGGCGCTACTACGAGCAGGACGACGACACCGTCCTGCCGCGCTCCATCGCCACCTTCGCGGCCTTCGAGAACGCCATGGCCCTCGACATCGCCATGGGCGGCTCCACCAACACGATCCTGCACCTGCTGGCCGCCGCCCAGGAGGCGGAGATCCCCTTCGGCCTCGCCGAGATCGACGCCGTCTCGCGCCGGGTGCCGTGTCTGGCCAAGGTCGCGCCGAACGTCGCCAAGGACCGCACGTACTACATGGAGGACGTCCACCGAGCCGGTGGCATCCCGGCCCTCCTGGGCGAACTGCACCGCGCGGGCCTGCTGAACGAGGACGTCAACTCCGTCCACAGCCCGTCCCTCGCCGACTGGCTCAAGACCTGGGACGTGCGCGGCGGTTCGCCGTCCCCGCAGGCCGTGGAGCTGTGGCACGCGGCCCCGGGCTGCGTGCGCTCCGCGGAGGCCTTCTCCCAGTCCGAGCGCTGGGACTCCCTCGACACCGACGCCGAGAACGGCTGCATCCGCTCCGCCGAGCACGCCTACTCCCAGGACGGCGGCCTCGCCGTCCTCAAGGGCAACCTCGCGGTCGACGGCTGCGTGGTGAAGACGGCCGGTGTCGACCCGTCGATCTGGACCTTCGAGGGCCCGGCCGTCGTCTGCGAGTCGCAGGAGGAGGCCGTCCAGAAGATCCTCACCCAGCAGGTCAAGGAGGGCGACGTCGTCGTCATCCGCTACGAGGGCCCCAAGGGAGGCCCCGGCATGCAGGAGATGCTCTACCCGACCTCGTACCTCAAGGGCCGAGGCCTCGGAAAGGCCTGCGCCCTGATCACCGACGGCCGTTTCTCCGGCGGCACTTCGGGCCTGTCGATCGGCCACGCCTCACCCGAGGCGGCCTCGGGCGGCACCATCGCCCTGGTCGAGGACGGCGACCGCATCCGTATCGACATCCCGGACCGGACGATCGAGCTGCTGGTCGACGACGCCGAACTCGCCCGCCGCGAGGAGGCGTTGGGCGGGGCGTACGCGCCCAAGAACCGCGAGCGCAAGGTGTCCGCGGCGCTGCGGGCGTACGCCGCGATGGCCACGAGCGCGGACAAGGGCGCGGTGCGGGACGTGACGAAGCTGGGCTGAGGCGGCCCTCGGCGCCTCCCGAACCGCTCTCCCTCCCGGGCCGCCTTCTCTTCGGGCCGCCTTCCCTTCGGGGGAGGCGGCCCTTCGTCATGTCACCAGGACGCCGGGTCGCGGGCGGGCACGGAGAAGACGGTCCCGTCGGGCGCGGAAGCGTGGACGCGGGGGCCGGAGACGACGGGCTCGGGCAGATACGCGGGTACGACGTCCGAGGCGCCGGCGGGGCGCGGGGGCGTCTGCCCGAGCAGACGGCCGTTGCCCGCGTCCACGGCGAGGAGACGCCCGTCGGGAGTGGTCACGTACACCTGCCCGCGGTCGGCGACCGGAGCGGAGCCGCGGCTCACGGCGGTTTCGAGGATCCAGATCCGCTTGCCCGCGTCCATGTCCACCGCCTCCAGCGAACCGCCCGCGGTCAGCAGATAGACGATGTTCCCGCGTACGCCGACCCGCGGATCGTCGCGCGACACGGGCAGCTGCACCCGGCGCGCCGTACCGCTCGCCGGGTCGTAGCGGACGACAGTGCTCACGTCCTCGTGGAGCTGGTCGGCGGCCAGCAGGAAGAGGGAGCCGTCGTGGGAGCCGACCGGCTTCAGATCTCCCCGCAGCTCCGCCTTCCAGCGCACCTCGCCCGTCGTCGGGTCGACCGCGGTGACCTCGCTGCCGTCGTCGCCCAGCGGATCCACGGCGTACGCCAGCGGATCGCCGGCGAACGACACGAAGTACGGCGTCCCCAGGCCCTCGATGCGACGGCTCCACACGGGCTCGCCCGTGGCACCGTCCACCCCGGTGACCACGCCGTCCGCGCCCGTGAGCAGCAAAATGTCGCCGACGGGCTGCAGAGCGACGTGCGCGGGCATCTCCCGCTCCCAGCGCGGCTCGCCCGACGCGGGGTCGAGCCCCGCCGCCGGTCGCTCTCCTCCGCCATGGGCTGCACGAGACCGCCCGCCAGGATGGGCGGGGAGCTGACCCGGGAGCCGGCGGTGGCGGTGCGCCACAGCACGGAGCCGTCGGACGGGGAGAGGGCGAAGACCATGCCCGGCCGCGCGCACAGCACCGCCGAGCCGCCGTACGAGCACTGCGCGGTCCCCTCCTCGCCCCGTACCGGGCGGGTCTCCCACGCGCGGACCGGGGCTGTCGCCGGGTGCCGGTCACCGGCCGCGCGGCGGGGCTCCTCGCCGGACCGGGTGAGGGCGACCACGGTCCCGGTGACCACCAGCACGAGCGCCGCCGCGACCGCGGCGATCCGCCCGCGCGAGCGCCTGGGCGCCGTACGGGGCGGCTCTTCGGCCCGGGGCTCCGGCCGCGGTACGCCGCCCGTCCGCTGCGTGGGGATGAACGCCTGGGTGTCGTACGAGGCGGCCACCGACCGCAGCTCCCGCATGAGTTCGTCCGGAGTGGGCCGCTCCTCGGGCTCCTTGGCCAGACACCGCGACACCAGCGGGACGAGGCTGTCGGGGACACCGGTCAGATCGGGCTCGTCGTGCACGACCTGGTAGGCGACGACATAGGGGCTGTCGGAGTCGAAGGGCCCCCGTCCCGTCGCCGCGTGCACCATCACGGATCCGAGCGCGAAAATGTCCGCGGCGGGGCCGACCTCGCGCGGGCGCCGGAACTGCTCGGGAGCCATGAACGGCGGGGTGCCGATCAACTTCCCGGTCTCGGTGCGCAGTTCGCTGTCTTTCGGCCGGGAGATTCCGAAGTCGATGACTTTCGGCCCGTCCTCGGCGAGCAGGACGTTGCTCGGCTTCAGGTCCCGGTGCACGACGCCGACCCGATGGATGTCGCGCAGCGCCTCGGCCAGTCCGGCCATCAGCCGGCGCAACTGCTCGGTGTTCATCGGCCCGTTCCGCTTCACCTGATCGGAGAGCGTCGGGCCGGGGATGAACAGGGTCGCCATCCAGGGCCGTTCGGCATCCGGATCGGCGTCCACGACGGACGCCGTGAACGCTCCGCTCACCCGGCGGGCCGCGGCCACCTCCTGCCGGAACCGGCCCCTGAACTCGGGGTCTCTGGCGAACTCGGCGTGCACGACCTTGACGGCGAGCGTCATCCCCGAGGCGCTGCGCGCCTGATGGACGACGCCCATGCCGCCGGAGCCGAGGCACGACTCCAGCAGATAGTGACCGGCGTATTCGGGAAGTTCCGCTTCCGCCCCGATCCCGGTGTTGCTCTGCGGCGCCATGAACCACCCCCGTGCCGTTCGTCCGCGCGCGCGACGCGAGGAGCCTAGTCGATGGTTCGTGCGAGACCGAGGCGGCTTGCTAGCCTCCGGGTGCGAGTCGCGCACGTCACTTTCAGGGCGTGATTCGAGACAATCAGCGGGCCCCGCGCGAAGCCGGGGCCGACGGGGGAGGTTTCCATGGCTGTCGAGCATGCCGAAGAGGCCGGGGGCGCGAGCGAGGCGCAGTCCGCCGAGGCGTCGAGCCTGCTGCGTTACTACGCGGTCGCCCCGGGCGTCCGCCTCAACGTCCGCAGCGGCCCCGGCACGGGCTACCGCATCCTGCGGGTCCTCCCGGAGGGCGCCAAGGTCCCGATCTACTGCCAGACACCGGGGACGTCGGTGACGGGCCCGTACGGGACGTCCAACATCTGGGACAACATCAGCGACGGCGAGTTCGTCGCCGACGCCTATGTGAACACGGGCAGCGACGGTTACGTCGCCTCCCAGTGCGGCTGAGCCGAACCTGGGCTGGGCGGGTCGTTGCGGCTGAGCCGTTCTGGGCGGGGTGGGTTTGGCTGTGCGGACGTGGGCTGGGTCGTGTCGGCTGTGCCGTTCTGGGCTGAGTGGGTTTGGCTGTGCCGACGTGGACCGGGTCGTTCGGCTGTGCCGACCCGTGCCGGGTCGTTCGGCTGTGCCGTCCTGGGCTGAGTGGATTTGGCCGAGCCGACGTGGACCGAGGCGCCCTGGCCGAGCCGTCCTGAGCGGAATGGATTCGGCCGTGCCGACCCGTGCCGAGTCGTCCCGGCTGAGCCGTCCCGGGCGGAATGGATTCGGCTGTGCCGACCCCGGGCTGAGTCGACTCGGCCGAGCCCACCCGAGCCGAGCCGACTCGGCTGAGCCGACCCGAGCCGAGCCCACCGGGCCGAGGCAACCCGGCTGACCCGGCTCGGTCTGACCGGCTCGGTCTGAATGGCTCGGTCTGACCCGACCGGGAACGCCGGCCGGCTCCGGGGCGCTCCCTGGGCGTCCCGGAGCCGCTCCAGGGCGCCCTCGGAGGGGCCCGCCCCGCCCCGGGACGCAGCCGCCCCGCCCCGGGACGCAGCCGCCCCGCCCCGGGACGCAGCCGCCCCGCCCCGGGACGCAGCCGCCCCGCCCCGGGACATAATCGAGCCGTGAGCGACAAGCAGAACGGCAACGGCACCCGGGACCAGGCGGAGGACTCCCACACCGGCGGCCCCACCCCCGAGCCCCTCCGCCTCTTCGGCACCACCTGGGTGAACCACGACAACGGCTACGGCCCGCGCCGTGTCGGTGCCGCCGTCGGCTCGCTCGCCCTCGCCGCGGTCGCCTGCCTGGTCCTGCGCTTCGCCTACGAGGGCCTGGAGATCGCGGACATCGGCTCCTTCGTCACGGTCCTGGTGATCGTGATGTTCGCGGCGTCCAGCGCCCTCGCCTTCGGCCACACCTGGGAGAGCTACCGCAAGCGCCCCGACCCCGACCGCCAGGCCTCCCTGCGCGGCCTGCTGGCCATCGGCTTCGTCGGCTCGCTGCTGGCCTACTTCTTCCGCTCGCTCACCGAGGCCCCCGGCGAGAAGCTGCACCGCCAGGAGTACGAGGCGGCCCTCGAACAACACCAGAAGCGCTCGACCCGCCGCACCGGCAACCCGTCCAAGAGGCGCCGCCGTTCCTGACTCCGTCGACGGCGGGAGCTGCGCTGGGTCCGCTGGAAACCGCGCCCCGAGCGCGGTCGGCCGCGTCCTGGGGGAAGCCCGCCGATCCGGATGCTGCCCGCGTGGGTCGGCGCGGGGTCTGCCGGAAACCCTGCCCGGTGTGCGGCCGCGGAGGTGGGGAAACCCGCCGCCGTTCCTGACCCCGCCCGCGGGGGACGTGTGCGGGGTCTGCCACGAACCCTGCCCCGGGTACGGCGCCGCGGGAGACTGCCCGCAACCCGCCGCCCCCCACCCCGCCCGAAAGACCCCGCCCGAGAGACCCCGCCCGAGAGACCCCGCCCGCGAGGAACTCCGCCGGGACCGCCCGAAACCCCCATCCCGAGCGCGGCCCCGGGGCACGATGGCTCCATGACGGCTCCCACCCGCTCCGCCCGGGCCCACTCCTTCAACGCGGCAGCGGCCCAGTACGCCGCCAACCGCCCCTCGTATCCGCCCGCCCTCCTCGACGCCGTCGAGGAACTCGCCGGCCGCCCCCTCAAGGGCGCCCGTGTCGCGGACGTCGGCGCCGGTACGGGCCTGGCGACCGCCCTGCTGCACGCCCGCGGCGCCGACGTGATCGCCGTCGAGCCCGGCACCGGCATGGCCACCGAGTTCCGCAGGGCGCTCCCCGGCGTGCCCCTCGTCCGGGGCGACGGCAACCACCTCCCCTTCGCCCCCGCCTCCCTCGACCTCCTCACCTACGCCCAGTCCTGGCACTGGACCGACCCCGCCCGCTCGGTCCCGGAGGCACTGCGCGTGCTACGCCCCGGCGGCGCGCTGGCGCTGTGGTGGAACACCGGCGCCCTGGACGTGTCGTGGATCGCCGAGGCCGCCGCCCGCCAGGCCCGTCACTTCGACGTGGACGTCGAGGCCGAGAAGAAGCTCGGTACGCACGTCGGAGTCGCCGACCCCGAAGGGCGCCTCGTCTTCGCGCACCGCCACCTGCGCTGGAGCCGCCGCGTCCCCGTCGACACCCACCTGGCCAACCTCGGCAGCCACTCGATCTTCCTCACCGACACCGAGCAACGCCGCACCGGTTTCCTCGCCGAGGAGCGCCGGCACCTGCTGCGGGTCTTCCCCGACGGGATCGTCGAGGAGACGTACGACCTCGACCTGCTGGTCGCCCGGGCCGCCGCCTGATCCCGCGCGGCGGCCCACCCCTTCAGGGCCGCCGCGCACACGTGGTCCACATGCCGCGGGCCGCCGGGATCCGGGCGCACCTCACGTCGTACGGCAGGGCGTACAGCGCGTCCAGCGGCTTCGGCAGCCGCAGGCAGGCGGTGTGTCCCAGGACCCGGACGACGATCCCGGCCCCGCCTCGGGGTCCTCGGTCTCGACGGGGACATGGCCGATGTCCCAGGCCGTCCCCGCCACGGCCGGCGCCAGAGCGACCAGGCCCCCTCGAAGAGGTTCCCGACGACGATCGCGGCGGCCGTCACGGTGAGCACCGCGACCTCCCCGCGATGATCGGGCGTTCCCTTCGCTCGGTGATGCCATCGGCGCCCCTGACACAGCAGCGCCCCGCCCCAGCGCCCGTGCCTCCCGCACCGGCACGAGCTCGCAGCCCGCGCGCACCAGCAGCGCGGCGCCGCCGCCACCTGGATCAGCCCGAGCACGCCCGGCAGCGCGGCCGTGAACAGCAGCAGCCATCGGTGACCGAGGCAGCGCGCACCGCACCGGAGCCCCGGCTTCCGATCACACCCTCACACCCTCACGCGCCTGCGCCGCCCTGCGCCACCCGCTTGACGCGCCCGGGGTGCCGGAGCATTATTCATCGCATGGTGAATTACTCGTCCGAGCCGCCGGACCGCCACCCCGAAACCCACGACACCCCAGCCGTCAACGCCGTCGGCCTCACCGTCGTACGCGGCCCCCGAACCGTCCTGCGCGGCCTCGACTTCACCGTCCCGCGCGGCCAGATCACCGGCCTCCTCGGCCCCTCCGGCTGCGGCAAGTCCACCCTCATGCGCGCCGTCGTCGGCACCCAGGCCCAGGTCACCGGCACCCTCGACGTCCTCGGCCGGCCCGCCGGCCACCCCCGCCTGCGCACCCACATCGGCTACGTCACCCAAGCCCCGTCCGTCTACGACGACCTGACTGTCCGTCAGAACCTGGACTACTTCGCCGCGATCCTCACCCCCGGCCGGGCGGCCGCCGCGCAGCGCGACACCGACGTCACCCGCGCCATCGACGACGTCGACCTCACCCGCCACGCCGACACCCTCGCCGGCAACCTCTCCGGCGGACAGCGCAACCGCGTCTCCCTCGCCGTCGCCCTCCTCGGCACCCCCGAACTCCTCGTCCTCGACGAGCCCACCGTCGGCCTCGACCCCGTACTCCGCCGCGACCTGTGGAACCTCTTCCACGACATCGCCACCCGCCGCGGCACCACCCTCCTCGTCTCCTCCCACGTCATGGACGAAGCCGAGCGCTGCCACCGCCTCCTGCTCATGCGCGACGGCCGGCTCCTCGCCGACGACAGCCCCGAGGCCCTGCGCACCCGCACCCACACGGACACGGTCGAGGAAGCCTTCCTCCACCTCGTCGACGAGGCGACCGCGGCCGCGACCCCGAAAGAGACCACGCGATGACCACCACGCCCGCACCGGCGCCCGGCGCCCACGCCCCCACCGGCGCCCTCAACGCCTCCCGCACCCTCGCCACCGCGGCCCGCGTCCTGCGCCAGCTCCGCCACGACCCGCGCACCATCGCGATGATGATCCTCATCCCGTGCGTGATGCTCTTCCTGCTGCGCTACGTCTTCGACGGCAGCCCCGAGGTCTTCGACAACATCGGCGCCTCCCTCCTCGGCATCTTCCCGCTGATCACCATGTTCCTCGTGACCTCCATCGCCACCCTGCGCGAACGCACCTCCGGCACCCTCGAACGCCTCCTCGCCCTGCCCCTCGGCAAGGGCGACCTCATCGCCGGCTACGCCCTCGCCTTCGGCGTCCTGGCCGTCGTGCAGTCCGCCCTCGCCACCGGCCTCGCCCTGTGGTTCCTCGGCCTGGACGTCACCGGCTCCGCCTGGCTGCTCCTCCTGGTCGCCCTGCTCGACGCCCTCCTCGGCACCGCCCTCGGCCTCTTCGTCTCCGCCTTCGCCTCCTCCGAGTTCCAGGCCGTCCAGTTCATGCCGGCCGTGATCTTCCCCCAGCTCCTGCTGTGCGGCCTGTTCACCCCGCGCGACAACATGCACCCCGCCCTGGAGGCCGTCTCCGACGTGCTGCCCATGTCCTACGCGGTCGACGGCATGAACGAGGTCCTCAAGCACACCGACATGACCGCCGCCTTCGTCCGCGACGCCCTGATCGTCGCCGGCTGCGCCCTGCTCGTCCTGGGCCTCGGCGCCGCCACCCTCCGCCGCCGCACCGCCTGACCCGGGCCCGCCCCGTCCCGCCCACCGGACAGCGGCCCCGCCCGCGGCACCCCGGGTGCGAGGATGAACCCGGACGACGTACATCTCGGAGGGCACCTGAGTCATGAGCCAGAAAGTCGCGGTCCTCGGCACCGGCAAGATCGGCGAAGCCCTGCTCAGCGGAATGATCCGGGCCGGCTGGTCCCCCGCCGACCTCCTGGTCACCGCCCGCCGCCAGGAACGGGCCGACGAACTCCGCACCCGCTACGGAGTCAGCCCCGTCACCAACGCCGAGGCCGCCAAGACCGCCGACACCCTCATCCTCACGGTCAAGCCGCAGGACATGGGCAGCCTCCTCGACGAACTCGCCCCGCACATCCCCGCCGACCGCCTGGTCATCAGCGGCGCGGCAGGCATCCCCACCTCCTTCTTCGAGGAGCGCCTCGCCGCGGGCACCCCGGTCGTCCGTGTCATGACGAACACCCCCGCCCTCGTCGACGAGGCCATGTCCGTCATCTCCGCGGGCAGCCACGCCACCGCCGGACACCTCGCCCACGCCGAGGAGATCTTCGGCGCCGTCGGCAAGACCCTGCGCGTGCCCGAGTCCCAGCAGGACGCCTGCACCGCCCTGTCCGGCTCCGGCCCGGCCTACTTCTTCTACCTGGTCGAGGCCATGACCGACGCGGGCATCCTGCTCGGCCTGCCCCGCGACAAGGCCCACGACCTCATCGTCCAGTCCGCCATCGGCGCCGCGACGATGCTCCGCGACAGCGGCGAACACCCGGTCAAGCTCCGCGAGAACGTCACCTCGCCCGCCGGCACCACCATCAACGCCATCCGCGAGCTCGAGAACCACGGCGTACGAGCGGCCCTCATCGCCGCCCTCGAAGCCGCCCGCGACCGCAGCCGCGAACTCGCCTCCGGCAACAGCTGACCCCACCCCGGGCGCGGCAGGCGACCCAGCCCGCCGCGCCCGAAGCCGACGCCCTCACACGAAGGCGTTCACGGCCACCCCCGACGCGGCCCCGACGTCGGCGGCGGGCAGCAACCCGATCGCCCGGTAAGCGGCGTCCACGGTCGGCCGAGCCATCGCCCGAGCCTTCTCCGCGCCGCCCCGCAGCACTTCCTCCACATACGCGGGATCCGCGCACAACTCCTTGTGCCTGGCCTGTACGGGCCCCAGGAGCTCGACCACGGCCTCTGCGGTGTCCTTCTTCAAGGCGCCGTACGACTCGTAAACACCGCTCAGCTCCGCCGGGTCCCCGTCCGTGCACGCCGCGAGGATCTCCAGCAGATTCGCCACGCCCGGCCGCGCCTCCCGGTCGTACACGACCTCGCTCCCGCTGTCGGTCACGGCCCGCATGACCTTCTTCCGCACCACGTCCGGCTCGTCCAGCAGATAGACGATCCCCGGCCCCACGTCGTCGCTCTTGCCCATCTTCGACGCCGGTTCCTGGAGGTTCATCACCCGGGCGGCAACCTCCGGATGCGTCGCCCTCGGCACCACGAAGGTGTGTCCGTACCGCTGGTTGAACCGCACCGCCAGATCCCGGGTCAGCTCGACATGCTGCGTCTGGTCGTCCCCCACCGGCACCTCGTCCGTCCCGTACGCCAGGATGTCCGCCGCCATCAGCACCGGATAGGTGAGCAGCGACAGCCGTACGCTCCCGCCCCGTCCGCGCTCCCGCGCCGCCTTCTCCTTGTACTGGACCATCCGCCGCATCTCGCCGTCGGTGGCCACGCACTCCAGTACGTACGACAGCCGCGCGTGCTCGTCGACGTGACTCTGCACGAACACGGTGCACAGGTCCGGGTCCAGCCCCGACGCCAGCAGCAGCGTGGCCGACTGGCGGCTCAGCCGCCGCACCCGCGCGGGATCGTGGTCCACGGTCAGGGCGTGCAGGTCCACGACACAGAACAGCGCGTCCGCCTGATGCTGGTCCACCGCGGCCCACCGCCGCATGGCGCCCAGATAGTTCCCCAGTGTCAGATGCCCGGTCGGCTTGACCCCGCTGAAGACCCGCTTCATCTCCTACCTCCTGGTCGGGACCGCCGCACCCACCGGCCGGTCCCTCAGGAGGGAGATACAAGAACGGCCGCCGAGGCGGCGGCCGAGAGCGCATACGTGAGTCCGGCCGCCGTCAGGCGGCCCACCACTGAAGGTTGCACGTACGCGTAGTCACGAGGCCCAGAGTACGCCCGAGGCCGGCCCTCGGGGGAGGTTGACACGACCCGCCTCGATCCGTACTGTTCTCCGAGTTGTCCGACGTGAGCGCCGACCGAGTCGGTCCCCGGACAGCCATTCCGCAAGTACCAACCACTCTCGACATGCAGTCGGCCTGTCCTGCTGCTGTCGCATGATTGGCATGCGTATTTGCGAAATGAGGAATCCGCGTTCGAAAGGGCGCAGGCCCCGATTAGCTCGGGCGCCGGGAATCCGCTAAAGTCTCACTCGTCGGAACGGCCCAGCGGCCGGGAAGACAAACCCCCCTGACTGGGAGTCAGACGCCGAAAGGATCTGATAGAGTCGGAACCGCCGGAAAGGGAAACGCGGAAGCGGGAACCTGGAAAGCACCGAGGAAATCGGATCGGAAAGATCTGATAGAGTCGGAAACGCAAGACCGAAGGGAAGCGCCCGGAGGAAAGCCCGAGAGGGTG
>NZ_JBEXPR010000060.1:0-19017 GCF_040612135.1 Streptomyces sp. NPDC006458 | reverse complement strand
GTACATCCAGTACGAGGGCCTGCACCCGGCACACCGAGAGCACGCGCCGGACGCCGCTCCTTGACGGGCAAACGCTGCCTGCCGGGGCACTAGGCCTGGGTGTTCACGGCTCCCGCCGCGGGGACTGCCCGGGACCGGGCGGGCGTGTGCGGCGTCCCGCGGGCGGCCGCCGACCGAGGCGGGGCGGCACGGGGCATCGGACCGGGGCCGTGCGCCACCGTAGGCCGGGGAGCGTCCCGCTCTGCCCGGCTCACCGCGGCAGGCGTGGTCCGGCCGTGGTTGCCTCGGTCCGGCGGACGCTCCGTGCGCGGCGGTCTCGGTCCAGCCATGGTTGCCTCGGTCCGGCGGGCGCTCGGTGCGCGGCGGCACTACGATCGGCCGTGGGGTCTGCGCGGCAGCCGTCTCCGCCTCGGGCGGGCCCTGACCGGCGACGGACCATGAGCCCTGAGCCCGGAAGAAAGCCCATCTTCCGCCGGTCGTGTGGTCCTCGCCCGGTGGCCCGTTTCCGGCGCTTCTCGGAGGCCCATGTCCCGGCATCGTTTCAGTCGCCAGGCGCAGGCCGACGCCCTGCTGGCCAAGCTCGACCAGCTCACCGCGCAGGCGTTGGAGCAGACGGAGCTGCACCGGGCCCGGATCGAACTGGCCGTGGTGCTCCAGCGCGGGATGCTGCCCGACTTCCTGCCCGAGCTGCCGGGCCTGCGGGCGGCGGCCCGTTACGCGCCCGCCCGGTCCGGCCTGGACATCGGCGGCGACTGGTACGACGGCTTCCGGCTCGCGGACGGGTCGCTGGCGTTCTCGATCGGTGACGTTCAGGGCCACGACGTGGAGGCGGCGGCCTTCATGGGCCAGGTCCGCATCGGACTGCGCGCGGCGGCCGCGTTCACCAACGACCCCGGTGAGGTGCTCAGCCGCACGAACGACCTGCTCGTGTCGATGGACTGCGGTCTCTTCGCGACGTGCAGCTTCCTGCGGTTCGACCCGGCCACCGGGGATCTCCTCGCGGCCCGGGCCGGACATGTCCCCGCCGTCTGGGCGGCGGCCGACGGGCGCGGCGGCGTCATCGAGGACGAGGGCGGCGCGCCCCTCGGCATAGTGCCCGGAGCGAGCTTCCCCGTCACCCGGCACCACCTGCCCGACCGAGGGGCGATCGCCCTGGTCACGGACGGGGTGCTGGAGGGACCGGCGTTCCCGATCGAGGCCGGGCTGGAGGAGGTGCTGCGCATCGTCCGCTCCGGGGCGGACGAGGATCCGGACCGGCTCGCGGCGCGGGTCATCGAGGTCGCCGACCTGACCGGGCACACGGACGACGCGGCGGTGCTGGTGCTGGCTTCTGCGGGACCAGGGTGACAAAGGGGCGGCGGCTGGCGTGTCACCGCCCGCCTCGCGCCGGGCATGGCGTGTCATGGCGGACGTGGTGCGTTCCGTGGGCCTGCGACGTCCGGCTTCGACCGGGGTCACGATCCTCGTCGTCGCGCTCGCCTACGCCGTCACGGGCAAGCTCGGCCTGTTGGCCCACGTCGTCGTGGGAGGCGCCCGCATCACTCCGCTCTGGCCGGCCACGGGTGTGGCCCTGGCCTCCCTGCTGATCGCCGGCGTCCGGGTCTGGCCCGGCATCGCCCTGGGCTCTCTGCTGGTCATGGCGAGCCTCGGCCCGCTCACCCCCGCCGCCCTCGCCATCGCCGCGGGCAGCGTGGCGGGGCCGCTGTGCTCCTGGTGGCTGCTGCGTCGTCTCGGTTTCCGCACCGAGATGGACCGGCTCAAGGACGGCCTGGCGCTCGTCTTCGGAGGCGCCCTCGCCGGGATGCTGGTCAGCTCGGCGGTGGGAAGTGTGACGCTGCTGGTCCGCGGGGGGCTCACCTGGAGCGAGTTCTGGTCGGTCTGGGCGGCGTGGTGGACCGGCGACGCCATGGGCGTCCTGGTGGTCACACCGCTGCTGCTCGGCCTGCGCAACGCCATGCCGCTCCGGGAGAGCGGCATGGGTGAGTGGCTGGAACGCGCGCTGCTGGTGGCGGCCACGGTGGCCATCACGGCGGCCGTCACGGACAGCCCGTTGCATCTGCTGTTCCTGGTGTTTCCCCTGCTCGTCTGGGCGGCCCTGCGTACCCAGCTGGTCGGCGCCGCGCCCTGTGTGCTCGCCCTCTCCGTGCTCACCGTCGTGGCCTCCACCCACCGGCGTGGCCCCTTCGCGGACCGCAGCCTCATCGAGAACATGGTCGTCCTCCAGGGCCTCAACGGCGCGGCCGCCCTCACCACGCTGCTGCTGGTGGCTGTGGTCGCCGAGCGCGAGAACACCTACCGCAAGATCGAGCAGGCCTGTGCCGTCCTCACCGAGGTGGTGGCCGGCCTCTCCCCACCCGGCACGCTGGGCCAACCGCTGCTGCCGGGGGAGCGGGACCCCGAGAAGCCCGATCAGCGCTGACGGGACAGCCCCTGGGCCGGCTCGGCGCTGACGTACCGGGCGTTGGTCCCCCATCCGGCCAGGGCCGGGGCCATGCACCACCGGCACAGGGGTGTGCCACCACGGCCGTACTTGTGGGTCTTGCGCTGACATGCCGCGCAGGGGCCGACCTGGTCGCCGGGGCAGGTGAGGGCGGAGGGGTCGGGTTCGGCCGGGGGTGGTGCGGTTGCGCTCATGGGGCTGGTCCTCGGTTCCGGTGGTGTGTCCTCGGCTGTGTCGGGTGCGGGTGGATAAGTCGATGATGCGCAGCTGGACGTCGGGCTCGCAGTGGCCGCAGGCGGGCAGGCCGCCGGCGGTCAGGAGGCGGAGGGCCTCCTCGCGGGTGATCCGCTGTCGCCGTTTCCCGGCCAGGTGGCAGGTACCGGAGTGAACCCGCACCGGCGGGCGACCGGTGCCGATGCCTAGTTCGACGAGCCACTCCGGGGGCTCGGGGCGGACCCGGCGGCCGTGCTCCTCCTCGGCCTGCCGCCGCTGGAGCGTGGCGATCTTGGCGTCGATCTGCCGCAGGCACAGCGCGTGCCACACCCGCAGGGTGCGCAGGCGGTCCAGGTCGGGCGGCAGGTCATCGAACACACTTTTGATTCTAGGCTCAGTGATCAGCCTGTGGCGCACTCGCGTGTTCGATTTTTTGTTCGATAACGTGGGGAAGGTGAAGCACTACCCCTTCCCCCCGGACCTGCTGCGCCTGCAAGCCGACTGGCATCGCACCTACGCCGCCCTCGCCGCCCCCCGTCCGGCACACAACACCCTCCTGCGCCGCCGCCTCCTCGCCCTGTCCGTCGAACTGCAGTGGCACCCGTACTGGTCGGCCCCGAACGCCGGCCCGGCGGCCCGAGTGGAACTGCGCGAGCGGGCCCGGGTGCCTGAGAGCCGGACCTTGGGCAGCGCCGGACCCGGCCGGCCGAGGTGAGCTCCGCCGCGTCGAGGAACGCGGCGACGGCCTGCCGGAACGCCAGGGCGAGCGCTTCCGTCTCGTCCTCGGTGACGGCGTCGCCGATGCGCTGGGCTGCGTCGAAGGCGGCTCCGCCCGGGGCGACGATGCTCGGGTCCGGCGCGATGAGACGAACGCGGTGGAGGGCCTGCCCCGCCTCGCGTCGCCGCGTCCTGCGTACGTTTCCGCGCGGGCCTCGTCCAGCACCTCGGGTGGGCGCCACTGGGGTACCAGCACTTCAGCAAGGCGTTCGCCGCATGATCTGGGAGACGGTCGGCGACAGCGGCACCTTGACGGCGGCCCTGGCCACAGGTCTGCGCTGACGCCCCGCACGACGCACCTGTGCCCCCAGGAAGGGCGGGGCCCGGGGACCGGACCGTCCGTGGGTCCCGCCCGGGGCGCGCGACTACTCGGTGGCCACCGGCGCCCACCACACCAGCGTGGTGCCGCCGCCAGGCGGACTGCTCAGCTCCAGTTCCCCGCCCAGCTCCCGAGCCCGCTCGGCCATGTTGCGCAGCCCGCTGCGGCGGCCCCCCGCCGGGATGCCGACGCCGTTGTCCGTGACGGTGAGACGCACCTTCCGCCCCTCGGCCGCGAGGACGACGTCGGCCCGCTCGGCGCGGGCGTGCCGGGCGATGTTGGTGAGGGCCTCGGAGAGCACGGCCACCACATGGTCGGCGATCTCGCGCGGCACCTCGGTGTCCACCAGGCCCTCCATCCGCACACTGGGCGGAAAGCCCAGCACCTGAGCCTTCTCCCCGGCGACCCGCACCACGCGGGCCCGCAGCCCGGTCCCGCCGGTGCCCTCGCGCGAGCGCAGACCGAAGATCGTCGACCTGATGATCTTGATGGTCTCGTCCAGGTCGTCCACCGCGCGCACCACGCGCTCCGAGGCCTCCGGATGCTCGATGAAACGGCCCGCGCTCTCCAGGGTCATGCCGGTCGCGAACAGCCGCTGGATCGCCAGGTCGTGCAGATCGCGGGCGATCCGGTCGCGGTCCTCCAGCACGGCGATCTGTTCGGCGTCCCGCCGGCGTTCCGCGAGCTCCATGGCGAGCGCGGCCTGCGCCGCGAAGCCGAGCAGCGGTTCGATCTCCTTGCCGGCGAACACCGTCTGCCCCGCCTCACGGACGAGCAGCACGACACCGCGCACCCCGCCCTCGCCCGTGCCGACCGGTACGGCGACCGCGGGACCGAGCCCGGTGAAACGCGGCGGCCCCGCCGCCACCCGCTCGTCGTCGGAGATGTCCGGGGTGGTGGCGGGCGCGACCGTCGTGAACGCCTCGCCGATCAGGCTGCCGTGCTCCGGCAGCACCAAGCCGCGCAGCGCCTCCGCCCGTGGGCCGATGGCCAGTTCCACGCCGAGCGAGTCGGTGTCCTCCATCGGCATCGCGACCACGGCCAGGGCCGCGCCGGTGATCTCCCGCGCCCGGTCGGCGATCAGCCCGAGCACCTCGCCGTGTTCGGCGCCGGACATCAGGCTGTGCGTGATCTCCGCGTTCGCCCGCAGCCAGCGCTCCCTGAGCCGGGACTCCTCGTACAGCCGGGCGTTGTCGATGGCGACACCCGCCGCGACGGCCAGCGTGGACGTCACCGAGACGTCCTCCTCGTCGAACTGCGCCCCGCCCCGCTTCTCGGTCAGGTACAGATTGCCGAAGACCTGGTCGCGCACCCGGATGGGGACACCGAGGAACGTGTTCATCGGCGGATGGTTCGGCGGGAAGCCGTACGACGCCGGGTGCTCGGAGATCTTGGCCAGACGCAACGGCTCAGGGCGGCGGATGAGTTCGCCGAGGATGCCGTGCCCCTCCGGGTAGTGGCCGATCTCGGCGATCTGGCGCTCACTGATCCCGACGGTGTGGAAGTCGGACAGGCGCCTGCCGTCGGGTCCGATCACCCCGAGCGCCGCGTACTCGGCGTCGACCAGCACGGCGGCCGCCTCCACGATGCTGCGCAGCGCCTGGTGCAGATCCAGCTCCCGGCCGACCGAGAGCACCGCCTCCAGCAGACTGTGCACCCGGTCCCGTGTGCCGCGAGCGGCGTCGAGGCGGGCCTGAAGCTCCCCCAGGAGCTCGTCCAGCCTCAGCTGCGGCAGTCCTGCCCGGGCCTGCGGGGGCTGCTCGTGGCTTGCCACCTGCGTCTCCTCCGATCCGTGGGTGGTCTGGCGCGGGCCGCTCCGGCCGTGTCTCACGCTACCGGTCCGGGGTGTGCGACGGCGCGCGACCGGGGCCCTTCGCCGTGCTCCCGCCGCGGCGCCCCGGACGCCCGCTCCGCACAGGGGCCGTTCGGCCCCCCTGGCCGGGACGGACAGCACCTGTCGGCGCGGCCGCCGCGCGCTCGACGCTGTAGCGGTGCCCCGGCCGAGGAGCACGGCCGGTGAGGAGGACGAGTGACTCCCTGGCTCCGCCCGGACCCCGGCACACCGACGAGCGAGCCCCACACGGTTACGGAAGTGCGCCATGCTTCACCACGACAGCCGGCCGGCCGGACCGGCAGCCACCGGACCTCGCCGTACCGTCGAACTCGACGCCGACGAGGCGCTACGGCTGCTGGGCAGCGTGTCCCTGGGCAGGATCGTCTTCACCCGGCACGCGCTGCCGACCGTGCGCCCGGTCAACCACGCGCTGGACGGCGGCGACATCGTCATCCGCTCGCACGAGGGCGCGGCCCTCACCTCGCACACCCGGCGGACCGACGCCTCGGGGGTCGTCGTCGCCTACCAGGCGGACGCCATCGACCCGCGCACCCATCTCGGTTGGAGCGTGGTGGTGACCGGGTACGCCAGGCCGGTGACCGACCCCGACGACCTGGCGCGCTGCCGCGCGCTGGTACGGCCGTGGGTGGCGCGGACCATGGACCAGGCGATCCGCATCCGCCCCGATCTGATCACGGGCATACGGCTCGTGGGGGACGGTGACCTCACCGGAGACGGCGGCCCGGACGCGGGATGATCCCGGCCCGGAACGCGGGACGGTCGGCGCGGGGAGCGGTCTCGGCCGGGACGGGTGGGGGTCCGGGGCGGAATGGACGGGTCCGGTGCGGGGGATGGTCGGCGCGGGGAGGCGGTCTCGGCCGGGACGGGGTTGGGGGTCCGGGGCGGAACGGACGGGTCCGGTGCGGGGGATGGGTCGGCGCGGGGAGCGGTCTCGGACGGGTGGGGGTCCGGGGCGGAACGGACGGGCCGGGAACGGGGAATGATCCCCCGGGGAGGCGGTCCCGGCCGGGACTGGTCGGGGTCCGGGGGGAACGGACGGGTCCGCGTCACGCCCTGATGCCGGGCCGCCCGTGTCACGCCGTGATACGGCGCCCCGTGATCGTCTGCGGCTCGATCCGTATCCACAGCTCCCGGTCGCCCCCGGCCCAGGGCCGGCTGTGCGCGGTGTCCGTGAGCCGTCGCACCTCGTCGGGTTCGGTGACCGTGCCGGCGCGTCCTCGCACGAGCACGCTCCAGCCCTGCCCGAAGGTTTCGTCGATCCGGTCGACCTCGAAGGCCACCTGCTGGTCCGCGGCCGACGAGGGCGTCGTACCGGAGGCGGTGCGGTAGACGACCGCGTCGTCGACGACGCTGTAGTTGACCGGCACGATCACCGGCCCTTCGGAGGTCGCCACCGCCACCCGCCCCACGCCGTGCGCGCCGAGCAGCGACCTGCACTCGTCCGGGTCCAGTTCGGTGAACTCGGCGGTCCGGGAAGCCTGTTCGGGGCCGGGCGGCAGGTCGGCCTGGCCGCCGGTGAGGTCGGAGACCGTGGTGTCCAGGGCCGCCGCAAGGGTGAGCAGGGTGCCCCGGCCGGGCGTGGCGCCGGGATGCTCCTCCAGATGCGTCAGATAGCTGACGGCCACCCCGGCCCGGTCGGCCGCCTCCGGCCGGGACAGGCCGAGTTGGGCGCGCCGCGCCGCCAGTCGTCGTCCCAGGTCGCCCGAAGGCCGTTCGGCGGACGTGGTTCCTGCCATGGTGGTCACCTCAGCTCACCGGTGTCGGCGCTGGCCATCGTCCCGTCGAGCACGACCTTGAGCGCGCCGGTCTCCGCGGCTCGCGCGAAGACGTCGTAGGCCTCTTCCATGCGGTCCAGCGGGAAGGTGTGGGTGACCAGCTGCGCGGTGGGCAGCCGTCCGGCGGTGGCCATGCGCAGCAGGGTGGGGGTCGAGTAGGTGTCGACCAGACCGGTGGTGATGGTGATGTTCTTGATCCACAGGTCTTCCAGGTGCAGGGTCGCGGGGGCGCCGTGCACACCGACGTTGGCGACGTGTCCGCCGGGCCGGACCATACGGGTGCACGCCTCGAAGCTCTCGGGCACGCCGACCGCCTCGATCACGACATCGGCGCCGAGCCCGTCCGTGAGGTCCGCGACCAGCTGCTCGGGGTTCTCCCGCGCGTTCGCCACGGCGTCGGCCCCGAGCCGCCGGGCGGCGTCCAGCCGGGCCGGTGCCAGGTCGACGGCGACGATCCGCTCCGGGGAGAACAGCCGGGCCGTGCTGATCGCGGCCAGCCCGATGGGTCCCGCGCCGACCACCGCGACGGTGTCGCCGGGGCGGACCCGCCCGTTCAGCACGCCCACCTCGTAGGAGGTGGGGAAGATGTCGGCGAGCAGCACGGCGTCCGCGCTCGCCAGGGAGCCCGGCAGCGGGTGCACGGACAGGTCCGCGTAGGGCACCCGGACGTACTCGGCCTGGGTGCCGTCCACGAGATGGCCGAGGATCCAGCCCCCACCGCCCCGGCACTGGCCGTACATGCCCCGCCGGCAGTACGAGCAGCGCCCGCACGCGCTGATGCAGGAGATCAGGACGCGGTCGCCCGGTCGTACGGTCCGCACGTCCCGGCCGACCTCGACGATCTCGCCGACCGCCTCGTGGCCGAGCACGGTGCCGGGGCGTACCTCGGGCACGTCACCCTTGAGGATGTGCAGGTCCGTGCCGCAGATGGTGACGGCCTCGACCCGCACGATCGCGTCGGTGGGGTCCTTCACGGCCGGGTCCGGGACCTCTTCCCAGGCGGACTGTCCGGTGCCGTGGAACACATGGCCCTTCATGGCGTTCCTCACCTCGCTCGAAGTGGCGCGGAGTCCGGGCCCGGCGGCCGGTACGAGCGGCCTTGCCATCCGGCGCCGGAACCGCCCCGCACCTCCAGCCTGACCCCGGTGCGGGGCGACCGCTTGGGCCGGTCGGGCCCTTCGCGGGCCCAACGGGGTACGGCCGGCGCGACCGCCGAAGGGGCGTCGGGCGGGTCCGCGGGAGCGGACCGGAGGGGGACCGTTCGGCCCTACCGCGAACCTCGGCGGTGGGGCTTTCATCTGCACATGTCCGAGAACGACACGAGGGCCGCAGCAGCCCGGACCGTGCGCCATGTCGAGGGGACGACCGTCCTGACGCTGCACGGCGAGATCGACGTCCTGACGGCGATCCCGGTGGCCCGGCACCTCGACGACCTCACGTCTGCACCGCACCCCGACCTCGTGGTCGATCTGCGTCCCGTGTCCTTCATCGACTGCTCCGGGCTGGCGGTCCTGTGCCGGACCCGCAACCGCGTCCGGGCCCGGCACGGCCGGCTCCGCCTGGTCAGCGCCAGCAACTGCTTCCTGCGCATGCTGCAAGCGACCGGACTGGGCGAGGTGTTCGAGATCCACCCTCACCTGCCCCTGGGGGCGCCGGGCGCGTGACGCCCGAGGGACCCGCCGGACCGCACACTCCCACCGGCGCGCCCGGCAGGTCGCCCGTTCGGCGGCCCGGAACGCGCTGTCGTCCCGCCGGTCGGTGAGCCGGTCGACGACGGCGAGCACACCGTCGACCCGGCCGGTCGCCGAGACGGCGATCTCCGTCCCGCCCCTGCCCTGACGCCCACCGTTCCGGACGCCCGCGTCCGGAACGGGCGGCCGCCGCACGTGCCGCCCGGCCAGGATCCGGGCGGCCTCGCCGAAGACCGTGAGCGGCGGCGCGGTCGTCACCGCCCGGCGGTGCGGGCCCCGTTGCGCGCGGTCTGCCGCCGGGCGCCGCGCGTCAGGGCCGCGAGACGCGTCCGGCGCGGCGCCGCGGACCAGCGGGAGATCTCGCCCGGCGCACCGGCGGGAGATCTCCGCGCGGCGCACCGGCGGGAGGTCTCCGCGGCGCACCTGCGGGAGGTCTCCGCGCGGCGCACCTGCGGGAGGTCTCCGCCCGGCGCACCGGCGGGTCCGTCTCGGGGACGGCCCCGAGCACCCGGTCGTCCTCCTCCACCATCGGCACTCCGCTGAAGCGGTGGTCGGCCGGTGGCAGCGCCGGCTCCTCGGAGCGTGTCTGCGAGGTCCGTCCGGACACAGTGCGCGGGGCGGGGGCGCGGCACGGGTCGTTCAGTCGTGCGGGACGACGGCGACGGGGGCGACGGCGTGGTGCATCACGGCGTGGGCGACGGACCCGATGCGGGCACCGATCGGGCTGCGCCGGACCCGGCGGCCCACGACGACCAGGGAGGCCTCACGCGAGGCGTCGACGAGGTGGGGCGCGACGGCGCCGTAGGGCGTTGCCTGGAGGACCTCCACGTCCGGGAACTTCTCGCGCCAGGGGCGCAGCACCTCGTTCAGGGCCACGGCCTCCTGCCGTGCCAGCACCGTGTGGAGTTCGGGATTCACCGACAGGCCGTACGCGTAGTACGGCGGCGGGTTCCAGCCGTGCACGACCCGCAGGGTGGTGTCGCGGCGGGAGGCGGCGGCGAACGCGAACTCGATCAGCCGCGCGTCCGGGTTCTCGATGTCCAGGCCGAGCACCACCGGCCGGAACGGCCCGGCGGCGGACGGGATGCCCGCCGGGTCCATGGCGTGCTCGTCCGCGGCCTGCTGCCCGGCCCGGACCAGGACCACGGGCCGTTCCGCGCGGGCCACGACGGCGAGCCCGACCGAGCCGAGCAGGAAGCCGCCCACCCCGCCGAGCCCACGGGAGCCGAGGACCAGCAGTTCGGCGTCCTCGGCCAGCTTCGCCAGCACCTCGGCGGGCAGGCCGGACATCTGCTCCATGGTCACGTCGAGGCCGGGGTGACGCAGCCGGATACCCTCGGCCGTCTCGCGGGGGATGCGCTCGGCCCAGTGCTGCTGGGTCTCGGTGCCGAGCAGCGGCGCCTGCGCCAGGGGCTCCGGCACCGGCTCCGTGACATGCACCAGTTTCAGCGGCAGTCCGAGCAGCCGCGCCTCGCGCGCCGCCCACTCGGCCGCCGCGCGGCTCTCGCGCAAGCCGTCGAGACCGACGATGACGCTGCGTGTCATGATCCCCACCTCCTGGACCGGGACTTCCACTTCGAGCCTGCGTCCGGCACCGCCGCCACCGGCAGGGGCCACTGGGGCCTGACGAGGGGACGACCGGCCCAGGGGGCGCCCGGGGCGAGGGACCCGTCCGGCCCGCCCGCACGGCCCGGACGGCCCATGGCACCCCGTCGGGGGCGGCGGGACGCTGGCGGCGAAGGTTCCGTCGAGTCGGGAGGCAGATCGTGATCACCACCCCCACGCCCAGCATGCTGCGCGCCCTGCCCGCCGAGCACCGCGAGAGGCTCCTGCGCACGGCCCGGCCGGTGTCCTTCCCCGCGGGGACGCGTCTGTTCGAGGAGGGCGGCCGCGCCGACCGGTTCTGGATCGTCCGGACCGGCACCGTCGAGCTCGACATGCGGGTGCCCGGCCGGCGCGCGGCGGTCATCGAGACCCTCCGGCACAACGACCTCATCGGCTGGTCCTGGCTGTTCACCCCGCACGTCTGGCACCTCGGCGCCGAGGCGACCACTCCCGTGCGGGCCTACGAGTTCGACGCCACGGCCATCCGCTCGATGTGCCGCGACGACCCCGGCCTCGACCACGCCGTCACCCAGTGGGTCGGCGACGTCCTCGCCCACCGGCTGCGCTCCGCACGGACCCGGCTGCTGGACCTGTACGGGCCCTGCGGATCCGGCAGCCGCATCTGAACCCCCGTGCGCCCGACCGAATCCCGAACCCCGTGCGCCGCCCCCCGAACCGCTCTGTGCGGCCCCGACTGGGGCCGGTCGGCCCTAGTGCCGCCCGGCCCGGCGCGCGATGATCGAGCCGAGAGCACTCGGCACGCTCGCCACGAACCACTGGGGACAAGGGGTCGTCATGGCCGGCACAGGCACCTTCACGGAGCAGAACCCGATCCGTGTGTTCCTCCTGGACGACCATGAGGTCGTACGACGGGGCCTGACCGACCTCCTCGACGCCGAGCCGGACATCTCGGTGATCGGCGACGCGGACACCGCCGAGCACGCCCTCGTGCGGGGCCCGGCACTGCGCCCCGACGTCGCCGTGCTGGACGTGCGTCTCCCCGACGGCGACGGCATCACCGTCTGCCGGGAGCTGCGCAGCCGGATGCCGGAGCTGGCCTGTCTGATGCTGACCTCGTTCGACGACGAGGAGGCCCTGCTCGACGCGATCATGGCCGGCGCCTCGGGCTACGTACTCAAGCAGATCAGGGGCACCGACCTGGTCTCCGCCGTGCGCACGGTCGCCTCGGGGCAGTCCATGCTCGACCCCGCGACGACGGCCCGCCTGATGCGGTCGCTGCGCACCGACCCCGCCGAGACGCCCGCGGTCCCGCCCGAGCTCGCGAGCCTGTCCCCGCGGGAGCGGGACATCCTCGCCCTGATCGGCGACGGTCTGACCAACCGTGAGATCGGCAAGAAGCTCTATCTGTCGGAGAAGACCGTCAAGAACCACATCTCGCGGCTCCTGGCCAAACTCGGTGTCCAGCGCCGGGTCCAGGCCGCCGTCCTGGCCTCCCATCTGGAACACCCGGACACCGGCGACCGGCCCGGAACCCGCTGACGGACACGACGGACACGACGGACACCCCGCGGACGGGCGCCCGCACGACCTCATGCGGGCGCCCCAGGCCGAACGGTCCCGGGCGGCACGATCCCGAGGGGGTGACCCAGGCGGAACGGTCCCAGGCGGCAGGCTCTCGCGCGGGTGGCCGCGTGCGGGTAGCTCCAGGTCGCACGGTCCCGGGGCAGAGCGGCCGGGAAGCTGAAGGCGAAGCCGCGCCGAGGAGTGTCGAGCCGCCAGGTCAGTGGGGCCAACCCCCGGTCGTCGACCGTCCCGTTGAGGCACCGAGGAGGATCACCGACCGCTGCTCCTCGGCAGCGATCACCCGGCCCAGCGGCTCGGCGCTCGCGTCGCGCCGCGAGGAGGCCAGCCGCCCGCCCCCAGCCGGACCGAGGGCAGGTGGGCGACGTACGCGGCGATCCGGCCGTACGGCGTGTGGACCACCGTCCGCAGCCCACGGCTCCGAACGGGTCGCTCCGAGGCCGCCGCCACGGTCTACGAGGCGCCCAACGAGACCACCGTCGCCGTGTCCTGTCCGCCGGGCGTCAGGTAACTGACGGTGTCGCCGACACGGTGTCCGAGCAGCGCGCCGCCCAACGGGCTGTCGGCCGTCACCAGCGTCTCGTCGAGCGCGACGGCGATCTCGCCGATCTCGACCGTCTGCTCCGAACCGTCCGCGAACCGGACGGTGACGGTGCTTCCCACGCCCACCACGTCCGTCGGCGCGGGTTCCGCCGCGGTCCCCTGGCGGAGCCGCAGCGTGATCTCCTCGATCCGGGCGTCCAGCCGATGGAGCTGATCAGCGCGCTGCAACTCGTCGGCCTGGTCCGCGAGATCGCCGATCTCGTCGGAGTCGCCGCCCTGGAGGGTCTCCGCGACCGTGCGCCGCTCGGCCCGCAGATGGGTGAGTTCCTGCTCCAGCGCGCGACGGCCCTCGGCGCCGATCGGTCGGGGTCCACCGGTCATGTCCGCTCCTTCGGGATCATGTCCGCTTCCTCGGGACGTGCGGATGAGGGGCGTTGAGGGGGCAGGGGCCCCCGGACGAGGGCGCCCAGGGGTCGGACGCGCTCGGCGGTCAGAGGACGACGACCAGCTTGCCCCGGGTGCGCCCGGTCCGGCTGGCGTCGAAGGCCGCGCCGGTCTCCTCCAGCGGAAACGTGCCCGCGATCTCCACGGTCAGCGCGCCCCGGTCGGCCACCGAGGCCAGCTCGGCGAGCTTCGCACCGTCCGGCCGCACCCAGATCCACTGTCCGCCGTGCTGCTGGACCGTCGGGTCCGCGATGGAGACGTGACGGCCGTCAGGGGCCAGTACGGCGAGGGTCACATCGAGCTGCCCGCCCACGAAGTCGGCGACGGCACTCACCCCGCCGGGCGCCGCCGCGAGCACGCGCTCGACCACGCCGTCGCCGTACGCGACCGGTTCCGCGCCCAGGCTCCGCACGAAGTCGTGGTTGCGTTCGGACGCCGTCCCGATCACCCGCGCGCCCCGGTCGACGGCGAGCTGGACCCCCAGACTTCCCACGCCGCCCGAGGCGCCGTGCACCAGCAGGGTGTCGCCCGCGCCCACGTCCATCCGGTCCAGGCTGCGCAGCGCGGTCAGCCCGACCAGCGGCAGCCCCGCCGCCCGGGGCCAGTCCAGAGCGGCCGGCTTGCGGGCCACGGCCATCGCGTCGACCGCCACGTACTCCGCGAAGGTTCCCGCGTGCACGACGTCCTTGCGGGCGTAGGCCATGACCTCGTCCCCGACGGTGAAGTCGGGCACGTCCGGTCCGAGGCCGGTCACGACCCCGGCCACGTCCCAGCCCGGGATGACGGGGAAGACGGCGTCCATCATCCCGTCGAGCCCGCCCGCCATGAGCTTCCAGTCCACCGGATTGACCCCGGCCGCCCGTACCTGGATGAGCACCTGCCCGGGGGCGACCTTCGGGTCGGGGACCTCGCCGTGCCGCAGGCGCGCATTGTCCTGGGCGTAGGCGTTGTACGTGACCGCACGCATGCGTGAACCTCCTCGAAAGGTGTAGTCGAGTACATCACGGGCGGTGGGGGTGCGCAGACTCAAGGGCCGCCTGTCGGGCTCGCGGCAACCGCCGGGGCGACGGCACAGGGTGTGCGGCCAGCGGTGGAGAGGCGAAACGCTCGGGGATATCGTGTTTGTGCTGATCTGATCGCCTGCGGGCGACTCCATTGACACCGTGAGAGGTTGCCATGTCCTCGAAGCGACGCCGCAAGAAGAAGTCCCGCCGCAAGCACGCCGCGAACCACGGGCGCCGCCCCCAGTGCTGACCGCGGCACGTCCCGCCGAGCCGAACCGGCCGCCGCCGATCCCGTGATCGCGGCGGCCGGCCGTCGTGGTCGCCCGTGCCCCGATCCGCGGGCGAGGCGTCAACCGGCAGCCGTCAACCGGCGGCCGTCAACCGGCGGCCGTCGACCGACGGACGACCAGCGACGTCGGCAGGACCACGTGCCGCTCGCCGAACTCCTCGCCCGCCAGACGGGCCAGCAGCATACGGGCCGCCGTCTCCGACCCGGCTCTCAAGCGCTGGGCGGCGGACGTGGCCGACGAGGAGGGCCGTGAACTCCGCGGCCCGCGTGCCCTGTTGGCTGAAGCGGGGGTGCCCGACGGCAACCCGCACGAGGGGCACGACATGCCGGGCATGGTCAACGCCGGGAGTGGGCGGCTCTGCGTGCCGCCCAAGGGGCGCCGTTCGACCGGCTGCTGCGCTCCGCAATGCGCGAACACCTCCTCCAGACACGGAAGTCGGCGACCTCCATGCGCGCGGCGAAGGTGGACCCGGCCGTCCGTGACGTCGCGCTGGCGACGGGGGACTCGGCCGCCGACGCGCTGCGGCGCATGCCGTCCGCCTGACCCACCGCACGGGGGTCGCGCGGGCCCGTCAGAGGGTGCGGCGCCGCAGCGCGGGGGCGGGGTGGGGGAGGGGGGTGGCGGCGGCCGGTGAGAGGCCGTCGAGGACCAGCGCGACGTAGCGCTTCCAGCCGTCCTCGTCGGGGTCCATCGTCCACAGCACGCTGACGAGCATGGCCATGATCCTCCGGAGGTCGTCGGGGACCAGGTCGTCCCGGACCACCCCGGCCCCTCTGCCGCGCTCCACGAGCCTCTCCAGGGCGACGAAGAACTGGTCGCCGGTCTGGGCCGTGAGCACACCGGCGGCGCGGGCCGCTGTCAGAACGTTGTAGTCGCCGGCCGCCGACGACAGTGCCGCCTCAAGGACGAGGGTCAGGCCGCGGCGCGGGTCCTCGTCCGTCATGGCCCGTTCCACCACGGGCAGGCGCCTGCCACCGCCGGCACCTCGGGCGCCTCCCTCGGCTCCAAGCGCTGATCGTCCGGGTGCGAGATCGTCCGGGTGCGAGACCGTGCCCCGGGCCCGTGAGACGGGCCCGGGGCGCGCGGGTCCCGCCGGGGCACCGCGTCAGGCGCAGCGGTCGGGTGCTTGCGATGTCACCGGGGCGGCAGCACGCCGAACTCGTTGCCGTCGGGGTCGGCCAGCGCCACCGCGCCGTTCTCGTCCCGGCCGGGGTCGAAGCGGGTCGCCCCCAGCGAGAGCAGTTCGTCCACGACCGCCCGCTGCTCGACACCGTCCGCCGGGACGAGGTCGAAGCGCAGCCGGTCCCGGCCGGCCCGCGGCATCAGCGGCGGGCCGCCCCAGGTGATCTTCGTGCCGCCGCCCGGCGCCTGGATCGCGGTCTCCTCGTCCTGGTCCCACACCAGCGGCCAGCCGAGCGCCCGGCTCCAGAAGTAGCCGACCGCCTGCGAACCGTCGCAGGCCAGCGCCCCGATGACCCCGGTGTCGGCGAGGAACTTGTTGCCCGCGGCGATCACGCAGAACTCGTTGCCCTCGGGGTCGGCCAGTACGACGTGGCCCTCCTCCGGACGCTGGCCGACGTCGATGTGCCGCCCGCCGAGTTCCAGGGCCCTGGCCACCGTCCGCACTTGGTCGTCCGGTGACGTGCTGGTCAGGTCGAAGTGCATCAGGTTCTGGACGGTCTTGGGCTCCTCAGAGGGCACGAAACGGAGACGGAAACCGCCGTCGTCGCCGGGCAGCAGAGTGACGCCGTCGCGCGGGTCCTCGACCAGTTCCCGGCCCAGGACCCCGGCCCAGAACCGTGCGACACGCAGTGGCTCGTGCGCGTCGAAGCAGAGCGCGAACAGGTGACTCGTCATTTCCCACATTCCTTCGGTCCGCTGGTCGCCGCTGTCGGCAGTCCCCCGGTCTCCGCCGCGCTGTCGACAAGACGCCTCGTCGGTTCGTCGCCGGGCAGCCTAGGGGCGTGACCATGTCACTCGCACCCGGGTATCCGCCGTGTGACCGCGTCACTCGCACCTGGGTATTCGGCGTGTGACCGCGTCATGCGCACGCGAGTGTTCGGCGTGTGACCGTGGCATTCGCGCCGTGGTGTTCGGCGCATGACCGTGCCTCCCGCGCCGTGGTGTTCGGCGGTGCCCGCGAGGCCGTGCGCGGGGGAACGTACGCCGGTGTTTGGCAGGGCGGCGGGGGAGTGCACGCCGGGGACGGCGGGGCCGGTTCCGCCTCTGCGGTTGAGGTGGCCGCCGGTCGCGTGGACAGTGAATTCTATGAACCGGCACCGACGCCCTCGCCGACGGGCTCCGTGGATCGCGGGGGCCGTGGCTGTGCTCGCACTGACTGGGGCCGGGACGTGGGCGCTGATGGCCCAGGAGAACGACTCGCCGAGCCCCAGGCCGTCGGAGTCCACCGATCTCTCCCTGCCGACCGTGTCCCCGCTGCCCTCATGGACCCCCGCGCCGGACACGTCTCCCACCGCGCGCCCGACGCCGACGCGCACGCCCTCGCCGACGCGGACCTCCGGATCGGGGGAGCCGACCCCGACCGGCGAGCCGCCCGCGCACCGGCCGACGGCAGCCGACACCTCGGCCGCCGTACGGACCCCGCGGGCGACACCGACGCACCCAGGGGCCGGCACCCCTGAACCGCCGGCGCCCGCGCAGACGCGGACGGCGACCCCGCGACCTGTGCCATCCGCCACGCCCCCGCCGACCCCGCGACCTGTGTCGTCCGCCACGCCCACGCCCACGCCGACCCCGTCACCCTCCACGCCGTCCCCCTCCGCCCCGCCGACCGGTGGTACGGGAACGTCGACGACCTGGTTCACCTCGCCGCAGGCCGTGGCCGCCGCTCAGCGGATGGCGGCCGCGGGCGCCGTCGGCGACCCGGCGTGTTCGATGGCGGCCGTGGGACGGCCCGATCCGAGTCTGGTTCCGCAGGTCGGCCGCATCGGCATCGGCAACTCGGGCGCCTACTGGTGCCTGATCTGGTAGGCCGGGCCCCGGAAGCCGCCGGCGCGGGCCGCGGGCCGCGGTCTTCACTGTGACGAACCGACGCGACCGGTCACTGTGACGAACCGACGCGACCGGTCACTGTGACGAACCGACGCGACCGGGTCGGGCAGAGGCGGTTGCGCCGGAGGCGGCGCTTCCCCACCCTTCCGATCGTTAGGAAAGTTTCCAAACAGTCGCCCCCACTGGAGTGACATGTCTCTGATGCACATTCAGCGCGTCGCCCCGCTCACCGCTGCCGTGACAGCCGGACTCCTCGCCCCCGTCCTGACCGGCATCCCCACCGCCACCGCCGCCCCCTCGAACCTCGCCCTCGGCAAGCCCGTCGCCGTCTCCTCCACCGAAAACAGCACCCTCGGCGGCGCCAAGGCCGTCGACGGCTCCTCCTCCACCCGCTGGGCCAGCGCCGAAGGCGTGGACAACCAGTGGATCCGCGTCGACCTCGGAGCGGGCACCACCGTCAACCGCGTCGTCCTCAAGTGGGAGGCGGCGTACGCCAAGGCCTACCGCGTCGAGTTGTCCGACGACGGTTCCACCTGGCGCCGGCTCCACAGCACCAGCGCCGGTGACGGCGGCACCGACGACCTCACCGTCAGCGGCACCGGCCGCTATCTGCGCGTGTACGGCACCCGGCGCGCGACCCCGTACGGCTACTCGCTGTGGGAGGTGGAGGCGTACGGCAGCGGCTCGACCACCCCGCCGTCCTCCGGCACCGACCTCGACGACCCGGCGAAGAAGGAGGTCGCCATGAAGCTGGTGTCCTCCTTCGAGAACTCCTCCCTCGACTGGCGCGCCCAGTTCGCCTACATCGAGGACATCGGCGACGGCCGCGGCTACACCGCCGGGATCATCGGTTTCTGTTCGGGCACCGGCGACATGCTCGACCTCGTCGAGCGCTACACCGCCGCGAAGCCGGGCAACCCGCTCGCCCGCTACCTGAACGCGCTGCGCGCGGTCAACGGCACGGACTCGCACGAAGGGCTGGACCCCGGCTTCCAGGACGCCTGGCGCGAGGCCGCCCGCGACCCCGCCTTCCAGGCGGCCCAGGAGTCCGAACGGGACCGTGTGTACTTCAACCCGGCCGTGTCCCGGGCGAAGTCGGACGGACTCAAGGCACTCGGCCAGTTCGCGTACTACGACGCGGCCGTGATGCACGGCGAGGAAGGCTTCCGCGGTATCCGCCAGGTGGCGCTGTCCCGGGCGAGGACGCCCGCCCAGGGCGGCAGCGAGACCACCTACCTGCACGCCTTCCTCGACGCGCGGGAGGAGGAGATGCGCAGGGAGCCCGCGCGCACAGCGACACCACCCGCGTGAGCACCGCCCAGCGCCGGTTCCTCGACGAGGGCAACCTCCAGCTCGACATCCCGCTCCACTGGAGCGTGTACGGCGAGGCCTTCTCCATCACCTCATGACCGGCGCCCGCCCCCGCTGACCCACCGGCCCCGGCCCCCCCCCCCCCCCCGGGGGGGCCGCGCCCCCCACCCCCCCCAAGAAGGACCAAAAGAAAAAG
>NZ_JBEXPR010000059.1:0-19275 GCF_040612135.1 Streptomyces sp. NPDC006458 | reverse complement strand
GGTGTCGGCGTAGTAGGTGTGCCAGTCGATGGGGATGCCGGCGGTGTGGGTGTGTGCGAGGAAGGCGGCGAAGGTGTGGGTCTCGGGCTGGCGGGCGCGCAGGGCCGGGGCGAGGACGAGGTTGTCTTCGTCTTCGAGGATCTGGCGGGTGAGCGCGGTGAGGATGGCGTCGGGGCCGAGTTCGAGGTAGCGGGTGACGCCTTCGCGGTGCAGGGTGCGGATGCCGTCGTGGAAGCGGACGGCGCCGCGAACGTGCTGGACCCAGTAGCCGGGGTCGGTCAGCTGGTCGGTGATCAGGTCGCCGGTGACGTTGGAGACGACGGCGGTGCGGGGCGGGTGGTAGGTGAGGCTTTCGGCGGTCTTCTGGAACTCGGCGAGCATGGGTTCCATGCGCGGGGAGTGGAAGGCGTGGCTGACGCGGAGGCGGGTGGTTTTGCGGCCCAGCTCCTCCCACCGGGGGAGCCAGGTGTCGAGGGCGTCGAGGTCGCCGGAGACGACGATGGAGCGTGGTCCGTTGACGGCTGCGATCTCCAGGCGGCCTTCGAACCCGGCCAGCGCCTCGGTGACTTCGGTTTCGTCGGCCTGGATGGCGGCCATGCCGCCGCCGGCGGGGAGTGCGCCCATGAGGCGGCCGCGGGCGGCGACGAGGGTGCAGGCGTCGGCGAGGGAGAGGACTCCCGCGACGTGGGCGGCGGCGATCTCGCCGACGGAGTGGCCGATGAGGTGGTCGGCGCGGATACCGAGGGACTCGGCCAGCCGGTACAGGGCGACCTCGACGGCGAAGAGGGAGGTCTGGGTGTACTCGGTGGCGTTGAGGGTGTCGTCTTCGGCGGCGAGGAGTTCGCGCAGCGGACGATCCAGCAGCGGATCGAGCTCCGCGCACACCTCGTCGAGCGCGGCGGCGAACACGGGGTGGGCGGCGGCCAGTTCCAGTCCCATGCCCGGGCGCTGCGCGCCCTGTCCGGTGAACAGGAAGGCGGTCTTGCCGCCGACCGGGCGGCCCTGGATGACGCCCGGTCCCGGCTCGCCGGCGGCGAGGCCGGCGAGGCCGGTGAGGAGCTGTTCGCGGTCGGCGGCGACGACGACGCCGCGGTGTTCCAGCTGGGCGCGGGTGGTGGCGGCGGAGTACGCGGTGTCCAGCAGCCCGGACTCGGGCCGGGTGCTCAGGTGCGTGCGCAGCCGCTCCGCCTGCGCACGCAGCGCGGGCACGGACTTCGCCGACACCACCACCGGAACCGGCGGAACACCCGGAACCGCCGGGAGTTCCCCGCAGCGGCGTTCCGTACCCGGGACATCATCCGGGACACCGGTCAGGACCACGTGGCAGCAGGTGCCGCCGATGCCCAGCGAGGTGACGCCCGCGGCGATCCGCGGGGTTTCGGTGGCGGGCCAGGGCTCGGTGGCCGTGGCGACCCGGAGCCCCAGGTCGTCCAGGGGGATGTCGGGGTTGGGACGGACGTGGTTCAGGCTCGGGACCAGGGTCCGGTGGTGCACGCACAGCGCGGTCTTGATCAGACCGGCGATGCCCGCCGCGCCTTCCAGGTGGCCGATGTTGGTCTTCACGGAGCCGACCACCAGCGGGGCCGTACGCCCCGCGGCCTGCGAGTACGCCTCGCCCAGGGCCGCCGCCTCGATCGGGTCGCCGACGCGGGTGCCGGTGCCGTGCAGTTCGACGTACTGGACCTGGGTCGCGTCCAGACCCGCGCGGGCCAGGGCCTCGCCGGCCGTACGGGCCTGGGCGGCGGCGCTGGGGACGGTGAGGCCGCCCTCGCCGGTGCCGGTGCCCAGGGCGCTGCCCTCGATGACCGCGTACACGCGGTCGCCGTCGGCGACCGCCCGGTCGTACGGCTTGAGAACGACCAGGCCGCCGCCTTCACCGCGTACGTAACCGTTGGCGCGCTCGTCGAAGACGTAGCTGGTGGCGTCGGGGGAGAGGGCGCCGGCCGCCTCGACCACCGCGGTGCTGAGCGGGCTGACGATCAGGTGGACGCCACCCGCGAGAGCGGTGTCCGCCTCGCCGCGACGGAGGCTCTCGCATGCCAGGTGGACGGCGACGAGCGAGGAGGACTGGCCGGTGTCCACGGTCATGCTGGGTCCGTGCAGGCCCAGCGTGTGCGAGATCCGGTTGGCGATCATGGCGCGGCCGGTGCCCGTGAGGGTGTGGCGGCTGATGTCGCGACTGTCGCCCCGGGCCACGAGGTCCGCGTAGTCGGCGGCCATGACGCCGAGGAACACGCCGATCCGTCCGGCCCGGTGCTCGGCTTCCTCGCGGGTCTCGAGGTCCTCCCGGCCCGCGGTCTCGGACGGACCGGGGACGATCCGCGCGTTCTCCAGTCCCTGCCACGCGAGCTCGAGGGCGAGACGCTGCTGCGGATCGGTCTCCGCGGCTTCCTTGGGGGACATGCGGAAGAACTCGGCGTCGAACTCCTCGACGCCGTCGACGAATCCTCCCCGGGCGGGGCCGAAGGGGCGCTCGGGAGCGCGGTCGCGGATGGCGTCGCGGCCTTCGGCCAGCAGGCGCCAGAACTCCTCTGGTCCCGATGCGTTGGGCAGCCGGGAGGCGATCCCCACGATCGCTATCCGATGCCGATCTGCGCCCGTCATATGCACTTCCCCCGTTGTTGCTCAGCTTTCGCCGGTCGTGGTGGGGGAGGCTAGGCGGGGGTGGGAGGCAACCGGCGAGTAGCGGCGGAAACCTGCCAAGTTCCGTTACCGGAACGGGTCGTAGCATCGCCGCGAAGGCCTCAAGGCCCGGTGGCCTGACCGAAACTGTCCAGGCTGAGGCCGGAGCGGAACCAGGTTCGCGGCCCGGTTCTTGTTGCCCGCTCAGTCGGTGGACATTACTGTCGTGCCGCGCTGGGACGGTTGGGACGGCCGTGCCGGATTCCGCGAGGACCCCGACCTCTCTCACTTCTAGGGACCCGTTCATGAACCCCCTTCTGATCCCCGTCGTCGCCGCACAAGCGGTGTACGTGCGCCTGTCCACCGAGACGGTGCCACCTGCGGGCGGGCCCGACTCCGGTACGGTCGGCGAAACGGCGGGCGCGGCGGCCGGTGCCGGACCGCTGCGGATAGCGGTGGTCGGCGAATCGACGGCTGCGGGCTGCGGAGTGGAGCGGCACGAGGACGGATTCACCGGTCAGTTCGCGCGGGAGCTCAGTGCGCGCACCGGGCGCCCCGTGGACTGGTCGGTTCTCGGCCGGTACGGGGCCACGGCGCGGCGTATCCGGTACCGACTGGTGCCCGAGCTGGACGCCGGCCTCCACGTGGCGGCGCTGCTGGCGGGGGTCAACGACGTACTGACCCGGCGCAGTCCGCAGGACTGGGGCGATGATCTGGCGGCGGTGGTCGGCGAGCTCGCGCGGCGGGCGGATCAGGTCCTGGTGACGGGGATACCGCCGTTCGGGGAGTTCCCCTCCATCCCGAAAACGCTGGGCCGCTACCTGGGAGAGCGGGCGGCGGTGCTGGACGAGGTCGCGCAGCGGGTCTGCTCGGAGGTCCATGGGGTGACGTGGATCCCGTCCGCGAACGTCCTGCCGATGGGTCCGGACTTCTTCGCCCGGGACCGGTTCCACCCTTCCGCTCAGGGGTACCGCGAGTGGGCGCAGGTCGTTGCCGGGAAGGTGGCGCTGTGAGCGGGGCGGGGGAGCAGGGGCGGGCCGGGGGTTGGCCGTCCGTGCCCGGCGGGCGGGACCCGCTGACGGGGCTGCCGTTCGTGGACGAGCACCGGGTGCTGGTGGCCGCGGATGCCGCACAGGTGTGGCGGACCCTGACCGAGGTGGTCGGACGGAAGCGGGGCGGGCGCAGTGAGGCGTACGCCCGACTGGTGCGCGCCGAGCCGGCAGCCGCTTCGGGACCGCCGTTGGAGCTGGGCTCGACGCTGCCCGGGATGCGTGTCGTGGAGTCCGTACCGGGCGTCCGGGCCGTCCTCACAGGACGCCATTTCTTCTCGCGGTACACGCTGCTCGTCGCGCTGGAGCCGGAGCCGGACGGTCCGGGGACGGTGCTGGTGGCGGGTACGTACGCGGTGTTCCCGGGGCCGTTCGGCTTCGTGTACCGGCAGCTGGTCATCGAGTCGGGCGCGCACACGAAGGCGGTACGGGGGCTGCTGGCGAAGGTCCGTGACCGGGCGGAGCGCTGATTGCGCCGAGCGGTCCGAGCGCCGACCCCTCGGTGTCCGCGTGGGAATACCGGGACGCCGGGGGCGAGGGCCGGACGAAAGGGAATTTCTGCCGTTGAATTGTTACACCCTTCATAACTGAATGGTGTGTGATGCGCCACCAGCGACAGTTCACCGCGGGGGAGGTTGCGTTGTCGCGCGGTCATGAAAGGCGCAGGTCGGTGCGTGGATGGCGGCTGTGGAAGAGTTTTGGACACGAGTTGACGGGCCTAAGTGCTTGTCCTAATATCGGCCCTGCTCTCAAGGATTGGTGAAGTCTTTACCAAGTGAGGCTATGGTTCCGCTCGCATACGGACCGGTATGCGAAAGGTGCCGGACCCGCTGAAACCGGCAATGCCTGCGCGGAGCTCGTAGTTGCGGGGGGCAAGAGCAGACATCATTTGCGCGTGTCGCGGGGGGCACACGAATGGCAGCGACAGCGGACGAACGTGGCGTACTCGCGGAACGCAGAGGGCGGCCGGAGGAGCAGGACGCCGCCGTCCGGCTGCAGGACGCACTCTTCCGGGTGCGGGAGCTCATCGAATCCACCCTCTCGACGTCGATGCGGGGGGCCGCGAGGCCGACCGATCCCCTTCCGGTGACGCACACCGGGCGCAGTGAGCTCGCCGACGCGGTGGCGCAGGTGCTGGACAAGGGCGGGCGCGACATCGCCATTGCCCTGACCGAGGCAGGAGAGTTCACCGATGCGGTACTCGGGCACCTGGACCGGGTGCCGACCAGTCTGCCCGTGCGGGTGCTGTGCACCGCCACCGCCGCCGATGTCCGCGCCGACCGGCTGAGCCGCTTCCAGAAGCGGCCGCGCACCGAGATCCGCGTCACCGACCGGGAACTGCGGGCCGCCCTCGTCGTGGACGGCACCGCCGCCGTGGTTTCCGGCACGGCCGTGGAGGGAGCCGCCGTGGTGATCGGCGATGTCGGCACCGTCCAGGCCCTGGAGCTGCTGTTCGCGTGCGTGTGGGCCGGGTGCCCGCGGCTGAATGACCACCTCAACTTCGGTCCGCGACTCCGCTCCGAGCTGGGCCGGGACGTCCTGCGGCAGCTCTGCTCCGGCAGCACCGACGAAGCGGCCGCCCGGGACCTTGCCGTATCGCTGCGCACGTACCGGCGGTACGTCGCGGACATCATGCGGGAACTCGATGCCGGATCCCGGTTCCAAGTCGGCGTCCGAGCGATCGAGCTCGGCCTGGTCTCCGCCTGATTCGGACTGCCCCCGCGTCCCCTCACCTATCACCCCCCACCTCCCGCACCCTCCCCACCCTCCCCACCCCCACCCTCCCCCAAGGCCCCACCAGCCGCACGGAAAGCGAGAAGGCGTGATCGAACCGTCCGTACAACCCCGGGACGAGCTGGAGCGGGGGCTGCTGGAGGTGCAGGCGCTCATCGAACTCTCCATCGCCCTCCACCGGGACCGCAACGTCAGGGAACAGCTGATCACCCGGCTGGACGGCACCTGTGCCGACGTGCTCGACACCGCGCGCGGGCTCATCGACGGCGCCCGGCACAGCATCGACATGGTCCACGCCCGCGGACCGAACCTCTCCGCGCAGGCCGTCCGGCTGTCCTGGGCCGAGCACGAGCTGCGCCGGGCCGCAGCCGGTGTGAAGGTCCGGCTGCTGGCCGTGCCGAGCAGGCTCGACGGGGACTTCGTCCGGGACCAGCTGCGCAGCGAGAACCCCGTGGAGATCCGGGTCGCCGCCGTTCCTCCTCTCCAGGCACTCGTCGTGGACGGCCGGACGGCTCTGGTGGTCGCCGGGCCCGCGGGTGGCGGCAGGGTCTCGCTGATCCGTGCCCCCGAGGTCGTGCACGCCATGCGCAGTCTGTTCCGGGGCGTGTGGAGCGGGGCGACCCCGGCCAGCGACGGCCTCGTGTTCGGCGAGCGGACCGCGCTCGCCCGGCGGATCCTGGGCGCTCTCCAGCGGGGGATCACCGACGAGGCGGCCGCCCGCGAACTCGAGGTGTCGGTCCGTACCTACGGGCGGCATGTCGCCGAAATCATGACGGCCCTGGGCGCCAGTTCCCGCAGCCAGGCCGGGGCCCGCGCGGCCAAACTGGGCTTCCTCACGGCATTGGCCGAAACGCGGGTCTGACGGGCCTCTGCGCATTCATCCCGTTTCCTTCTCCCGGATTTCCGATTCCGGTGAACACCGGAGCATCGGAGTATTAAATTCCGGTTAATCGGCGCGACACCCGGCCAGCGATTTCGAGCCATTCTTCGAGTCGTTCGATGATGACCGAAAGACGCTCTTTCCTGTCTGGAACTCGCACCGCCGCCGAGCCCGGCACTAGGGCCCTTCGGTCGCCGGTGTGATGAGTGAGATCACCACGCAAACGACCAGGGGCTCTGCCCTGTCACACTCCCCCCATCAGGCCATTTCACCCTCTCCACACAGGATGAAAAGGTTCAGTGCGTTGAGCGGCTGTACCCCCTTCGGTCTATCCTTGTAGCCATCACACACCTTCGGCGCCGCGCAGCGCCGTCCGGCGACGAGGCCGGACCGGCCCGCGGTGCCTTCGTCGTGTCCGAGCCCCCAACACCCCAGGGGAGCGTCGCGCGCGGTGAGGAACAGATCAAGGGGGCGGGATTGACCGCCGTGCAGAAGTACCTCACGACCCCGGACCCGGGGCGCGTCCGGCTCAGGACCTCGCTCCGTGCCGTCCTGGGCGTTGCCCTCGCGGTCGCCTTGGCCGAACTGCTCGGCCTGTCCCTCGTCGCGTCCATCACCGCCGGACTTGCCGCGCTGCTCGCCCTCTTCACGGTGGGTGACCGCACGGTGCGCCGTCAGGCCGTTACCACTGCCCTGCTGCCGACGGTCGGCTTCCCCGTGCTCGCCCTCGCAGCCCTCCTGCACGACGCGCCGCTCCTGCGCGACGCGGCCTGGCTTTTCGTGATCTTCGCGGGCGCGTACGCGCGCCGCTGGGGACCGCGCGGACACGCGCTCGGCATCTTCGCTTTCATGCAGTTCTTCGTGACCCAGTTCCTGCATGCCCTCCCCGCCCAGCTCCCCGAGCTGTACGCGGCCACCGGTATCGCCTTGGGGGCGGCCGCGAGCGTGCGCTTCGCGTTGTGGCCCATCGAGCGTCGGGTCCCGCCGCCGGCAGTGCCCGCCGCTCTGCCCGGGACGGGGCTCGCCCGGGCTACCACCCGTCAGGCAGTCCAGGTCTCCGTTGCCTCGGGGGCGGCCCTCATCATCGGACAGTTCCTCTCGGAGGAGCGCTGGTACTGGGCCGTCGGCACCGTCTGGTGGATCTTCGTCAACACCGCCTCGCGCGGCGAGACGCTCGTACGGGGCTTCCGTCGACTCCTCGGCACCGTCACCGGCATCGCCGCCGGATTCCTTGTCGCCATCCCGTTGGGCGGTGCGCCCGTCATCACCGCTTTGCTTGTCGCCGTGTGTGTGTTCGGGATCTTCTACACCGCCGCCGTGTCATACAGCTGGATGATGCTCTGCGTGACGCTGCTGGCCTCGCTGCTGTACGGGCTGCTGGACGTGCTCGACCCGGCCCTGCTCGCGCTGCGGCTGGCCGAGACGGGAGTGGGCGCGCTCGGTGCCGTGCTGGCCGTGCTGTTCGTCCTGCCCGTCACCACCCACGCCGTCACCGACGCCTGGATCCAGCGCGCCCTGACCTGCGTCCACGCCTGCACCGCCGAGGCCGCCGCCCGGCTGGCCGGGGTGCCCGACGCCGATCCGGCGCCCCGGGTCGCCGAACTGGAGCAGTTGCTCGGGCGGGTACGGCTCGCCGTCGCGCCCCTGGTCCACCCGTTGAACCCGATGCTCGTCCGCAAGGGCCGCGCCCTGCGCGTACTGGCCCTGCTGGACGACTGCGCCCGCGAGATCCGCGGCCTGGTCGCCGTCGCCGCCGACCCGGAGGCCTCGCACGACTCCCGCCTGGCCAGGGCCTGCCACCGTGTCGAGGCCTCGGTCGAGGCGCTGATCGCCAGCCCGGCGGGCAAGGGCCGCGAGCCCCGCCCCGTCGGCTCCCCGGCCGCCCCCCTGCACCAGGCCGCCGAGCCCGCCCTCGCCCACCTGCACAGTCTCGAACACGCCCTGGCCGAACTGGCCGCCCCGCTGCGGGCCCCCTCGGGCTCGCCGCTCGTGGGGGCGTGAGCCAGGCGCGCACGAGGGCGTGCCGGGAACCCGCCCGCCGCGACGCGCTTCAGCCGGACCCCCGCACGCACCGATCCGGCCGTGACCGGCGTTCCCAACCCCCTTGGTCTAGACCGCAAGTGCTACCGTCGCCCCGAACGGGCAGTCGACCGACAAGGGGACAGCGGTGGCAGACGGCGGCAGGCGCAGGGCGTTCATCGGGTCGTTCACGGCGGCGGGCGGCCCCGGCGTGATCATGGCGGCCGTCGACACCGCGGACGGCTCACTGGCCGTCCTCGGCGGCGTGAACGGTGTGCCCGACCCGTCCTACCTCGCCCTCGCGCCCGACGGCGGCACGCTCTACGCCGTCAGCGAGACCGCCGACGGCGCGGTCGCCGCCTACCGGGTGACCGGCGAGGCCCCCGAGCCCGTGGGCCGGCCCGTCCCCGTCGGCTCGGGGCCCACCCACCTCAGCGTCTTCGGCGGCCACCTGCTCACCGCCGACTACGGCTCCGGCAGCGTCTCCGTCGTCCCCCTGCGCCCCGACGGCACCCTGGAGGGCCCCATCTCCGCGGTGCTCCGGCACACCGGATCCGGCCCCCACACGCCCCGCCAGCAGGGCCCGCACGCCCATCACGTGCAGCCCGACCCGAGCGGCCGCTGGGCCGTCAGCGTCGACCTCGGCACGGACTCGGTACGGGTGTGCACCCTGAGCGACGGCCGTCTGGAACTGCACCGCGAGGTCGCCCTGCGCCCCGGCTCCGGCCCCCGCCACCTGGCCTTCCACCCCGACGGCGACCGCGCCTACGTCGTCAACGAGCTCTCCCCGTCCGTCACGGCCTGCCGCTGGAACGCCGCCGACGGCACCCTCAAGCCGCTGACCGAGACACACGTCCTGCCGGACGCGCCGGACGGCGACGCGTACCCCTCGGGGATCGTGGTCTCGCCCGACGGCCGGTTCGTGTGGACGGCCGTACGGGGCGAGGACGTGCTGTGCGTGCTGGCCGTGGAGGGCGAGGGCCTGCGCCTCGTCGGGACCGTCCCCTGCGGCGGACACTGGCCGCGCGCGCTCACCGAGTCCGACGGCTACCTCTACGTCGCCAACGAACGCTCCGGCGACGTCACCTGGTTCCGCCTCGACCCCGAAACCGGCCTCCCGCGGCGCGTCGGCTCGGTCCGCGTCCCCGCCGCCTCCTGCGTCGTCGTCGGCTGACCCGCGCCGTCCGCACACGCCGAAGGGGCCCGGCCCCGGTCCGGACGCTGTTGGTTAATCGGTCCGGGACGGGCCCTTGTCGTACGACGTGGAACGGCTGCTCCGCCGGTCAGCGCAGGGACGAGCCCTGCTGCGCCGGCGAGGCGATGCCCAGAGCCTGCGTGTACTGGGCCAGGGCCAGCTTGCCGATCGCCGGGTACGGGCCCAGCGCCTCGGCGGCGGCGCAGCCCGCCTCCTGGGCGGCGGCCTGGATCAGCGAGGCGTCGATCTCCGGGCCGATCAGGTACGGCGCGAGCGCCAGCTGCTGCGAACCCGAGGAACGCAGCCGGTCGGCGACGGCCGAGATCGAGCCCTCCTGGTCCAGCGCGGCCGCCATCACGGGAACGGCCAGACGCGCGGCGAGCAGCATGCCGGTGATCCCCGCCGCCTGCACGGCCTCCTCGCCCCCGACGGAGGCCAGGATGATGCCGTCCGCGGCCGTGGCCACGGTGAACAGCCGGGCGCGGTCGGCGCGGGCCAGACCCGCCTCGGACAGCCGCACGTGCAGGGCCTCCGCGAGCAGCGGGTGCGGGCCCAGGACGTCGGTCAGGTCGGCGGCGACCCGGCTTTCCATCACGGCCTGGCGCACCTGCCGCAGCAGCGCGCTGTCCGGGCCGGCCAGCAGCGGGACGACCACCGCGACGGGACCCTCGGGCTCCTTGACCTCCACACCAGCGGCGAGCGTCTGCTCGTAGCGGGCGGTGCGCTCGTCGGCGGCGTGCGCGAGCACGACCTTCAGCGACGGGAACGCCGCGTCGTCCCCGTCGACGTACCCGATTCGGGCGTCGAGACCGGGAAGCTCGGAGCGGGCGATGCTCACGATCTCCTCGGAGAGGCCACGGGTGGCGGCGCTGGGCGTGCCCGGAACCGCAAGGATGAGCGCGGGTGCGCCCTCGGGAGCCGCCAGGGGCTCGGGTCGGCGGTGCCGCCCGGGCTGGCGGGGGCGCGGCATTCGTACAGGCAGGCCGGACGCGGGCCCAGTGGGGGAACTCATGGCGCCGCATGTTACTGGCTTCCTGGGCTCCCCTGTTCGGGGAGGGGGCAGGTGAACGGTATCCGTCCGGTTTTGTCTGATGAGTTGTGATGAGTTACGTACGAATTGAGCACGGTTGGTGCGCGATTCAGTCCCTGTTCACGGGTTCATGCGTTCATGCCCACGACCAGCAGCATTCGCTCGTCGCCCGGCAGAGTGAGCTTGTCCTCGGCGAGAGCCGTCGCGATCCGCACCGCGCCGAGAAGGGCATCGCCCTCGGCCGGCACGCGTCTGACGTGCGGCAACCGTCGTGCGAGCTCCTCGGCCAAGGGGTCCAGCAGCGGCGCGCCCATGCGGAACAGGCCGCCGGTCAGCGCGAGCACCGCCTCGTCCCCGGCCGGGCAGACCGCCGCCGCGGAGTCGGCGATGTGCCGCGCCGCGTCCCGCAGGATCCGCGCCGAGACCTGGTCCTCCCGCGCGCACGCGGCCACCTGCGGCGCGAAGGAGGCGAGCACGGCCGGCCGGTCCGGACGCGGATACAGCCTCCCGGGCAGCCCCGGCATCGGCCCGAACATCTCCTCCGCCCGCGACAGCAGCGGCGCGGACCCCTCGTCGCGGCCGTCGTGCGCGCGCAGCGCGGCCTCCAGCCCGGCGCGGCCGATCCAGGCGCCACTGCCGCAGTCGCCCAGCAGATGACCCCAGCCGTCCGCCCGCCGCCAGCGGGAGAGGTCCGTACCGATCGCGATCACGCCGGTGCCCGCCGCGACCACGGCCCCCGCGCGCGACCCGAGGGCACCGGTGTACGCGGTCACGGCATCGGCGGCGAGCGCGGCGGTCCGGGTGCCGAACTCGCGTCGCAGCGCGCCCGGCAGCTCGGCGCGCAGCCCGTCGCCGAGTGTGCTCAGCCCGGCCGCGCCCACGGCGGCCGTGCGCAACTCCGTCACACCCGTCTCGTCCGTCAACGACCGCACCAGCGGCAGCAGTTGTCCCATCAGATGGGCCGCGTCGATGCCCTGGGGGCCCGTGCGCACAGGTACGGCCGACTCCCTTCGCGCCGACACGCCACCGTCCGCCGTCCCCACGACGACGCGGAGACCGGACCCTCCGGAGTCGACGGCGAGATAGCCCGTGGAGCCCCCGACCGCGGTGCCCCCGGGCCGCGTCACGGCAGGCGCCAGTCCACGGGCTGCCCGCCCTGGCCGATCAGCAGGTCGTTGGCCCGGCTGAACGGACGGGAGCCGAAGAAGCCGCGGTCGGCCGACATCGGGGACGGGTGCGCGGACTCCACCGAGGGCAGACTGCCCAGCAGCGGACGGAGATTGCGGGCGTCACGGCCCCAGAGGATCGACACCAGCGGCTTCCCGCGCGCGGCGAGGGCGCGGATCGCCTGCTCGGTGACCTCCTCCCAGCCCTTGCCCCGGTGCGCGCCCGGACTGCGCGGCGCCGTGGTCAGGGCCCTGTTGAGCAGCAGCACGCCCTGGCGCGTCCACGGCGTGAGATCGCCGTTGGACGGCTGGGGCAGCCCCAGGTCGGAGTCCAACTCGCGGAAGATGTTGATCAGACTGCCGGGCAGCGGCCGTACCTCCGGGGCCACCGAGAACGACAGCCCGACCGCGTGCCCCGGCGTCGGGTACGGGTCCTGCCCGACGATGAGGACGCGGACCTCGTCGAAGGGCTGCTGGAAGGCCCGCAGGACGTTCTGCCCGGCCGGGAGGTAGGTGCGCCCCGCGGCTATCTCCCCACGGAGGAAGTCGCCCATCCCGGCGATCTTTCCGGCCACGGGTTCCAGGGCGCTCGCCCAGCCCGGTTCGACGATCTCATGCAACGGTCGTGGTGCCACGGCGTCACCCTACTGCCGTACCACCGCGGCCCGCACACACAGCACATCAGGCAGATGCGAGGCCAACTGCCGCCAGCTGTCGCCGTCGTCGGCCGAGGCGAACACCTCGCCGTTGCGATTGCCGAAGTACACGCCCGCCGGGTCCGCGTCGTCGGTGCACAGCGCGTCGCGCAGCACGGTGCCGTAGTGGTCCTCCTGCGGCAGCCCGGTCGTCAGCGGCTCCCAGGACTCGCCGGCGTCCCGGGTGCGGAAGACCCGGCAGCGGTGGTCGGCCGGAACCCGGTCGGAGTCGGCGCTGATCGGGAACACGTAGGCGGTGTCGCCCCGGTGCGGGTGCGTGGCCATCGCGAAGCCGAAGGTGGACGGCAGGCCCTTGCCGATGTCGGTCCACCGCCCGCCCCCGTCGTCGCTGCGGTACACGCCCCAGTGGTTCTGCAGATACAGCCGGTCCGGGTTCACCGCGTCCCGCGCGACCTTGTGCACGCACTGCCCGAACTCGGGGTCGGGATCGGGCAGGAACACCGCGGAGACACCGGAGTTGGACGGCGCCCAGCTCGCGCCGCCGTCGTCGGTGCGGTACACCCCGGCCGCGGAGACGGCGACCGTGACCGCGCCCGGGTCGCGCCGGTCGGTCAGGACGGTGTGCAGGCCCTCGCCGCCACCGCCGGGTACCCACTGCGAGCGGGTCGGGTGCTCCCACAGCGGGCGGACCAGGGCGAAGCTCTCGCCGCGGTCCTCCGAGCGATACAGCGCGGCCGGTTCCGTGCCCGCGTACACCACGTCCGGCTCGGCGGCCGCCGGGTGCAACTGCCACACCCGTTCCAGTGAAGCACCCGTGTCCTGGGGGAACTTGACCGCGGGCGCGGCCGGTTCGGTCCAGGTCCTGCCGAGGTCGTCGGAGTGGAACACCGACGGGCCCCAGTGCGCGCTGTCGCCGCCCGCGAGCAGACGGGTGGTGTCGCCCCTGGTGTCGATCGCGACCGAGTACACGGCCTGCGCGTTGAAGTAGGGACTCTCGTCGAACTCCCAGGCGCCACCGCGCCGACGCCCGATGAACAGGCCCTTTCGGGTACCCACGGCGAGTAGTACGTCGGTCATGCCGATCACCTCCGCGACGTCTTCGTCTCAGACACGGGCCAGTCTGCACCCCACCACTGACAGTCACCTGTGGACGGGCGTCGCCGCAGGTCAGCGCGTGTAGGTGGCCGGACGGCGGGGCCACCGAGGCCGCCGGGAGCGCCCAGGCGGCCCCGAGAGCACACGGACGGCGGCCGTGGGCCCAGGGCAGGCCGGCCGCGGACTTCGGGCGGTCCGGCCGGGGGCGGACTTCCGGCAAGTCGGCCGCACGGCCGTTCCGCCGCGTGGCGCCGTCGAGTCGGAGGACTCGCCCTGAGCATCGGCGGGCCGGCGCCCGTATGGGACGGCGACGGGGATGCTTCGAGCGCTCGTGAGGAGGCGGCCCTCGATGAGGCTGCGGGGTCGGAGGGTTCGACACGTGTGGCTGTGGCGCTGGCGGCGCGGTCCGCTGCGGCGGCGGTCCGACGCCGTCGAGGCGTGGGTGCTGCTCGTGGTGTGGTCGCTCACCCTGCTGTGCGGGGTGCTCGCGGGTCTGACGGTCGCCGGCGCCGTGGAGCGGGGGCTGGCGCGGGAGCGCGCGGAGTGGCGGCCGGTCACCGCCCGGCTGACCGGGCGGGCGCCCGGCGTGCCCGCCGGGCCGGGCGCGGCGGGCCGGGCGCGGCGGGCGGCTCCCAGGTGTGGGCCGGGATCGGCTGGAACGCGCCGGACGGCTCCCAGCGGTCCGGTCAGGCCCGGGTCGCGCCGGGCACCCGCGCCGGTACGGCGGTGACGGTCTGGACGGACCGGCGGGGCCGCCTCGTCGGCGAGCCCGCCAGCGCCTCCGAGGCCCGCCTCCGCTCCGCCCTGGTCGGCACTCTCGTCGGCCTCGGCGCCGCCGCGGTCCCCTTCGCCTGCGGACGCGCGGTCCGCGGCCGCCTGGAGTCCCAGCGGCTCAACCAGTGGGAGACGGACTGGATCCGCTTCGACCCGCTGTGGGGACACCGGACGGGTTCGGGACCGCAGGACGGCTGAGGCGCCGGGACCGCGCGGGGTTCGCCCAGGGGCGGGGTTACGGTGGCTCGGCCCGGCGGGGGGCATCCGCAGCCGCGGGGACCGGACCCTTGCCCCGGCCTCACGACTCCGGCGCCACAGGACCCAGGGCCCGCGGCGGAGGCCCGGCGTCGCCGTGATCCGTGGTCCGGGTCCGTGGTCCGAGTACCTGGTCCGGAAGCGTGGTCCGGGTCCGTGGTCCGGATCCTGGATCCGGGTCCGTGGTCCGGATCAGTGGTCCGGCCTCACAACCCCAGCGCTCGACCCAGAATCCCGTCCAGGTCCGCCGAGTTGGGCAAGGTGCCGAAGGCATGGCCCCAGTCGCCGCCCAGCCGGGTCGCGCAGAAGGCGTCCGCGACCGCGGGCGGGGCGTAGCGGACCAGCAGGGACGCCTGGAGGGCGAGGGCCATGGACTCCACGAGCCTGCGGGCGCCGGTCTCGGACGCGCTCGCCAGCCCTTCCTTCAGGCGTCCGACCGCCGCGTCGAGACGGGCGTCCGCCCCCTGGGCCAGGGCCAGTTCGGAGAACAGGGCGTCCGCCGTACGCGGATCGCGCGTCAGCGCCCGCAGGACGTCGAGGGCGTTGACGTTCCCGGAGCCCTCCCAGATGGACAGCAGGGGAGCCTCGCGGTAGTGGCGGGGCATGCCCGAGTCCTCGACGTAGCCGTTGCCGCCCAGGCACTCCAGGGCCTCGGCGGTGAAGGCGGGGCCCCGTTTGGTGACCCAGTACTTGCCGACAGCCGTGGCGATGCGGCGGAACGCGCGCTCTCCCTCGTCCCCGCGAATCGCCCGGTCGGCCGCCCCCGCGAGCCGCAGGGTGAGCGTCGTGGCGGCCTCCGACTCCAGGGCCAGATCGGCCAGTACGTTGCGCATCAGCGGCTGTTCGGCGAGACGGGCCCCGAAAGCGCTGCGGTGACGGGCGTGATGACCCGCCTCGACGAGTGTCCTGCGCATCAGCGTCGCCGACGCCGTCACGCAGTCCAGACGGGTGCAGTTGACCATCTCGATGATCGTCTTGACGCCCTGGCCCTCGGGTCCGACCAGCCAGGCGACGGTGCCGTCGAACTCCGGCTCGGAGGACGCGTTGGACCGGTTGCCCAGCTTGTCCTTGAGCCGCTGGACACGGAAGGTGTTGCGGGTGCCGTCGGGCAGCACGCGCGGCACGAGGAAGCAGGACAGACCGCCGGGCGCCTGCGCCAGCACCAGGAACACGTCACACATCGGCGCCGACGTGAACCACTTGTGCCCCCGCAGGGTGTGGACGCCGGGCTCCGAACTGGGCGTGGCGACCGTGGTGTTGGTACGTACGTCCGAGCCGCCCTGCTTCTCGGTCATCCCCATCCCGGCCAGCAGCCCGCGCTTCTCGGTCGGCACGCGCAGCCCGGGGTCGTACTCCCGGCTGGTCAGCAGGGGTTCGTAGATCTTGGCCAGCTCCGGCTCGCGACGCAGGGCCGGGACCGCCGCGTAGGTCATCGAGGTCGGGCAGCCGTGCCCGGCCTCGCTGTGGTTCCACACCAGTCCGCCCGCGGTCCGCGCGACGTGCGCGCCCGGCCGGTCGTCGGCCCAGGGCGACGCGGCCAGACCCTCCTCGACCGCCACCCGCATCAGGTGGTGCCAGCTCGGGTGGAACTCCACCTCGTCCACGCGGTGGCCCCACCGGTCGTGGGTGCGCAGCTCGGGCTCGTGCCGGTTGGCCAGCTCGCCCCACTCCTGCGCCTGCGCCCCGCCCGCCAGCAGGCCGAGCCGGCGGATGTCCGCCTCCGCCCAGCCGGCGCCCTCCCGGCGCAGGCCCTCCAGCAGGGCCGCGTCCTCGGCGGCGTCGTAGGGGGCCAGGGGCGGGGCCTGGTTGGTGACGTCGTGCGTCGCGTACTGCTCGTGCCGCTCGTGTACGGGTGTCGAGACCATGAGCCGAGTGTTGCACTATTCCTGCGATCGTACCAATGCTGCAACATCGAGATCCGGCCCGTACAGTACGAGGCCATGCGCAGTCTCGACACGAGGTCCCACGGATGACCGCCCCGGCAGGCCCCGGCACCGTTGAGCTGCGTCCGCTGTCCGCGCGGTCTGTCGTCCTGAGCCTGCTGCTCGGGGCGGACCCGCCGGAGATGGCCGCCAAGGACCTCGCGCGCGCGGTGGAGCCGTTCGAGGTCGGCGGATCGACGCTCAGGGCCGCGCTCAGCCGGATGGCGGCCGCCGGGGATCTGCGCCGCACCGAGGCGGGCTACCGCATCGGGGAGCGGCTGCTGGAGCGGCGCACGCGTCAGGACGAGGCGGTCCGGCCGCACACGCGCGCGTGGGACGGCGACTGGGAGATGGTCGTGGTCACCGCGACGGGCCGCGGCCCCGCCGAACGCGCCGAGTTGCGCACCCGGTTGACCGCCCTGAGGCTCGCCGAACTCCGCGAGGGCGTCTGGCTGCGCCCCGCCAATCTCTCGCGCGAACTGCCCGGGGATCTGGAGCGGGTGGCCGAACTGGGCACGGCCCGCCCGGCCCGGCCCCCGCGAGAGCTGGCCGCACGGCTGTGGCCCCTGGCGGGCTGGGCCGCCACCGCGGACGCCCTGCTGGCCCACGTCGAACGGGCCGGCTGGCCGACCGACCGCCTCACCGCCTACGCCGCGATCGTCCGCCATCTGCTGGCCGACCCGGTCCTGCCGGACGCCCTGCTGCCCGCCGGCTGGCCGGGCGCGGACCTGCGCGCCGCCTACGCGGACTACCGGCGGGAACTCGCCCGGCAGATGGACACGCGCGCGTAGAGCCGCTGTGGCTCCACGCGCGCGTGCCGAGGATGCCCGAGCCATCGGGGCCGTGGGGCCGCAGGTCCGGCCGGTTGACACCGGGGGGCGTGCCGATGCGCGGCACGCCCCCGGGTCAGGTGCTCGATTTCGTCGGCTCGGGTCACACCGACCGGTGGTACTGGTCCGGCACTCGCACCTCGCCGCCCAGTTCACGGGCCGTACGCCGGGCCCAGTAGGGGTCACGCAGCAGCTCACGGCCCAGCAGGACGGCGTCCGCCTCGCCGTTGGCGACGATCTTCTCGGCCTGCTCGGCGTCGGTGATCAGGCCCACGGCGGCGACCGGCAGCGTGGTCTCGGCCTTTACGCGGGAGGCGAAGGGCACCTGGTAGCCGGGACCGGTCGGGATCCGGGCGTCGGGGACGTTGCCGCCGCTGGAGACGTCGAGCAGGTCGACGCCGTGCTCCTGAAGGGCGCGGGCGAGGCGGACGGTGTCGTCGGCGCTCCAGCCGCCCTCCTCCAGCCAGTCGGTCGCCGAGACCCGGAAGAACACCGGCCTGCCCTGCGGCCACACCGCGCGCACCGCGTCGACGACCTCCAGGGCCAGCCGAGTGCGGTTCTCGAACGAGCCGCCGTAGGCGTCGGTGCGGCGGTTGGAGCGCTGCGACAGGAACTCGTGGATCAGATAGCCGTGCGCGCCGTGGATCTCGACGACCTCGAAGCCCGCCGCGAGCGCCCGCCGCGCCGCGTCGGCGAACCGGCCGACGATCTCCTTGATCCCCTCGACGCTCAGCTCCTCGGGCAGCGGATGCCCCTCGGCGAACGGCACCGCGCTCGGCGCCACCGGCGTCCAGCCGTGCGCCTCGGCCCCGACCGGCCTGCCGCCCTTCCAGGGCCGGTCCGTGGAGGCCTTGCGGCCCCCGTGGCCGAGCTGGACGCCGGGGACCGTGCCCTGCGCGGTGAGGAACCGGGTGATCCGGCGGAACGCCTCGACCTGGGTGTCGTTCCACAGGCCCAGGTCGTACGGCGAGATCCGGCCCTCCGGGCTCACGGCCGTCGCCTCCACGACGATCAGGCCGGTGCCGCCGGCCGCCCGGGAGGCGTAGTGGGCGAAGTGCCAGTCGTGCGGGGCTCCGGCGTCGGGGCCCTCCGGGGCGGCGGAGTACTGGCACATCGGCGACATCCACACCCGGTTGGGGATGGTCAGATCGCGGAGGGTGTAGGGCTCGAAGAGCGCACTCACGGCGACTCCCTTCATCACAGGACCGTTTTGCGCCTCGTACGATACTCGTCGTAGTACGTGAGATGTCAAACTACGAAGACCTTCGTACAATGGTTCCATGACGCCCACCGCACCCGCCGGCAGCCGTGAGCTGCCGCACCCGGCCAGCGAGGAGATCCGGCTGGAGGGCGTGCTGCATGCCCTCGCCGACCCGATGCGGCTGCAGATCGTCAGTGAGCTCGCCGCCGCGGGCGGTGCGGAGCTGACCTGCTCGCAGTTCGCCGTACCGGTCGCCAAGTCCACGACGACGCACCACTTCCGGGTGCTGCGGGAGGCCGGGGTGATCAGGCAGGTGTACCGCGGCACGGCCAAGATGAACGGGCTGCGCGGTGACGATCTGAATGATCGTTTCCCCGGGCTGCTGGACGCGTTGCTCGCGGCCGCGGCTCGGCAGGCGGTGGGCACAGGGGTCCCGGGGGGCTCCGGAGCTTCCGGGAGCTGAGCCTTCGGGAGCTGAGCCTTCGGGAGCTGAGCCTTAGGGAGCTGGGCTTTCTGGAGCTGAGCTTTCTGGAGCTGGGCTTTCTGGAGCGCGCGGAGCGGCCGCTCCTCGGAGCGACGGCCGCCCGCCGGAGCGCCCGGAACTGCTGCCGTCGGAGGACCCCCGGTCCAGGGCCTGTCCGACGGATTCCCGCCTGTCTCCCCGAGCCGGGTCCGTCGGGCGACTCCCCGCGCCGCCTACCCCGCCCCGGCCGCGTTCAGCAGCGACTGCCAGTCGGGGAGCTTCACCACGTTCCTGCCCAGGGACGCGCCGAGCGCGGCCTCCGCCCGCTCGATCGACTGCCACCCCGGCCACTGCACCGGAGTCAGCCCCGCCGCGCGCAGTGCC
>NZ_JBEXPR010000058.1:0-20092 GCF_040612135.1 Streptomyces sp. NPDC006458 | reverse complement strand
CCTCGTACTGGATGTACTTGGGTCTGTGCCCGGTGCGGCGAGAGGGCGTGCCGGGCGTCGCGACGGGGCGAACGTTGCCTGTCGGGGCACTAGCGCCCCGACAGGCGACGTTCGCACCTGCCGGGCGTCGCGATGGGGCGGACGCTGCCTGTTGGGGCCCTAGGAACTGGTGACCCAGCGGAGCACGGAGTCGGTGACCGCGTCGCCGAGGGAACTGATCGCTGTGATGGCGTCCTGGTCGCCGGGCCGTGGCGCGATGCCGCGCACGGTGAGCGCCGCGTGCAGGTCCAGTCGACGCTGGTCCGCCGGGCTGACCGGGATGTTCAGGCGCTGGGCCGGGTCCGGGGGCGGCAGCAGGAAGTCGCTGCCGCCGTCGTGGTCGGCGAGAAGGCCGGCGTTGCCCTCGGTCGAGCAGGCCGGGGGCGAGTAGAGGTACGGGTCGCAGATCGGCCAGACGTCCGCGGTCGGGACGAGCGTGTCGCTGGCTGCGTTCACGGCGGTTCTCCCTTGCTTGGTGTGCCTGTCTGCCCGTTAGTCGCGCGGCCGGGGGTGCGTGGTTGCGCCCTTCGCCCACGATCCCTCGAATGCCACAATGGTGGGAATGTGTGCTTTGTGCGTCGCCTGGTCATGGCGCGGGGCAACAGTGACCGGGGCACCGAGCTCCGGGCCGGGGTGTTCGCCCCTGTCGTATGACCGGGGCCCGGGGCCCGGGGTCAGCACCAGCGGGTGTGCCAGCAGACACTCCAGCCGCCGTCGTCGTCACCGGACGAGCCGCCGCCCGAGCCGCTCGGCGGGCCGTCCGGGTAGAGCCTGTTGCGGTTCCGGTCGCCGGGGTACGGGTCGAGGTAGTCGGGGTCGCCGTCGTCGTCACGGTCGGGCAGATGGGCGTCCCTGCCCCGGTCCGGTTCCGGGCAGCCGTTGTCGGGCGACGACAGCGAGAGCGTCACGAGATACACCTCGTCCGTGACGGAGTCCTCAGCCGCCGGATCCTGGACGCACACCCGCCAGTCGTCGTACTCGCCCTCGGCGGGCAGGAAGTCCGGAGGGAGCCCGCGCGAGCGGCGGCCCGTGCCGGCTCCCTCCGGGCCGCAAGCGCGTGGTGCCGACCTCCCGATCGCCGTCCTGGCAGGATGTCGGCATGGAACGTGTGCTTGGAATCGGTGGGTACTTCCTGCGAGCGGCCGGCCCGGCGGCCCTGAGCGAGTGGTACCGCGACTGTCTGGGGCTGGACGTCGACGAGAACGGCCTGTGGCGCCAGGAAGCCGGGGCGACGGTGTTCGCGACGTTCGAGTCCGACACGGACTACTTCGGATCCCGCGACCAGCGGACCATGCTCAACTTCCGGGTCCGCGATCTGGACGCGATGCTCGCGCAGTTGCGCGCCAAGGGAGCGGACGTGGCCGCGCAGACGCAGGACATGGAGGGCGTCGGCCGATTCGGCTGGGTCACCGATCCCGAGGGCAACCGGATCGAGCTGTGGCAGCCTGCCTGACAGTGTCCTCCCCGTCCCCGCTCAGGGCAGGAACTGGCAGAACGGGCCGTCGGGCGCGAAGTTGCGGGAACACAACGTCACATCCCTGCCCTTGAGATAGGCCAGGAACCACTCACTGAACGTCATCTCGTACAGAGTCCAGGCCGGACTGTCGAACTCCTGAACAACGACCCGCCAGGGCGACGAGGACTCGTCAGGAACGCGCAGGAAGACCGCCTCCCCCGTCGTGGCCGTCGCCACCGGTATCAACTCACCGGGGTTCGCCCCCACCGGACTCGGCAGGTACTCGACCATGTCCTCGTCGCGCCAGAGTTCGAGATCCTTCCTGATGAAACTTCCCAGGTCATGCAGAAGATGACCGGCGGGATGCATCAGATACAGCTGCTTGTTGACCTCGATCGAGCCGTAGGCGTCCACGATCTCACGGAAGTCCGCGGGGAATTCGACGCCGAGTTCCCGTTCCAGTCCGTTCCACGGTTCTGGATCGGACCAGTTGAACCGCGCTTCGCCCAGCAAGGCCGTGATCTCCGGAAGCGTTGCCATCACTTGGCTCCTTGCGACGAGACCGAACATCCGTATGAGCCCACGACGATATCCGTCCCGCTCATCGCCCCCTCCACCCCTCCCGCCGGGCGAGCGGCACAACGCCCGTTAGATCTGGCGCAGTTACCCACCCACCAGCCAGGATCGGACCGTGATACGCCACGCCCACGAGGACGCCGAACTGCTGGCCCTGGTCCGCCGCTATGTCACGCCCGAGCGGCGCTATCTGAAGCTCGGCGGCACCTTGCTGAACATGCGCGATCCTGAGTACCACCGATTCCTGCGAAAGCTCGGCGAAGACGCGCAGGTCGTCACCGCGCAGGAGATCGACACCCTCCTTGAGGGCAGCTGGCGCGAGCGGAGGACAGCCACATGGCTCGTGGCCGTCTCGCGCCGGACCGAGTTCCGTGAGCGCCTCGGAGAACTCCTGCTCGCCAGCGAGGTCTGCTGCGCCGGGCTCTCCTACTGCGTGGCACTGGCCGGCTTCGGCACATCGCGCGACGCCGATCTCCTGGCCGCCTACCTCGACCGCTACCTTCGCCGCCCCGACCTCGGCTACGACCAAGGCGTGGTCATGGGTGCCCTCATGTTCGTCGAGCTGAACCTCCCGGGGGACCGGGCGGCGCGTTTCCTGCGCCCGGGTGGCTTGTGGCACAAGTGGCTCCAGGACGCGCCGCACATGAGGTCCACCGAGGACCCGGGCCCTCACGTCCTGAGCCTGATCCGCCGGCTCTGTGCCGTCGTCGACGAATGCGCCGAAGCGAGGTGACGGCGGGCGCGCCGCATGAGCAAGTCGCCTACGTCACTCCGCGCCCACAGGGTGGCGGCGTGCGGGCGTGAGGCGTACCCTCCGGGACATCCGTTACTCAACTTTTTGAATAATCGATTGAGTGCGAGGTCTGTCGCCATGCACCCGTTCCGCACCGCCGTCGAGAACCGCGACGCCGCCGCCCTGGAGGCGCTGCTCGCGGAGAACGTCGTCTTCACCAGCCCGGTCGCCTTCAAGCCGTACCCCGGCAAGGCGATCACCGCCGCGATCCTGCGCGGTGTGCTGCGCGTCTTCGAGGACTTCACGTACGTCCGCGAGATCGCCGAGCCGGACGGTCGTGACCACGCCTTCGTCTTCACGGCCACCGTCGACGGCAAGCAGATCCAGGGCTGCGACTTCCTGCACTTCGACGAGGAGGGGAGGATCGACGACTTCACCGTCATGGTCCGTCCCCTCTCCGCTGCGCAGGCGCTCGCCGCGGCCATGGGCGCCCAGTTCGACCGGATCACCCGCGCGGCCGGAGAGGCGGCTGAGGCATGACCGACGTCGACGCCGTCGTGGTCGGGGCGGGCAACGCCGGCCTCACCGCCGCCGCCACCCTCCAGCGCGCCGGAGTGCGCACCCTGCTGGTCGAGCGGCACACCATCCCCGGCGGCTGCGCCACCTCCTTCCGGCGCGGCCGGTTCGAGTTCGAGGTGGCCCTGCACCAGCTGTCCGGTATCGGGCGCGAGAGTCAAGAGGCCCCGCTGCGCGGCATGCTCGACGGTAGGGCGGCCGCCCGGCCGTCGGCCGCCCTTGCGCCCGGTGACCCGGGGTCACACGTCTTCGGGACAGGGATCGGCGCGCTCGATCGCCACCATCGCGGCGTCGTCGCCCAGGTGACCGCCGACATGGTCGAGGAGGTCCTCGCGTAGTCGGGCCAGCAGCGCGTCGGGCCCCTTGTCGGCCATGCCGGCTGCCCGTTCCTCCAGCGGGTAGAACGCGCCGTCCCCGTTGCGCGCCTCGATCACGCCGTCCGTGTAGAGCAGGGCGATGTCACCGTGCCCGAAGGCGAAGGTCGCCGCGCGGTGGTCGGTGTCGGCGAAGCCCGTGAGACCCAGCGGCGGTGCCGGATGGCGCATCTCCAGCAAGCTGACGCGGCCGCGACGCAGCAGCAGCGGCGGCGGGTGCCCGCAGCTGATCAGATGAAGTGCCGGCTCGTCGTCCGGGATGTCCAGGACGGCGGCGGTGATGAACGTTTCGCCGCGGTCCGCGGTCGCGGCGTCCGCTGCCGTGGGGTCGTCGAGATCGGAGGCCACCGTGCCTTCGAGGAAGCCGACCAGCATCGGCAGGTCGGGCTGCCGGTGCGCCGCGCCCCGGAACGCACCGAGGAGCAGGGCGGCGTCTCCGACGGCCGACAGGCCCTTGCCCCTGACGTCACCGACGATGAACCGCGTTCCTTGCTCCGTCCGGGCCGCGGCGTACAGGTCGCCGCCGATCTGCGCCTCGGACTCGGCGGCCAGGTAGACCGAGGCGATGCGCAAGGGGCCGATCCGGTGGGGGAGCGGTTTGAGCACCACTTCCTGGGCGGCCGTGGCCACCGTACGCAACTGGGTCACTTCCCTCTCATGACGTTCCCGGCGGGCCGCGAAGGACGTCACGAACGCCGACATCAGGATGAGGGTGATGAGCTGGAAGCTGTGGTTCAGATCGACGGCACTGGTCCGCACCGACGCCACGGCGACCTGGGCCAGCACGGCGAGCGCGCCGACGAACGCGGTCGTCCGGGGCCCGGCGAACGAGGCGGTGACAGCGGGTGCCGCGACGAGGAACGGCCCCAGGTGAACCCTGGGCGGCGCGAGGATGTCGACCAGCGTGACCAGCACGATGATCACGATCGGCACGGCCAGCAGCGCACGACGCGGCTCCAGTGACGGGAGGCGACGGCTGGGACGTGTGGGCACCATACGTTCTGGATACACCCCCTCATGCGCCGACGCGCGTGCCGGGCCGTCGGCGTCCAACCGCTCGTCGCACCCTTTCGGGTGACCGCGGACGGGGAACCGGAGCGGTACCGGGGCATGCCTCCCGTGCAGCAGCGGCCCTGGACGGGTGGACCGGGGACGCGTCGGCGTTCGAGTCGAGGCACCGAGCGAGGGAGCCCCGCGGACAGTGGGTCCGTACCGGATCGTCGCCCGGCTGGGCGTGGGCGGGATGGGCCGGACGCACCTCGGTCGGTCCGCGGTGGCCGGGCGGCCGTGACGGTGCTGCATCCGCAACTGGCCGGGAAGGCGGATCTCCGCGGCGGCCGTGAAGATGGTGCGTCCTGGTCAGGCCCTGACACCCTGAAGCCCGGGGCCACCGGCACCACCGGTGACCCCGGGCGCGTGCGCGCGCCCCGGGCCGCAGGGCGGCCGCCCACCCGAACCACGACCGGTGCGAAAGTACGCGCCACGGAGAAGGTCCTCCAGGTCACCGCCGTGATCGCCTGTCGGTGGCGGAACGTACGATGGGCCGCGGCGGGACCATCACGGGCCCCGTCCACTGTGATTCGGGGGAGGCACGGTGGTGAAGTTCGGCCTGCTCGGTCCACTTCTTCTGCAGGATGAGGACGGGCCGCTGCCGGTATCCAGTCCCAAGGTCAGGGCGCTCCTGGCCGCGTTGCTGCTGCGAGCCAACCGAGCCGTCTCGCGAGACGCCTTGAAGTCGGCGCTGTGGGGCGACGACATACCCGCGAGCGCCGACGCCGCCCTCGCCAACCACCTGACGCGGCTGCGCAGGGTCCTCGCGGCCGTCGGCGACGAGGGCGTCAGACGACTGCTCACCGTCCCCTCGGGCTACCAACTGGTCGTCCACGAAGGGGAACTGGACGTCGACGCCTTCGAGACCCGGGTCCGGGAGGCGCGGCGCGCACACCGCCGACAGGAATGGGACGCGGTGGTCCGCGACGGCGAGATCGCACAGTCGCTGTGGCGGGGCACGCCCCTCGCCGACGTGTCGCCGCTGTCGGAGCTGGACGAGCCCGCGCTCCGCGTGCACCAGCTCGTCGAAGAACGCCTGCAGATAATGGAGTTGAGCTTCGACGCCGAACTGCGGCGCGGGCGGCACGAGAAGCTTATCGGCCCCTTGACGGCACTGGTCTCGGAGCACCCGCTGCAAGAGGCGTTCCATGTGCTGCTCATGACGGCCCTGGACCGGTCCGGCCGCAGGGCCGACGCGATCGCGCTGTTCCACCGGCTGCGCCGCGGTCTGTCCGACGAACTCGGCGTGGAACCCGGCGCCGACGCCCAGCAGGCCTACGAGGCACTGCTCGCCGGGGACGAACGCGGGCCCGCCGCACGGCCGTCCCAGCTGCCACCGCCCTTCCAGGTTCCCTGCGACACACAGGCGTTCGTCGGACGGGTCGACGAAGGGCAGCGGGTGACGGCACTGCTCACCGGCGGCGACGGCACACAGGCCGAGGGCGAGCGGCAGGCCAGAGCGGTCGTCGTCTCCGGAATGGCGGGCGTGGGCAAGTCCGCACTGGCCGTCCATGTCGCGCACCGGATGCGGGACGCCTTCCCGGACGGCATCCTCTACGCCGACCTGCGGGGCTACTGCACCGCCCGGCCGAGGTCGCCCGGGGAGCTGATCCCCCGCTTCCTGTCCGACCTGGGAATCCGCCACGGCTCGCTGCCGGACGATCTCGACGACCGCGCTCTGCACCTCCAGCAGGCACTGGCCGAACGCCGGGTGCTGCTGCTCCTCGACAACGCGCGCGACGCGGGCCACGTGGCGCCCCTCCTGCCGACCCGGGGGCGCAGCGTCGCTCTGGTCACCAGCCGCCAGCTGCTGCCCGACCTGGCGAACGCCGCCACGGTCCCGCTGACCCCGCTGCCGTCGGATTCCCAGTGGGAACTTCTGTCCGCCTTGTGCGGGGAGAAGCGTCTCCTGGCCGAACCGGACGCCATGGCCGACATCTTGGCCGCCTGCGGCGGACTGCCGCTGGCCCTGACCGTCGTGGGCGCACGGCTGACCTCCCGCCCCACCTGGCCCCTCGCCCTGCTCGCCGGTCGGCTGACCCCGCATCAGGGCCGGTTGGAGACACTCTCCATGGGCTCGGTGGACGTCGAGCGGACCTTCGCCGTGAGCTACCTGGCCATGCGCGACAGCTCCGAGCCCCTGGAGCGCGAGGCGGCGCGAGCGTTCCGTCTGCTCGGGATCTGGGCGGCCCATCCGGTGACACCGCGGTCGGCCGCCGCCCTGTTCGACGTGTCCGTGGAGAAGGCCGCCTCGCTCCTCGACCTGCTGACCGACGCTCATCTCGCCCACAGCCCCGCCCCCGACCACTACGCGCTGCACGATCTGCTCGGCGAGTACGCGGAACGTCTGGTCGCCGCGGAGGAGCCCGCGGCGGAACGGGAGAAGGCCGCCACCCGGGTGCTGACCTGGTACGCGGTGGCCCTCGCCGAGGCATGCCGGACAGCCACCGGGGAGACTCAGTCGCCGCCGCCGCTCACCGACGTTCCCACGGGGGACGGGCCCGTCTTCGCGGACGACGACGAGGCGATCCGCTGGTCGGCCAGGGAACTGCCGGCCATCCAGGAAGCTCTGGAGCGAGCCGGTGAACTGGGCCGCTCCGACATCGCCTGGCGGCTCGCCGTGGGCCTGTTCGGATACGCCAGTACGCACTGGTGGACGGGGGAGTGGGACGCCTGCCTGAGCAGGGCGATGGAGATCGCCCGCGCCCACGACGACGCGCTCGGGCAGGCATGGCTGCATCGGCGGATCGCGGTCGCGCACGGCATGGCGTACCGCAACGAGGCCTGCCTGCAACACCTGCGCATCGCGTTGGAGCTGTTCACCGAGCGCGGTGACCTCCGCGCGCAGGCGTCCATCCTCGGCAACCTGTCGGCGCTGCACGGCCAGTCCGGGGACGCCGAGCAGAGCCTTCTGCTCGCCCTGCGGTCCCGGGAGCTGTACACGGAGCTGTTCCGTGAGGCACCGGACGCGCGGGCCGAGGCCCTGTCGCTGAGCCGCATCGCGGACGCCCGGGAGATGCGCGGCGAGTACGGCCAGGCGGTCGACGACCATCGCCATGTGGCCGAACTGCTGAGGAAGGCGGGCCATGGCGTGTTCCTCGCCACCACCCTGACCAAGCTCGGCGACTGTCTCGCCGTCCTCGGCCGCCGCGAGGAGGCGTTCGACGCCTTGTCGGAGGCGCTGGCGATCCGGCAGCGCATGAACGACCACTCCGGCACCGCGGACTGTCTGCTGTCCGTGGCGAAGGCCCGGGAGCGCTTCGGCGAATGGGCTGAGGCGAGGGCGAGTTGGGAGGCGTGCCTGGAGCTCGGGCGGCGGCACCGGCTGGCCGTGCGCATCGAGGAGAGCCTCGCGGCCCTGGAACGCCTGGCCGAGCAGGGCCACTGAGCGCTCTGCCGGGATGGCCTGGGTGCCGGGGGCTGTCAACCGGCCCTACTGACACGGTCAATGGGTGCGGCGAGCCGCAACACGCCCAGGACCCGGCCGGGATGAGGCCGTCCTCGCCGCGGGCCCGGCCGTCGCGGTCGCGCCGCGCACCGGGCTCGACCTCGTCTCCCTCGACGAGGACATCCCGAGGCTTCACGGCCTGAACCTGGGACGCGGGCGCCCTGCTCTCCTCGTCCCGAGCGTGCCGCTCAGCATGACCGCCGCGACCGCCGCGGCCACCGTCGGCTTCGTCTCCCCGTCCCGCACGCGGCCCGCGCCCTGGTGGGCCGTGAGCCCCGCGTCACACTCTCCGTGACGTACGCGTCACAGTCGCCGAACGCGCAGCACGCCGGTCAGCATCGGGAGCGTGAAGTCACCGCGGGCGGTCTCCGGTCCGCCCGCGAGGAACGCGCGGATCCGGTCCAGCGTGGCCTCCTGCTCCCGCTCCGGCATGACCAGCACCCCCGCGCGCGTCGCGAGGGTCGCGACGAGCGAGTCGGCGGTGCGGCGCTGCCCGTGCGGGAACTCGACCTGCTCCGGCGAGCCGAACCGGGGGGCCGCGCCGGTCCTCGGAAGGTGCGCGCCTGCCGTCTCGGCGCGCCAGCTGTCGGGTGTGTCCCGGGGGCCGACGGCCGCGCTCCCGCTGACCCGCGCGAGCCCGGCGACCCACTCGACCCGGTCGTCCATGAGGTTCCACAGACCGGCCAGGACGCCGCCGGGCGCGAGGACCCGGGCGATCTCGGGTCCCGCGACGGCCATGTCGAACCAGTGCATGGCGTTGCCGGCCAGCACGGCATCGACGGACCCGTCCGGCAGCGGGATCGCCTCCGCACTGCCCGGCAGCGCACGGACGCCCGGCAGCGCGCGGCGCAGCTCGGTCAGCATCGCCGCGTCGGGCTCGACCGCGATGACCTCGGCACCCAGCGTGACCAGTGTGGCGGTCAGCTTGCCGGTTCCGGCACCGAGGTCGAGCACACGCGGACCCGGCGCGGGTTCGAGCGCCCAGCGCACCGCGGCCTCGGCGTAGTCCGGCCGGTGCTCGGCGTACGCGACCGCCGCCGAGCCGAACGACGAGGCGTGCAGCAGGTGTTCATCGTTGTCCACGGGGTCAGGCTAGCGGCGCGGCCGGCGGTCGGACAGCCTCCGCACCGCCGCGGCCGTCCGTATCGCCACCACCATCTGCACGGGACGGGGTTTGGAACGGCGGGGGAGTGCGCACCCGGGACCCATGGTCGGGTCGATGCGTGAGACAGAGCGAAAGTACGAGGTTCCTTCCTCCGAGGACATCTCCTGGCTGCCCGAGCTGGAGCGGCTGGACGGGGTCACGCGGGTCGCCGACTCGCACTCCGAGGAACTGGACGCGGTCTACTACGACACCGAGGATCTCCGTCTGCTCGGCTCCTCGGTGACCCTGCGGCGCAGGAGCGGCGGCTCCGACGCCGGATGGCACCTGAAGCTGCCGTTGCCGGGCGACAGCCGGGAGGAGGTCCGGTCCGCGCCGACCGAGGACATCCCGGGCGCGCTGCTGGACCTCACCCTGTCCCGCACGCGGGGAGCGGAGCTGACTCCTGTGGTCCGGATGCACACACACCGTGAGGTCTGGCCTCTCATGGACGCCGAAGGCCCCGAGGGCGCTCCGCGCGCGGAAGTGAGCGTCGATGCCGTTGACGCGGAGTCCCTGCGGGCGGAGGGCGGGCATACGGCGTGGCGTGAACTGGAGGTGGAGACGGCCGGGGAGGAGGAGGCCGACAGGGCGGTTCTGGACGCCGTGGACGAGGCCCTGCGCGAGAGGGGCCTCGCTCGGGCGCAGGCGCCGTCGAAGCTCGCGCGGGCGGTCGAGGAGACGGGGGCCGCCCCGAGCGGTGAGCCGGACCGGTCCGCGGGTCCGGCCGGTGAGCCGGATCGGTCCGCGGGCCCGGCCGGTGAGCAGGTGCTCGCCTACCTGCGCGCACAGATCGAGAGTCTTACCGCCTACGACCCGGCCGCGAGGCGGGACCGGCCCGACGCCGTCCACAGGATGCGCGTCGCATGCCGCCGCCTGCGCAGCTGCCTGCGCTCCTACCGGTCCGTCCTGGACCGCGAGGTCACCGACCCGGTCCGCGGGGAGCTGAAGTGGCTGGCCGGGGAACTGGCCCCCGAGCGTGATCAGGAAGTGCTGATGGAGCGCCTCACGCACGGCATCGAGACCCTGCCGAGGGAACTGCTTCTCGGCCCGGTGACCGCACGGCTGCGCGTATGGGAGGTCGCCCGCCACGCCGAGAACCACCAGCGCACTCTCGACGCCCTGCACTCGCGCCGCTACCTGGCCCTGCTCGACTCCCTCGCCACGCTCGTGGAGCAGCCGCCCCTGCGTGCCAAGGCCGCCGGGGAGGCGGACAAGGTCATGGTCAAGGGAGTCCTCAAGGAGTTCGACCGCCTGGCCGAGGGCATGGGCGTCGCCCTGTCCCTTCCGCCGGGCGCACGGCGCGACGTGGCCCTTCACGAGGCCCGCAAGTCGGCGAAGAAGGTGCGCTACGCCTCGGAGGTGGCCCGTGCGGCCGTGGGCGAACCGGCCAAGCGCCTGGGCAAGCGCGCCAAGGCGGTGCAGCAGCTCCTCGGCGACCACCAGGACAGCGTGGTCGCCCGCGGCACGCTCAGGGACCTCGCCACGGCGGCCCGGACGGCGCACGAGACCGGCTTCACCTGGGGCCTGCTGTACGGCAGGGAGGAAGCCGTCGCGGAGAAGAGGGAAGGGGAACTGCCGACGGTGTGGGAGCGCGCCTCCAAGCCCGCGCTGCGCAAGCGGCTGCGCCACGCACGCGCCTGACCAGGACGGGCGCAGGCGGCTGCACCGCTGACGCGCCCGACCAGGCCCGACCAGGGCGACCCTGCCGCACGAGGTCGTCCCGCCGCCGCACGACCGCGTACGGCCGCTGAGAAGTGTGAGCTGTGGGGCGCCAGGGGTTTCCCGGCCGAGGTGTGCGGTAACCCGGTCGGCGCATCACCGACATCCACCCCCCGACCGACAAGGGGACACCGTGACTGCCGCCCCCCTCGCCACCGCCCCACCGCTGCGCTGCTGGGTTCCCCGGGGCGTCTACGCCCCGCAGACCGACACCCGCCTCCTGGGACGGGCGATGTGCCGGGAGCGGATCACGGAGGAGACCGACGTACTGGAGCTGGGCACCGGCAGCGGCGTGCTCGCGTTGGAGGCTGCCCGGCTCGGCGGCCGCGTCACCGCGGTCGACATCTCCTGGCGGGCTGTCACCGTCACCTGGATCAACGCCCTGCTGAACCGGCAGAACGTGCGAGTGCGCCACGGAGACCTGGCGACGGCCGTCCCCGGCCGCCGCTTCGACCTGGTGATCGCCAACCCCCCGTACGTGCCCGCGCCGGGCACCGTGCCGCCCCGCGGCCCGGCCAGGGCCTGGGACGCCGGCACGGACGGCCGTCTGCTGATCGACCGCATCTGCGACACCGCGCCGAGGGTGCTGCGACCGACGGGCACGCTGCTGCTCGTGCACTCGCACCTGTGCGGCATCGGCGCCACCCTGACCCGCCTGGCCGGGGCCGGACTGCACGCCCGGATCGTCGACCGGGCCCGGCTGCCCTTCGGGCAGGTGCTGCGCTCACGACTCGACTGGCTGCGCGAACACGGCCTGACGACCGACGGGACGACCGAGGAACTGGTGGTGATCCGTGCCGAACACCCCTGACCGCCCCCGCCGTGTCCGCGTCCAGCGCGACGGCCCCCTCCTCGTCGAGGGGCCGGTCGAAGTGGTGGGCGAGAACGGCGAGGTGACGGTGTCGACGCGTTTCATGGTCGCCGTCTGCACCTGCCGCCGCAGCCGGATCTTCCCCTGGTGCGACACCAGCCACCGCCGCCGCGGCCCGCGTCCCGGCGAGGGCGATGCCTCATGACGCCGCGCGTTCCCCCACCGTTGCCCGAGCCGCGCGGCCCGCTCTCGGCCGCCGTCACGGCCGCACTGCGGGGCGCGGATCCCGGCAGCACACCGTCCCCGGAGCACTGCTCCCCGTACGGCGACGATCTGCAGCTCGCCCTCTACGTCCTCTACGAGCTGCACTATCAGGGCTTCGAAGGCGTCAGCGACGACCTGGAGTGGGACAGCCGGCTCCTGGCCGTCCGCGGCGCGCTGGAGCACCGCTTCCTGAGCGCGCTGCGCACCGACGCACCGGTGGACGGCGACGCCGACACCGCCGGGCGGGCGCTCGACGAACTCCAGTGGGAGCCGGTCACCGGCACCGAGGGCAGCGTCTCCCACTTCCTCCGGGACGAAGGCACCCTCCGGCACCTGCGGGAGTACACCGCGCTGCGCTCGCTCTACCACCTCAAGGAGGCCGACCCGCACGCCTGGGTCATTCCCCGGCTGCACGGGCGGGCGAAGGCGGCCATGGTCGCCGTCGAGTACGACGAGTTCGGCGCCGGCCGCGCCGACGAGATCCACGCGCAACTGTTCGCGGACGCCATGGCGGACCTCGGGCTCGACACGGCGTACGGCCGCTATGTCGACGCCGCCCCGGCCGAGGCGCTCGCCACCGTCAACCTGATGTCCCTGCTCGGTCTGCACCGGGCGCTGCGGGCCGCTCTCGTCGGGCACTTCGCCGCCGTCGAGGTGACCTCCTCCCCGGCCTCCCGCCGACTGGCCGACGCGATGCGCCGTACCGACGCGGGCCCGGCGGCCGTACGGTTCTACACCGAGCACGTCGAGGCGGACGCCGTGCACGAACAGGTCGTACGCAACGACGTCGTCGGCGGGCTCCTGGAGAGCGAGCCGCACCTGGACGCCGACGTCGTGTTCGGCATCCGCGCCACCACCTGCCTGGAGGACCGCCTGGCCGCCAGGCTGCTCACCGCCTGGCGGGAGGGCACCACAGCCCTACGCCGGCCGGCCGCCTGAGCCCGTTCGGCGGCCGAACCCCGAGTGGGGCCGCGCGGCACACCCGGGCCGGCGAGGTCGAGCCGACCTCCTTCGCGAGGGACCGGGAAACAGGGGTGAATCCTTTCGGGCCCGCCGCGCCTCTCATAGGTGTGCGGACGACCGAGTCCGCCCCGTAGCCCACCAGGAGGACCACATGACCGCCGTCATCATCGCCGCGGCCGCCGCGCTGCTGCTGTGCGCGTGCACCGTCACGCTGCGGCGCCGCCGGAGGCGTCAGCGTGGCTGACCGCACCTGGCCCGGCGCGCCCCTGATCGCCGCGGCGCAACACGGCGACGTCGAGGCGCTCACCGCGTTGGTGTACGACTCCTACCCGCACGTGCGCCGCTTCGCGCACACGCTGTGCGCCACACCCCAGGACGCCGAGGACGCAGCCCAGGAAGCGCTGATCATCCTCTACCGCAAGATCGGGATGCTGCGCGCCTCCGGGGCGCTGGCGTCGTGGATGTTCCGGATCGTCCGCAACGAGTGCCTGCGCCGCACCCGCTCGCTGCTCCACCGCGAACCGGCCGCCGAGTCCGACCGATTCGACACGTCGGGGCGCCTGGACGCGATCGGTGGCGCCACGCGCTCGGCCGAGGAGGACGTCCTGCTGCGGCTGGAAGCCGAACGCGTCGCGGCCGCCGTCGCCGCCCTGCCCGCCGACCAGCGCCAGGTGCTGGTCATGCGGGACATCCAGGGCCTGCCCGGCCGCACGGTCGCCGACCGGCTCGGGCTCAGCACGGCGGCGATGAAGTCCCGTCTGCACCGGGCTCGTTCGACCGTACGCGAGGCGCTCCACGACGAACCGACCGAACCGACCGAACCGACCGAACCGACCGAACCGACCGGAACGACCGGAACGACCGGAACGAGGGGAACGAGGGGAAGGAACGATGACGCCTGACTCGACCACAACGAAGCCCGCTCCCACACCCCGCGCAGCCGGTGCCCGCGACACCCCGGCACGCGGCGGCTTCGCCAGCGCCACCGTTCCACGCCATCTGGCCCGCGGCGCAGCCGGGTTCGGCGCGCTGGCCGGGTCCCTGGCCCTGCTGCCGGTCGTCGGCCCGGCGAGCCTGCTGCTCGCCCCGATCGGCCTGATCGCGCTGCGCGGCTGCCCCATGTGCTGGGCGATCGGCCTCGTCGAGACCGTCTCGGCCGGGCGGCTGAGCCGGTCCTGCGTCGACGGGAGGTGCGAACTCACGCGGGAGAGGCCGTAGCGAGGCCGGGCCAGTGACCTCATAGGGCGCGATTCTCTTTCCGCTGACGTACAGCGGGACCGCGCACGCGCACGCGCCCGCGTCACCGGGAACGAGACCGATCCTCGCCCTGTCCTGGAAGGTCGGGTGTGTCCCCGAAGCGGGGCTCGGGTGCGGGCGAGCCATGCCGCTGCGCGGCCGGCGCACCTCCCCGCACGTGCGGCTCGTGCATGTACCCGACCCGTCGTGCGTGATGTGCGCGGTAGCGGGCCGCACGAGGGGTCCGTGCGGTCTCCTGCCTCTGGTCCCGCCCGATGTCACCAGCGATCAACCGCTCCTGTCGACGGCCGGGCCGAACGCGATCGTCGAACTGGCCGAGCGCGTAGTACTCGACCTGCGCGAACTCCACTCGCCGCCGGACGGGTCGCGATGCGTGACCTCAGTGGGTCAACGGTGTTGGCCGGTCCGGGGGTTCGGATCGCGCCGAAGTGCGCACCAGCCGCCTCACACTGCGTTACGGTTCGCCTCTGGGTGCGACGCCCTTTGAGTCGCTTGCGCGGTTTCGGGTGTCCGGGGGGATCAGGGGGCCATGTGTCGACTCAGTCCGTGGTTCGACGCCTGAGCGTCGTGCTGTGCGCGGTTTTGGCCCTTCTGTCGGGCACGCTGCCCGGCACGTGGACGGCCGCGGCGGACGCGGCGGGCGCGGCGCCCGTCGTCCCGGCACCCAGGCCCCCGGGCGGCGGGACGCCGTCGATGGCCGACAGCCGACAGGCTCTCGCGGGCGCGCCCCGGCCCACGATGCGGATTCTCGTGATGGGGGACTCCTACTCGGCGGGCAACGGCGCGGGCGGCTACTACGGTGCCGCCGGCTGCTACCGCTCTCACGCGAACTACGCGGAAGTGTTCGCCTCGACCATCGGGGCCAGCCCGTACGATCAACCCGCTTCCGTCACCAATGTGGCCTGCAGCGGCGCCGTCACCGCGGACTTCCGCAACTCCAGGGCCGGCCGACCGCCGGAGCTCTCCGCGGTCGACCACACCTACGATCTGATCCTCCTGACCATCGGTGGCAATGACGCGTACTTCAGCGACATCGTCAAGCACTGCCTGGTCGCGAGGACGCGGACGGCCAAGCACTGCGGCCCCAATCTCAGCCGGGCCGAGGGCATGCTCAAGAACGGAACGCTCCAGCGCCGGATCACCACGGTTCTGAAGGACATTCGGGCGAAGGCCAACTCGGGCGCCTCCATCGTGCTGTTGGGGTACCCCCTCCTTGAGGGCGACAGCACGTACACCCTGAAGTCCGGTGACGCGCCGCCGGTCAAGGTCGGGAAGCGGCTGCGCACGATGGGAGTCCAGGCCGACGCCCTGCAGGCGGCCGTCGTGAAGAGTCTCAACCCGGCGACCGGGGGCGGAAACTTCCGGTTCGTCAGCACGCAGGCGCTGTTCAACGGACCGCCCTACCACGGGCTTTACGCGCAGAAGACCAACACCAAGCGGTGGATGGTCCAGCCCGTGATCGACGCCTCCCTGGCGACATACATGACCTGGTACCACCCCAATCCGACGGGCTGGGCGAACGAGGGCAGGCTGCTGGCGCGGACCAAGGGTGTCCCCACGTCCAAGACGTACCCGGTGATCACCTCGCGGCATCTGCCCGACGCCGTCGCCGGCCGCGCGTACACCGCCCGCCTCACCACCGCCGACAACCGACCCGGAACCTGGTCGCTGACTTCCGGTTCGCTGCCCGCGGGGCTGACCCTGCGCGGCGCGACCATCAGCGGCGTACCCAGGAACAGCGGATACACCGAACTCGGCGTCCGGTTCGTGGACGCGTCGGGGACGTCGTCCAAGGCAGGAACAGATCTCCTGGTGAACTCCCCCTCCGTGGCCGGAACCTGGTCCTCGACACGGGCGCCCCTCCCCACGGGACGCGGCGGCCCCTCGGGCGCCGTGCCGACGGTGTCGTGCGGTGGCCCGGTGTGCGCGGGCCACGCGCTGTATCCGGATACGGGCGGACACCACCGCTATGCGTTGCTGCACCTGCGCAACGGCGTCTGGGAGACGAGGGACGCCCCCTATCCGGCAGGGGTGGAACGTGAGACCGGCCCGTTCAACACCGCTTCCGTGGAGTGCGACGGCCAGGGCGACTGCGTCGGGGGCGTCACCGTCCACGCCGCCTCCGGGGAGGCCACCGCGCAGGTCTTCTGGACACTGCTGAACGGAGTGTGGACGGCGCGGAAGGCCCCGTTGCCCGCCGACGCGGACAGGCTGCTGTCCGGCCCCGACTCACTGTCCTGCGGGGTCGACGTCTGTGGCGGACTCGGCTGGTATCTGGGCCGAGAGGACTCCGCCTGGCACGAGGTTCTGTGGACGTGGACCCGGGAGACTGGGTGGCAGGCGGCCGGTGCGCCCCTGCCGCCGGACATCGACGGGAACGCCGACTCCGGGGACCAGGTGTTCGCGTGCGGCGAGGGCGTGTGTGCTGTCACCGCGCACTACAGGGACACAGCCGGGGTGGCCCATGAACTGCTGTGGACATGGAGGCCGCTTTCCGGCTGGTCGGTGCGCAAGGCGCAGCTGCCCGCGGGCGCGACCCTGGAACCCAACTATGCCGCTGTGTCGTGCGGCTCCTCGGTCTGCGCGGCGGTCGGACTGTACCGGCTGAGCGAGCAGGACTGGCGGAGCGTTGTCTGGACCTGGCAGCCGTCGACAGGGTGGGACGCGGGGCGGACACCACCCTCGCCCGCCGACGCGACGTACCCCGGCCAGGCGTACCGGATGTCCTGCGGCGGGGACGTCTGTGTCGCACCTGGCAGCTACTACGGTCCGCAGAGCGTCTTCCGCAACCTCGTGTGGGTCTGGACGGCGCACAGCGGATGGAGTGTTCAGCAGCCGGAACCCCTCGGCGGCGCCGCCGACCGTGCGGGGGCGACGTACCAGCAGGCCTCGTGCGGCGCGACCCTGTGCGCGCTCACCGGGTCCTACAAGGCCGCCGGCGGCCATGTCGTCACGGTGCTGTGGACCACCACCGACGGTGTGACCTGGACGGCCGACGAGAATCCGGGCGACCTCGCGCGCAACCCTCAGCCTCCCTACGTCAACCACTTCGAACTGGTCGGCTGCGGACCGACGCAGTGCGCCGCGTTCGTGTCGTACTGGGACTCCACCGCGAAGACCACCCGCAACGCGCTGCTCCACACGGCCGGTTCGGCCGGCGCGTGGTCCGTGGACACGCCCACACCGCTACCGGCGGACGCGGGCGAGGATCCCGGCCAGTACCTGTACGAGACGAGTTGCGGCACCACGACGTGTGTGGTGACGGGCAGCTACTACACCGACCTCTCCCTCCAGGAGTACCAGGGAGTCATCTGGACCCGGACGACAGAGTGAGCGCCGGAGCGAGCGGGCGGGATGTGTCGGATGTTCCGGGTGGGGCGCGGTGGGGCTCGCGCCTGCCGGTGCTGTCCGGTGGAGGTCGCGGTGTGAACGGGCCGAGGTGAATGGCCGGAGTTCTCCCTGGGCGAGCAACCGGCCCGTTCCTAGGATGCGAACGTTCCGGTTCTTCACAGCTTCTTCATTGGTTGTCCACGCAATCATGCTGTTGAGGGCTCGGGCACTGCCACCCCCCACCCATCCGAGCGAAGGGGAGAGACCATGACAGGTGGGCTGCTCCTGAGCGGCGCCGCTGCCGTTCTCACCGCTGCCGTTCTGCCCGCGCACAGCCCGTCGAGCGGGATCGCCGACCCGCCCCCGGACAAGATCGTCATCGGCGTCGCCACTGTGAACGGCTCGGGCTGCCCCGCGGGCACCGCCGCCGTCGCAGTCTCCGAGGACAACACCGCCTTCACGGTGACCTACAGCGAGTACCTCGCCCAGGCCGGCGGCGACTCCGCACCCACGGCGTTCCGCAAGAACTGCCAGCTGAACCTGATCGTCCACGTCCCGCAGGGCTTCACGTACGCCATCGCCAGCGCCGACTAGTGCCCCGGCAGGCAGCGTTTGCCCTTCAAGGAGCGGCGTCCGGCGCGTGCTCTCGGTGTGCCGGGTGCAGGCCCTCGTACTGGATGTACTTGGGTCTGTGCCCGGTGCGGCGAGAGGGTGTGCCGGGCGTCGCGACGGGGCGAACGTTGCCTGTCGGGGCACTAGAGAGGCTTCGCCTCGCTCCAGCCCGGCGCCAGTGCCGTCCAGCGGGCCTCGTACTACTTCCAGGGCTCGTCGCAGACGGCGTTCAAGAGCCATCCCTTCAGCGGCGCCTACAACGACAACTGGCAGGCCACGGACGTCACCGACTGGGCGCAGCTCGTCTGGGCGCCGTGCGGGGTCCAGCGCAACTTCAACATCAATACGGAGATCCGCGTGAACGCGGGTACGTCCTCGCCGGACAAGGTCAGCTTCATGACGATGGACTCGACCGACGGCGACATCAGCACCGTGTACCACATGGCGTGGAAGGAGTGTCCCGGCAAGTGAGGGAAGGGCCGCCCGCCGCGCGGGCGGCCCCACCTGTGCCCGGGGGCTCATGGGGCGCGGGTCGCGGCGAGGCGGGCGAACTGGCCTGGATCTCCCGGTCGTCCGGGTCGGCTGCGCTGTCAGTGCCTGATGGCATGCTCTGCAACCATGAACAAGCAGGAGTTCTGGCAGCTCATCGCGACAGCCCGCGACCAAGCGCGCGACCCGCGAGAGAGCGAGGCGGTCGCTCGCGAAGCGGCCTCGCTGCTGGCCGACCGTCCGGCCGAGGCGATCCGCGCGGCACAGCGGGTGCTCCGGGAGCTGCTGGCCGACTCCTACACCAACCCGTTGTGGGCCGCCGCCTACATCATCAACGGCGGATGCTCCGACGACGGCTTCGACTACTTCCGTGGCTGGTTGATCGCACAGGGGCGCGAGGTCTTCGAGCGCGCGGTCACCGATCCGGACTCGCTCGCGGAACTGGCCGTGGTTCAAGCCGCGGCGGCCGACGGCATCGACCTGGAGGACGAGGGCGTGCTGGGTATCGCCTGGGACGCCCACATCATGGCGACCGGTGATCAGCTCCCTCCGGGCACCTTCACCATCCGGTACCCGCCACTGGACCCTGCCTGGGCCTTCGACTTCGACGACTCGGTCGAGACGGCTCGTCGACTGCCGCGGCTGTCCGCTCTGCATCAGCGCGGCGAACAGGCTTCCGCCTGGTAGCGGCAGTACCAGACTGCCGCCGTTCGATGCTGCGACGACGGACGCACGACTGCCTCGGTGGGCCGGCCACCGTGCCGTGGGCGTGGCGGGAACGGCTGACTCCCCAGACTGTGGCGCTGCCGACGGGTACCGCCCGGCACACCTCTGGCCCGCGGCGTGAGGACTCGCCGTCCTGGCGGAGGTGTCGGCGGACTGCATCGCGCGGCTGGAGCAGGGGCGGGCCCTCGGCGCAGGTGAGCGCCTCGCCGCCCGTGCCCTTCAGCACAGCGGCGCCGGACAGGACCATCTGTCGCGAACCCGGCGCCGCGCACTTCCGAGCTGCCGCTCGCGCGTCCGACTGCCCCTTGCCCGCGCCCCCGGTACTGAGTACTGTGATAACAGAATCCAGTGCCGGGGCGCGGCGCACCGAGCAGAACGGAAGCGAACTATGACGGTCGAGCCGTCGCGGACGAACGACCCCGATCTTCATACCACCGCGGGCAAGCTCGCGGATCTCCAGCGCCGCGTGCAGGAGGCGACGCACGCCGGCTCGGCACGTGCGGTGGAGAAGCAGCACGCGAAGGG
>NZ_JBEXPR010000057.1:0-24109 GCF_040612135.1 Streptomyces sp. NPDC006458 | reverse complement strand
GGCGGACCGAGGACGGACACCCCCCGCCCCGGCCCCGCACCCCCACCCACACAACGCGCCACAACAACCCCCACCGAACACAAGCAGGCCGCCGCAGGCACCCCACTGTCAGTCCCGACCGCTACCGTTCCCCCATGGCTGCCCGTACGAAGACCGCCAAGGACCGACCCTCCTACCGCTGCACCGAATGCGGCTGGCAGACGGCGAAGTGGCTCGGCCGCTGCCCGGAGTGCCAGGCATGGGGCACGGTCGAGGAGTACGGCACACCCGCGGTCCGCACCACCACCCCCGGCCGCGTGACCACCTCCGCCCTGCCCATCGCCCAGGTCGACGGCCGCCAGGCCACCGCCCGCACCACCGGCGTGGCCGAACTCGACCGCGTACTCGGCGGCGGTCTCGTCCCCGGCGCGGTCGTCCTGCTCGCCGGCGAACCCGGCGTGGGCAAATCCACCCTCCTCCTCGACGTCGCCGCGAAGGCGGCCAGCGACGAGCACCGCACCCTGTACGTCACCGGCGAGGAGTCCGCGAGCCAGGTCCGGCTCAGAGCGGACCGCATCGGCGCGCTCGCCGACCACCTCTACCTCGCCGCCGAGACCGACCTCGCCGCCGTACTCGGCCACTTGGACGCCGTGAAGCCGTCCCTCCTCGTCCTGGACTCGGTGCAGACCGTCGCTTCCCCCGAGATCGAGGGCGCCCCCGGCGGCATGGCCCAGGTCCGCGAGGTCGCCGGCGCCCTCATCCGCGCCTCCAAGGAGCGCGGCATGTCCACCCTCCTGGTGGGCCACGTCACCAAGGACGGCACCATCGCGGGCCCGCGCCTGCTCGAACACCTCGTGGACGTCGTCCTGCACTTCGAGGGCGACCGCCACGCCCGCCTCCGCCTGGTGCGCGGCGTCAAGAACCGCTACGGCGCCACGGACGAGGTCGGCTGCTTCGAACTGCACGACGAGGGCATCACCGGCCTAGCCGACCCCAGCGGCCTGTTCCTGACCCGCCGCGCGGAACCCGTACCGGGCACGTGCCTGACCGTCACCCTGGAGGGCCGCCGTCCCCTGGTCGCGGAGGTCCAGGCCCTCACGGTCGACTCCCAGATCCCGTCCCCCCGCCGCACCACCTCCGGCCTGGAGACGTCCCGTGTGTCGATGATGCTCGCGGTCCTGGAACAGCGGGGCAGAATCAGCGCACTGGGCAAAAGGGACATCTACTCCGCGACGGTCGGCGGAGTGAAACTCTCCGAGCCCGCCGCGGACCTGGCCGTGGCCCTCGCCCTGGCCTCCGCTGCCAGCGACACCCCCCTGCCCAAGAATCTCGTGGCGATCGGTGAGGTGGGCCTCGCGGGCGAGGTCAGACGGGTCACAGGCGTGCAGCGCAGGCTCTCCGAGGCACACCGTCTGGGCTTCACGCACGCCCTCGTACCGGCCGACGCGGGCAAGATCCCACCCGGCATGAAGGTGCTGGAAGTCGCGGACATAGGGGACGCGCTCAGGGTTCTGCCGCGCTCGCGTCGCCGAGAGGCCCCCCGGGAGGCGGAGGAGCGCCGGTAGACTTTGCCCTGGTCTCGCCCGTCCGTACGAACCGCGTGCGCATACGGGGGCGCCCCAGAACCCGCGACCGGAGGAGTGCAGTGGCAGCCAACGACCGGGCAACAGCTCCCGGAAAGTCCGGTGGGAGTGCCGGTTCCGATGGTCTGATGCGCGCCTCCCTGAGCGCCGTGGCGCCGGGCACGGCGCTGCGCGACGGCCTGGAGCGGGTGCTCCGCGGCAACACCGGCGGCCTGATCGTGCTCGGCTCGGACAAGACCGTCGAGACCATGTGCACGGGCGGCTTCGTGCTGGACGTGGAGTTCAGCGCGACCAGGCTGCGTGAGCTGTGCAAGCTGGACGGCGGCATCGTGGTGTCCTCGGACCTGTCGAAGATCCTGCGGGCGGGCGTGCAGCTCGTGCCGGACCCCACGATCCCGACGGAGGAGACCGGCACCCGCCACCGTACGGCGGACCGCGTCTCGAAGCAGGTCGGCTTCCCGGTGGTGTCGGTCTCGCAGTCGATGCGTCTGATCGCGCTCTACGTGGACGGCCAGCGCCGGGTCCTGGAGGACTCGGCGGCGATCCTGTCGCGTGCCAACCAGGCCCTGGCGACGCTGGAGCGCTACAAGCTCCGCCTGGACGAGGTCGCGGGGACGCTGTCGGCGCTGGAGATCGAGGACCTGGTGACGGTCCGGGACGTCTCCGCCGTGGCGCAGCGCCTGGAGATGGTGCGCCGCATCGCCACCGAGATCGCGGAGTACGTCGTCGAACTGGGCACGGACGGACGGCTTCTGGCCCTCCAGCTCGACGAGCTGATCGCGGGCGTGGAGCCCGAGCGCGAACTGGTCGTACGGGACTACGTGCCCGAGCCGACGGCCAAGCGCTCCCGTACGGTCGACGAGGCACTGGCCGAGCTGGACGCCCTGAGCCACGCGGAGCTGCTCGAACTGTCCACCGTGGCAAGGGCGTTGGGCTACACGGGCTCTCCCGAGACGCTCGACTCGGCGGTCTCGCCGCGCGGTTTCCGGCTGCTGGCGAAGGTTCCGAGACTGCCCGGCGCGATCATCGACCGCCTGGTGGAGCACTTCGGCGGCCTGCAGAAGCTGCTCGCCGCGAGCGTGGACGACCTGCAGACGGTGGACGGAGTCGGCGAGGCCCGGGCCCGCAGCGTACGAGAGGGCCTGTCGCGCCTGGCGGAGTCGTCGATCCTGGAGCGGTACGTCTAAACCCAAACCCGGGCGACACACCCGACCACGGCCCGATCCCCACCCCCGAGCCGAGCCCGCCCACCGAGCGGCACCCGCCCACCAAGCAAGGCCCCCCCCCGAGCCGAGCCCCACCACCGAGCCGAGCCCCGGCGACCAAGCGAGGCCCGCCCACCAAGCGAAGTCCGCCCACCAAACCGCACCCGACCACCAGGCCAAGCCCGCCCACCGGGCCGGGCCAGGCCCGCCCACCGGTCGGCCGGCCGCAGCGGAAACTAGTCGGCCTTCAGTAGGAACGACGTCTGCGCCTTGGTGAACCCCGAGGACCGCGCCTCGACAAGATACGTCCCCGCCCCGGCCGCCCCCGCCGGAGGCGTCGCGCACTCGGCGGCACTCGGCTTGCGGTCCCACTCAACGGTGTAGGTGATGCTGCTGCCCGCGGGCACCCGGTACAGCCGGCTCGCGGCGCCATTCGGGCAGTCGGCCGAGGACCAGTACGGGTCGTCCTCGTTGGTCCGAGTGATCGTCAACACCGCGCCCTTGGGTCCGAGATCGACCTTGCAGTCGCTGCCGGAGGAGTTCTTCGCGGTGATCTGGAACGCGGGCGTCTGGTCGGGCGAGTAGGAGTTGTGCAGACTGCGCAGGGCCAACGTCACAGCGTTGGCAGTGCAGTTGGGAAGCGACGAGCTCGCGGGCAGAGCGCTGACGGAACCACCGCCGCTGTCGACGGCACCGCCCTCGGACCCCGATCCACCGGCGCCGGAACCGTCGTCCCCGCCCGAACTTGCCGCCCCGGAACCGTTGGCGCCGTCGGAGGAGCCACCCCCGGAACCGGACCCCGTGTCATCACCGGAGCCGGAACCGGAGCCGGAACCGGACCCGGACCCGGACCCGGAGTCGGACCCGTCGGAGCCCCCGTCGCCCGACTCGTCGCGCCCGCCCGGGGCTTGACTGATCGCCGGCCCGGAACCGGAGGGTCCCGGAGTGATCGTGGAAGGGGCGGGATTCTTGCCGTTGCTGCCCTGGGCGCCGTTCCTGCCGCCGCCACCCGAGGTGACGATCCAGGTGACCAGCAGCGCCAACAGGGCGACCACGGACACCAGAACGACCCTCCGTCGCCAGTAGATGGAGGAGGGAAGCGGCCCGATCGGATTGCGCAGAGATCCCACGGCGCAAACTGTACGAGAGATCGGCGCCCCCGCCTGCTCCACCCGCCGTTGAGAGCATCAACTTTTCCGGATCATCATCCCGGACCCCCACCGCGGGTTCACCATCGCGCGTCTTGCACCTCTGGCCACGGCTCCACGGCCACGCCGTACCGCAAGCTCGGACACCGAACGACACCGACGGCACCGGCCGCACGTCGAACCCCGAAACGGACCCCACCGGCCGCACCGACCGCACCCCGAAACCGACCCCACCGACCCCACCGGCCGCACCGACCGCACCCCGAAACCGACCCCACCGACCGCACCACCCCGGGTGGCGCTCCCCCCGACCCCCCGCCACCGCATGGCAGGATCGGAAGTGCCATGACTGCGCCCACGAAGCCCCCGCACAGCACGCTCCCGCCCACGGAGACGGCCGAGACCGCGGAATCCGTCTCCTCCCGGGGAGCGGATCTGCACGCACCGGTCATCGACTGGTTCGACGAGAACGCCCGTGACCTGCCCTGGCGGCGCCCTGAAGCCGGGGCGTGGGGCGTGATGGTCAGCGAGTTCATGCTCCAGCAGACGCCGGTCAATCGGGTCCTGCCGGTCTACGAGCAGTGGCTGGCCCGCTGGCCGCGCCCCGCCGACCTCGCCCGCGAGGCCCCCGGCGAGGCGGTACGTGCCTGGGGCCGGCTCGGCTATCCGCGCCGCGCGCTGCGGCTGCACGGGGCCGCGGCCGCCATAAAGGAGCGGCACGGCGGTGACGTGCCCAACGACCACGCCCAGTTGCTCGCGCTGCCCGGCATCGGCGAGTACACGGCGGCCGCGGTGGCGTCGTTCGCGTACGGGCGGCGGCACGCGGTGCTGGACACGAACGTACGGCGGGTGTTCGCACGCGCGATGACGGGCGTGCGGTATCCGCCGAACGCCACCACGGCCGCCGAACGCAGGCTGGCCCGGGCACTGCTGCCGGAGGACGAGACGACGGCCGCGCGCTGGGCGGCGGCCTCGATGGAGCTGGGCGCGCTGGTGTGCACGGCCAGGAACGAGACGTGCCATCGCTGCCCGATCGCGGCGCAGTGCGCCTGGCGGCTCGCGGGCAAGCCGGAGCACGACGGCCCGCCGCGCCGGGGCCAGACGTACGCGGGCACCGACCGTCAGGTCCGCGGCAAGCTGCTCGCCGTACTGCGCGAGGCGAGCACGCCGGTGGCGCAGGCCGCGCTGGACGCCGTCTGGCACGAGCCGATCCAGCGCGCCCGCGCCCTGGACGGACTGGTCTCCGACGGTCTGGTCGAACCGCTGCCGGGCGGCCTGTACCGCCTGCCGTCGAGCTGACCCCGGCACGACACCGCCGCAGACACCGCCACAGACCCTGGCACGACACACCGTCACGGACCCTGCAAGAAGCAGCCGTGACGAACAACGGCACCCCGCCCACCCTCCAAATCCCCCCAAACAAAGGCAATTGAGCGGACCTCTTTACCCCGTTCGTACTTCTGTTACACAACCGACGGACAGCCGCGCGCTGTCCGCAGGCTGCTTCGGACAGCCCCGTGACAACCCCTCCGTAGCTTCATGGGCAGACCAGAGACGGGGAAGCGGGAGGCGGTTGATCATGGCGCAGGGCGAGGTGCTCGAGTTCGAGGAGTACGTCCGCACCCGGCAGGACGCGCTGCTGCGCAGTGCCCGCCGGCTGGTGCCGGACCCCGTCGACGCACAGGACCTGCTCCAGACCGCCCTGGCCCGTACGTACGGCCGTTGGGAGGGCATCGCAGACAAGCGGCTGGCGGACGCCTATCTGCGCCGGGTGATGATCAACACCCGGACCGAGTGGTGGCGCGCGCGCAAGCTGGAGGAGGTCCCGACCGAGCAGCTGCCCGAGGCCTGCGTGGACGACTCCACCGAGCAGCACGCCGACCGCGCCCTGCTGATGGACGTCCTGAAGGTGCTCGCCCCGAAGCAGCGCAGCGTGGTCGTGCTGCGACACTGGGAGCAGATGTCCACGGAGGAGACGGCCGCCGCTCTCGGCATGTCGGCCGGAACCGTCAAGAGCACGCTGCACCGGGCCCTCGCACGGCTCCGCGAGGAGCTGGAGTCCCGCGATCTCGACGCACGCGCGCTGGAGCGTGAGGAGCGGGAGCGTTGCGCGGCCTGACCGGCGCGGGGTCCAGACAGGGCCGGTACCCGGCGGAGCCCACCTGGGGTTCCGTGGAAACCGCACGACGAGGGAACTCTCCGGAGCCCCCGCGAAGGCGGGACTCGTGGCAGGCGGTGAGCACGGCGGCGGCCGGGTTCGCCGCCCTCGCCCTTGTGGTCTCCGCGTGCTCCACCGGCGGCACCGGCACCCGGGACGAGGGCCCGGCCCACGCCGACGGCGTGGCCGGCGCGGCGGCGTCCCCCTCCGCCCCGGCGGCGGCCGCCCGGCGGGTGAACGCCGTACGGCTGGTGCAGGAGGACCCGCTGGTCTCGGGCGCGGTCAAACAGGGCCTGCGCCCGTGCGTCGGCGACAAGTACCCGGTCGACGTCTCCTACGGCGAGCTGACCGGCGGCCCGGTCGACGACGTCGTGATCAACGTGCTGACCTGTGGTGACACCGTCGGCGTCGGCTCGTACGTGTACCGCCGCGAGGGTGGCCGCTACGAGAACGTCTTCCGGGTCGAGGAACCCCCGGTCTACGCCGAGATCGACCGCGGCGACCTGCTGGTGACCAAGCAGGTCTACGACGAGGGCGACCCGGTGACGGACCCGTCCGGCGAGGACGTGATCACCTACGGCTGGGCGACGGACCGTTTCGTCGCGAGGCACCACTGGCACAACGACTACGGCACGACCGCCGGGGGCGAGGAGCCCGCCCCGGCGCCCGAGAGCGACTGACGGAGCATCCGGATGGCAGACCAGACCCACGTCCTGTTCGTGGAGGACGACGACGTCATCCGCGAGGCCACCCAGCTCGCCCTGGAGCGGGACGGCTTCGCGGTCACCGCCATGCCCGACGGTCTGTCCGGGCTGGAGGCGTTCCGTGCGCACCGCCCGGACATCGCCCTGCTGGACGTGATGGTGCCGGGCCTGGACGGGGTCAGCCTGTGCCGCCGTATCCGCGACGAGTCGACCGTGCCGGTGATCATGCTGTCCGCGCGGGCCGACTCCATCGACGTGGTGCTGGGCCTGGAGGCGGGCGCCGACGACTACGTCACCAAGCCGTTCGACGGGGCCGTGCTGGTCGCCCGCATCCGCGCGGTGCTGCGCCGCTTCGGGCACGCGAGCGGCGGCACGCGGACCGAGGGGGCCGGGGCCGCGGGGGACGGGGTGCTGACCTTCGGCGACCTGGAGATCGACACCGAGGGCATGGAGGTGCGCCGGGCCGGGCAGCCGGTCGCGCTCACCCCGACCGAGATGCGGCTGCTGCTGGAGTTCTCCTCCGCGCCGGGGACCGTGCTGTCCCGCGACAAGCTGCTGGAGCGCGTGTGGGACTACGGCTGGGGCGGTGACACGCGGGTCGTCGACGTCCATGTGCAGCGTCTGCGGACGAAGATCGGCCAGGACCGCATCGAGACCGTGCGTGGCTTCGGCTACAAGCTCAAGGCGTGAGCGGGCGGGGGCGGGGCGCGGCCGTGCGCGGGGACACCGGGGGACCGTACCCCCGACGCGTGAACACATGGACATGGACATGGCTCGGACGCCGGCGCCGGCAGCGCGACGCGGACGACCGGCCGACCGGGCTCACCCCCAGGACCGGATACGACGACCGCTACACCGGCCCGACCCGCCCGAACAACGACAACGACCGCTACACCAGCCCCACCCGCCCGAACAACGACAACGACCGCTACACCAGCCCCACCCGCCGGAGCGGCGACGACCCCCGCACCGCGCTCGCCCACCCGTTCCCCCACCGCACCAGCGGCAGCCCCCACAGCCGACACCCGCACCACCACACCCCCGGCCCGCGCTCGCGCCGCCTCGGCAGACTCACCGGCCCACTGCTCCGCACCCGCCTCGGGCAGCGGCTCGACGACCACCTGCGCCGCACGCGTATCGGCAGGCGCCTCGGCCGGCGTCTCGCCGACGGTCTGCGCACCGGACTGCGCTGGAAGCTCAGCGCGGCCATCGCCCTGGTCGGCGCGCTCGTCGCCGTCGCGCTCAGCCTCGTCGTGCACAACGCCGCACGGGTGTCGATGCTGGACAACGCCCGTGACCTGGCCGACGAGCGGGTGCAGATCGCGCAGCGCAACTACGAGCTGAACGGCCGCCCCAACTTCCCCAACATCGTCGTCGACGACCCCGACCTGCCCGCCGAGCTGCGGGAGAAGGTGGAGCGCGGGCGACGGGCGACCTATGTGTGCGACAGCCACGACGGGCCGCCGGAGATCTGGGCGGCCGTGCCGGTGACGGACGGGCGGGTGCTGTCCCTGCACAGCGGTTTCCCCGACCGCAGCGCTGACATCCTCAAGGACCTCGACAAGGCCCTGGTCATCGGGTCGATCGCGGCCGTCCTGGGCGGCAGCGCGCTCGGTGTGCTGATCGGCGCGCAGCTGTCGAGCCGGCTGCGCCAGGCGGCCGCCGCCGCGAACCGGGTCGCCAAGGGCGAGACCGAGGTCCGGGTGCGCGAGGAGATCGGCGGAGTCGTCCGGGACGAGACCGACGATCTGGCGCGGGCGGTGGACGCGATGGCGGACGCGCTGCGCCAGCGTCTGGAAGCGGAGCGCCGGGTCACCGCCGACATCGCGCACGAGCTGCGCACCCCGGTCACGGGCCTGCTGACCGCGGCCGAACTGCTGCCGCCGGGCCGCCCGACCGAGCTGGTGCTGGACCGGGCCAAGGCGATGCGCACGCTGGTGGAGGACGTGCTGGAGGTGGCCCGGCTGGACGGGGCCTCGGAGCGGGCGGAGCTCCAGGACATCATGCTGGGCGAGTTCGTCGCCCGGCGTGTGGCGGCCAAGGACCCGGACGCCGAGGTGCTGGTGGTGCACGAGTCGGAGGTCACCACCGACCCGCGCCGCCTGGAGCGGGTGCTGTTCAATCTGCTGGCCAACGCCGCCCGGCACGGCCGCCCGCCCATCGAGGTCACCGTCGAGGGCCGGGTGATCCGGGTGCGCGACCACGGCCCCGGCTTCCCCGAGGACCTGCTCGCCGAGGGCCCGAGCCGCTTCCGCACCGGCAGCAAGGACCGCGCCGGACAGGGCCATGGCCTGGGTCTGACCATCGCGGCCGGTCAGGCACGGGTGCTGGGCGCCCGGCTGACCTTCCGCAACGTACGGCCGCCGGGCGCGCCGGACCATGTGCCGGCCGACGGGGCGGTCGCCGTGCTGTGGCTGCCGGAACACGCGCCCACGAACACGGGCAGCTACCCGATGCTCCCGGCCCCGAAGCGGCCCTGACCCCGCGACAGCCCCGGGTTCCGCGACGGCTCCCGGCTCACCGACTCAGCAGGCCCAGTCCGGGTCCAGGTCCAGGTCAAGCTCGGGATCGGCCCAGTCCCGGTCCATCGCGTCCTTGGCCGGCCGCAGCTGTCGCAGCGGTCGCAGTTGCCGCAGCCTGTGCATGCGGGCCTCCCCTCCGTCGTCGTGCCGCCTGACTCCCGTGAACCGATGGTGACACGGGGGTCTGACAACGGCCCCGACCCGCGGCGGCCCCTCCACGGCACGGGTCCCGTCAACGCCGCAGGCCCCCGGGGCGAACACCCGGGGACCTGCGGAAACACGCGAATCGAAGCCGAGGAGACGCCGGACCGAATCCTAGAAACGTCGGACCCGAGGCCGTAGAAGCGCCGGACCGAGGCCGTAGAGGCGCGGGACCGAAGCCTAGAAACGTCAGATCGAAGCCGTAGAGGCGCCGGACCGAAGCCGTGGACGTCTCGGACCGGGGCCGTGCAGGGACCGGGGCCCGCAGCGTGCGACGGGTCAGACGGCCTCGCCGACGGGCGCCTTCGGCTCGGCGCCCTCGGTCTTCTGCGGTCCCGCTCCCTTCAGCGGCACCTCCTTGACGAACACCGACGCCACCAGCGCGATCACGGCCACGGCCGAGCCGAGCAGGAAGGCCCCGTGGGTGCCGGAGGAGACGGCGTGCTGGTAGGCCTCGCGGGCCGCGTCCGGCAGCTTGGCCAGGCTGGCCGCGTCGAGCTGCGCGGACTGCTCGGTCATCTTGGAGCCCAGCGCGCCGGCCCGCTCGGCCATGACGTCCTGGACGCGGTGGTTGAACAGCGCGCCCATGATCGCCACACCGAACGAGGAGCCGAGCGTGCGGAACAGCGTGGTGGAGGAGGAGGCGACGCCCATGTCCTTCAGCTCGACGCTGTTCTGCGCGACCAGCATGGTGATCTGCATCAGGAAGCCCATGCCCGCGCCGAGCACGGCCATGTACAGCCCGGAGGTCAGCCGCGAGGTCTCGGTGTCCATCAAAGACAGCAGGTACAGGCCGGTGACCATCAGGGCGCTGCCCGCGATGGGGAAGACCTTGTAGCGGCCGGTGCTGGTGGTGACCCGGCCCGCGATCATCGACACGACGAGCATCGCGCCGAGCATCGGCAGGAGCAGCAGACCCGAGTTGGTCGCGGAGGCGCCCTGCACCGACTGCTGGTAGAGCGGCAGGAAGAGCACCGCGCCGAACATCACGAAGCCGGTCAGGAAGCCGATGACGGACATCAGGGTGAAGTTGCCGCTGCGGAAGATGTGCAGCGGCACGATGGGCTCCGCGGCCCGCTTCTCCCAGAACAGGAACCCGACCAGCGAGGTCACGCCGATGCCGGTCAGCTCCATGATCCGCGCGGAGGTCCAGGCGTACTCCGTCCCGCCCCAAGTGGTGACCAGGACGATGGAGGTGATGCCGACGGTGAGCAGTGCGGCGCCGATGTAGTCGATGCGGGCCTTGGCGGCCTTCCTCGGCAGGTGCAGCACGGTGCCCACGGCGGCCAGCGCGACCACGCCGAGCGGCAGGTTGATGTAGAAGGCCCAGCGCCAGCCCCAGTGGTCGGTGATGGTGCCGCCGACGAGGGGGCCGCCGATCATCGCCAGCGCCATGACACCGGCGATCAGACCCTGGTACTTGCCGCGCTCGCGCGGGGGCACCAGGTCACCGATGATCGCCATCACACCGACCATCAGACCGCCGGCGCCCAGGCCCTGGAGCGCGCGGAAGCCGATGAGCTGGCCCATGTCCTGGGCCATGCCGCTGAGCGCGGAGCCCACCAGGAAGATCACGATGGAGGCCAGGAACGAGCCCTTGCGGCCGTACATGTCGCCGAGCTTGCCCCAGATCGGGGTCGCCGCGGCGGTGGCCAGGGTGTACGAGGTCACGACCCAGGACAGGTGCTCCAGGCCGCCCAGTTCGCCGACGATCGTGGGCATCGCGGTGCCGACGATCATGTTGTCCAGCATCGCGAGCATCATCGCGATCATCAGCGCGAGTATGACGACCCGTACGTTCTGCGGCTTGCCGGAGTTCTCCGGGTTCACCGAGCCCTCGTCGTCTCGTCTGTTCTTCTCGGGTGTCGCGGTGTCCGCCATCGTCTCCCCCAGCCCGGGTACTTACTTGTCGACCGGCTAGTTGCCTACACTGCAGGAAGCTAGCCCGCTAACTAGCCGGGCGTCAAGTAAGTTCAGTCGACCCGATTTCCGCGGGAGCGCGAGGAGTACGAGGATGGGCGTCACGATGGACGGCACCAAGCAGCAGCGCCGGGGCAACACCCGCCAGCGCATCCAGGACGTGGCCCTCGAACTCTTCGCCGAGCAGGGGTACGAGAAGACCTCCCTGCGCGAGATCGCCGAGCGCCTGGCGGTCACCAAGGCCGCGCTGTACTACCACTTCAAGACGAAGGAAGAAATCCTCGTCAGCATCTTCGAGGACCTCACGCAGCCGATCGAGGACCTCATCGAGTGGGGCAGCCGGCAGCCGCACACCCTGGAGACCAAGCACGAGATCGTCCGGCGCTACAGCGACACCCTGGCGGGCGCGGCACCGCTGTTCCGCTTCATGCAGGAGAACCAGGCGACCGTCCGGGACCTGCAGATCGGCGACAGTTTCAAGGACCGGATGCGCCGGCTGCGCGACATCATCGTCGACCCCAGCGCTCCCCTGGTCGACCAGATCCGTTCCGTCAGCGCGATCCTCACGCTGCACGCCGGGATGTTCTTCCTCCAGGACCTCGAAGGCGACCCCGAGGACAAGCGCGAGGCCGTTCTCGAAGTCGCCATGGACCTGGTGACCCAGGCACACTCGGGCGCCTGAGCCGGTCAGAGGTCTCAGACCTTCAGACCCTTGCCGCGCAGGAACGCGACGGGGTCGACGGCCGTGCCGTAGTTGGCGGTCGTGCGGATCTCGAAGTGCAGGTGCGGGCCGCTGGAGTTGCCGGTGTTGCCGGACAGGGCGATGCGCTGGCCGGTGCCCACGACCTGGCCGATCCTCACCTCGACGCGGGACAGGTGCGCGTACTGCGAGTAGGTGCCGTTGGCGTGCTTGATGACGACGGCGTTGCCGTACGCGGGACCGTCACCGGCGCCGTTGCCGCCGGCCTTGACCACGGTGCCGCCGTGCGCGGCGACGACCACGGTGCCGCTCGGGACGGCGAAGTCCTGGCCGCTGTGGGTGGACTGCCACATGCCACCGGCCTGCGCGAAGCTCGCGGACTTGGTGTAGTGCTTCACCGGCGAGACCCAGCCGAAAGCCTTCTTGGCGGCGGCCTTCTGAGCCGCGGCCTTCTTGGCGGCCGCCTTCTGCGCGGCGGCCTTCTTGGCTGCCGCCGCCTTGGCAGCGGCGGCCTTCTGCGCGGCGGCGGCCTTGGCCTGGAGGGCGGCGGCCTTCTCGACGGCCTGGGCCTGGGCGGCGGCCTGCGCCTGGACGGCGGCCTGCGCCTGGACGGCGGTCGCGGCGGTGGCGGTGGCGGCCGCGGAGGTGTCCACGGCGGCCGCGACCCCGGCTCCCAGCACGGCCGACGCTCCCAGGCCGGCGGCCAGGACAGCGGCACGGGTGCGGAGGGACGTACGGAAGAAGCGGGACGTGACGCGCTGGGACATGAGGAACCTCGTGGGGTGGGGGACATGAGCGACCACCCGGCGCACAACTGCGTCCGGATGGCCATCCCTTGGTACCCGGATCGCCCATCAAGCCTCAAACGTGTGATCTACGACGAAAGCTAGTACAGGTCACCCAAAGCCCTGAACCCTTGACAGAGCCCCCATTCGGGACGAATTACCCAAGAAGCCACGATCAGGGGCGTGGAGTGCGGACACATGACACGCAATCCACCCTCCAAGATCGCCACTATTCCGCCTAGTAACGGACAAATCGCCTGTGCGGCATGTCACCGGCGCCCCCACCCCTCTGACCTGCGGATGTGACGGGGGCTACGCAATTTACTACCGCCCGGTAACCTGTTGGCTCCCTCGACGCCACCCGATCCAGCGAGCATGCTCATGACACGTTGGATGTGTACGGGACGCCGTACACGCGTGAGAGGACCCCCACAGATGACCGGACGACGCCTCTGGACGCGTAGCGCTGCCGCGACCGCCGTGACCGCGACCGCCCTGGTGGCCCTGGCCGCACCCGCCCAGGCCGCCACGGCCACCGGCACGACCACGACGACCGCCGCCGCGGCCGTCGACTACGCCACCTGGCAGAAGGACTGCCAGGCCGTGATGGACCAGGCGCTGCCCGACCTCAAGCAGCGCATCGCCCACCCCGCGCCGGGCGAGAAACAGGCGATCGTCCTCGACATCGACAACACGGCCCTGGAGACCGACTTCGGCTTCAGCTACCCGCAGCCGGCCAACCGCCCCGTCCTGGAGGTCGCGCGGTACGCCCAGGAGCACGGCGTCGACCTGTTCTTCGTCACCGCCCGCCCCGGCATCATCCACGCGCCGACCGAGTGGAACCTGGAGTACCGCGGCTGCGAGGTCAGCGGCCTGCACGTCCGCGGCTTCTTCGACCTGTTCAAGAACGTCGCCGACTACAAGACCGCCCAGCGCGTCTCGATCGAGAACAGGGGCTACACGATCATCGCGAACATCGGCAACAGCGCCACCGACCTCTCGGGCGGCCACGCCGAGAGGACCTACAAGCTGCCGGACTACAACGGCCGGCTCTCCTGACCCCACTCCCACAACTGCGGGTAGCCTCACCCCTGTTGACGCGAGCACGGGGGTGAGGCGGGATGGACCCGGCGGTACTGGGCGGCAGGCTCGCCTCTTCGATGATCGCCCCGCTGGTGAAAAAGCTGTTCCGCTCCGAAGGGCCCGGCGCGGGTCTGGTCGACAAACCGGTCAGCCTGTCCGCACTGGTCTCCTTCCGCGGGGAGAAGCGCGCCCTGGAGGAACGGGACGTCCGCAGGCTCGCCGCGCAGCTCGTCGCCCAGGCCGTCGACTCCCCCGGCGAGGCACCCTTCCCCGCCGACGAGCGGCACGCCGTCACCCACGCCCTCGCCCACCGCCTGATCGCCCTCGGCGACCTGGACATGGACGACGTACAGGCCGTACGCCTCGGCCATCGCGAGCTGGCCGCGCGGTTGCGGGACGCGGCCCCGGCCGACGGGCTGTCGGCCGACGCCGGCCACTTCCTCGACTCGGCGACCCAGTGGGCCTGTCTGCACATCCTGGAGTTCTTCACCCGCCGGTCCACCTTCGTGGCGCGCACGCTGGTGGAGCAGACCCGGACCCAGGCGGACCTGATCGCCAAGGTCGACGCCCTGCTGGCCCGCACACCCCGCCCCTCGGCCTCCGACACGGCCTTCGAACGCCGCTATCTGCCCTACGTCGCCGACCACCACAACCACATCACCATCTACGGCCTCGACCTGCGCGACTCCCCCGACCGCTGGCCCCTGGAGGTGGCGTACCTCAGCCTGGAGGCGACCGCCTCGGACGAGACCGCCCGCTTCGTCTCACCCGACGAGCCCGCCGCGCCGGTGCCCGTGCACCTCCCCGCCGAACAGGCCCTGCGCGACCACGACCGCGTCCTGCTGCGCGGCGACGCTGGCTCCGGAAAGACCACGCTGGTGCAGTGGCTGGCGGTGACGGCGGCGCGCGGCACGGGCCAGATCCCCTACGTCCTGCCGCTGCGCACCCTGATCCGCCGCCCGGCGCTCCCCGCCCCCGCCGACTTCCTCACGGCCGTGGGCTGCCCGCTGTCCCCGCCGCAGGGCTGGGCCGAACGCGTGCTGTCCGCCGGCCGGGCGCTGGTCCTGGTCGACGGCCTGGACGAGATCCCCGCCCCCGACCGCCATCGCGCCCGCGCCTGGCTGCTCGACCTGCTCGGCGCGTTCCCCGGCAACCGCTGGCTGCTCACCTCGCGCCCCACGGCCGTACGCCCCGACTGGCTGGCCTCGGAGGGCTTTCGCGAACTGCTGCTGGCCCCCATGCGGGGCTCGGAGGTCGCGACCTTCGTGCACCGCTGGCACCAGGCGGCCGCGGCCCCCGAGTACGAGAACCCGCTGCTGGACTCCCTGCACACCAAGCGCGATCTGGCCCGCCTCGCCACGAACCCGCTGATGTGCGGCCTGATCTGCGCCCTGCACCGCGAGCGGCGCGGCTACCTGCCTACCGGCCGCAAGGAGCTGTACGACGCCGCCCTCGCCATGCTGCTCACCCGCCGCGACCGGGAGCGGGGCATGAGCTCGGTGGACGCGCTCGACCTGGGCGAGGAGGCACAGCTGGAGCTGGTGCAGCGGCTGGCGTACGCGCTGGTGCTGAGCGGGCGGACGGAGATGGACGTGGAGACGGCGGAGGGCATCGTGGAGCGGTGTCTGCCGTCGATCGCGGTCCCGGGCTCGCCGGACGTGCGCTCGGTGCTGTCCCAGCTCCTGCTGCGCAGCGGCCTGCTGCGGCGGCCCGCCGACGGCGTCCTGGACTTCGTCCACCGCACCTTCCAGGACTATCTCGGCGCCCGCTACGCGGTGGAGGAGGGCCATCTCGACGTCCTGCTGAGCCACGCGGACGACGCGCAGTGGGAGGACGTCATCCGCATGGCCGTGGCCCACGCCCGTCCTCGCGAGCGGGCCTCTCTCCTACGCCGGCTCCTGGCCCCGGACACTCCCCGGCTGACCCTGCTGGCCCTGGCGTGCCTGGAACACGCGCCCGCGCTGGATCCGGGGGTGCGGCGGGATGTGGAGCTGCGGGCGGGGGCGCTGATCCCGCCGAGCACGAAGGACGACGCCAGGGCCCTCGCCGAGGCCGGCCCCCTGGTACTGGAGCTGCTGCCGGGGCCGGACGGGCTGACGCCGGAGGCGGCACACGGGGTGACCGTCACCGCCTCGCTGCTGGCCTCGGACGAGCCGGAGGCGGCGCTGGCGGTGCTGCGGCGCTTCAGGGAGCATCCGTCGCTGGATGTGCGGCGGCAGCTGGTGGGGACGTGGTACCGGTTCGACACCCGGCAGTATGCCGCCGATGTACTGGACCATCTGGAGCGCACCGACCTGTTCATCACCTGCGACTCGGCCGAGCAGCACGCGGCTCTTGCGGGAATGCGCCCCTGGGAGGGGCTGTCCCTGCACGGCCCGGACGCCATCGACGAGGTGATCGCCGCACTTCCCGTGCCGGAGGCGGTGACCCAGATCGTCCTCTCCCACGTCCCCGGGCTGGCCGATCTCGATGTTCTGCTGCCCTTCCGCTCCCTCGGCCACTTGTGGATCACAGCCTGCCCTGCCGTCACCGGCCTGGAGCGGCTGTCCGAGCTTCCCTTGCTCGGGATCTCACTCGACCCCGTGGCCGACCTGTCCGGGCTGCGATCCCTGCGTTCGCTCAACCGGCTCTCCCTGTCGGCCGAGCTGCCGGGCACCGATCTGAGGCACGCTCTGCCGGTCGAAGCGCCTCTGGAGTTCCTGTTCCTCGGCCGCGACAGCACGGACGGCACCGGTCTGCGCGGGCTGTCGGCCTGGTCCGGATTGAAGACGCTCAGTCTCGGCCCGCTCACCACGGCCCTGACGGCCGCCGACTGGCGCGAGGTCACCGATCTGCCGGGAATGACGGACCTCTACCTGAACGCGGAGATCATCCGCAGCTTCCCGCACTCCGTCGACGCCATGCCCGAGCTGCCGCGCGTGAAGGTACTGCGCGTGCCGAACATGCACGGCGTCGAGGATCTCTCCGCCCTCGTTCCCAGACTGCCGGGCCTGCGCCAAGTGGTCCTTACGAACAGACCGGGCTTTTCCGTCGACACCCGCTGCGAAGGGCTCTTCCCTGATGCCGAGCTGATCCTCGAAGAACGCCGAGGCGCATGAAGAAGGGGCCGACGCCCGAAGGCACCGGCCCCTTTCCTACCGCGGCTCAACCCCGAAGGGTCACGCGTCCTTGCTCAGGTTGGGTCCAGCCCCGCCCGCGGCCTGCTCGATCGGCGGGACGTCGGGGAGGGACGACTTCTCCTCACCCCGGAAGGTGAAGGTCTGGGTCTCGCCCTCGCCCTCCGTGTCGACGACCACGATGTGGCCGGGACGCAGCTCGCCGAAGAGGATCTTCTCCGACAGCGTGTCCTCGACCTCGCGCTGGATCGTGCGACGCAGCGGACGCGCGCCCAGCACCGGGTCGTAGCCCTTCCTGGACAGCAGCTCCTTGGCGGACTGGGAGAGCTCGATGCCCATGTCCCGGTCCTTCAGGCGCTCGTCCACCTTGCCGATCATCAGGTCGACGATCGCGAGGATGTCGTCCTGCGTCAGCTGCGGGAAGACGACCACGTCGTCGACACGGTTGAGGAACTCGGGCCGGAAGTGCTGCTTGAGCTCGTCCGAGACCTTGTTCTTCATGCGCTCGTAGTTGGTCTTCTTGTCGCCCGAGGCCGCGAAGCCCAGGTTGAAGCCCTTGGAGATGTCCCGGGTGCCGAGGTTGGTCGTCATGATGATGACCGTGTTCTTGAAGTCCACGACCCGGCCCTGGGAGTCGGTCAGGCGACCGTCCTCAAGGATCTGCAGCAGCGAGTTGAAGATGTCCGGGTGGGCCTTCTCGACCTCGTCGAAGAGGACGACGGAGAACGGCTTGCGGCGGACCTTCTCGGTCAGCTGGCCGCCCTCTTCGTAGCCCACGTAGCCGGGGGGCGAACCGAAGAGACGCGAGACCGTGTGCTTCTCGCTGAACTCCGACATGTCGAGGGAGATCAGGGCGTCCTCGTCGCCGAAGAGGAACTCGGCGAGCGCCTTGGACAGCTCGGTCTTACCGACACCGGACGGACCTGCGAAGATGAACGATCCACCCGGACGCTTCGGGTCCTTCAGACCGGCACGCGTACGGCGGATCGCCTTCGACAGCGCCTTGACGGCGTCGGTCTGGCCGATGACCCGCTTGTGCAGCTCCTCCTCCATGCGGAGCAGGCGGCTGGACTCCTCCTCGGTCAGCTTGAAGACCGGGATGCCGGTGGCCGTGGCGAGGACCTCGGCGATCAGCTCGCCGTCGACCTCGGCGACGACGTCCATGTCGCCGGCCTTCCACTCCTTCTCCCGCTTGGCCTTGGCGGCCAGGAGCTGCTTCTCCTTGTCACGCAGGGAGGCGGCCTTCTCGAAGTCCTGCGAGTCGATCGCGGACTCCTTGTCCCGGCGGACACCGGCGATCTTCTCGTCGAACTCGCGCAGGTCCGGCGGCGCGGTCATCCGGCGGATGCGCATCCGGGATCCGGCCTCGTCGATCAGGTCGATCGCCTTGTCCGGCAGGAAGCGGTCGGAGATGTACCGGTCGGCCAGGGTGGCGGCCTGGACGAGGGCCTCGTCCGTGATGGAGACGCGGTGGTGGGCCTCGTACCGGTCGCGCAGACCCTTGAGGATCTCGATGGTGTGCGGCAGGGACGGCTCGGCGACCTGGATGGGCTGGAAGCGGCGCTCAAGGGCCGCGTCCTTCTCCAGGTGCTTGCGGTACTCGTCCAGGGTGGTGGCGCCGATGGTCTGCAGCTCACCACGGGCCAGCATCGGCTTCAGGATCGAAGCGGCGTCGATGGCGCCCTCGGCGGCACCCGCACCGACCAGCGTGTGCAGCTCGTCGATGAACAGGATGATGTCGCCGCGGGTGCGGATCTCCTTGAGGACCTTCTTCAGGCGCTCCTCGAAGTCACCGCGGTAGCGGGAGCCGGCGACCAGGGCGCCGAGGTCCAGGGTGTAGAGGTGCTTGTCCTTGAGGGTCTCGGGCACCTCGCCCTTGACGATGGCCTGGGCGAGGCCCTCGACGACGGCGGTCTTGCCGACGCCGGGCTCACCGATCAGGACCGGGTTGTTCTTGGTACGGCGGGACAGCACCTGCATGACCCGCTCGATCTCCTTCTCGCGCCCGATGACCGGGTCGAGCTTGGACTCACGAGCGGCCTGGGTGAGGTTCCGGCCGAACTGGTCGAGGACCAGGGACGTCGAGGGGGTGCCCTCGGCAGGCCCGCCGGCGGTGGCGGTCTCCTTGCCCTGGTAACCGGAGAGCAGCTGGATGACCTGCTGCCGCACCCGGTTGAGATCTGCGCCCAGCTTGACCAGGACCTGGGCGGCGACGCCCTCGCCCTCACGGATCAGGCCGAGCAGGATGTGCTCCGTGCCGATGTAGTTGTGGCCCAGCTGAAGCGCCTCGCGGAGCGACAGCTCCAGGACCTTCTTGGCACGGGGGGTGAAGGGGATGTGCCCGGACGGGGCCTGCTGGCCCTGGCCGATGATCTCCTCCACCTGCTGGCGGACCGCCTCGAGCGAAATCCCGAGGCTCTCAAGGGCCTTGGCGGCGACACCCTCACCCTCGTGGATCAGGCCCAGGAGGATGTGCTCGGTGCCGATGTAGTTGTGGTTGAGCATCCGGGCTTCTTCCTGAGCCAGGACGACAACCCGCCGCGCGCGGTCGGTGAACCTCTCGAACATCGTTAATCGCTCCTCAGAGCGGTCAGGCAGTGGGGGGAACTTCCCCTCCCTGTCCTTCCGCAGCTTAGTCCCGCAAGCGGGGACCGCTCATTCCAACTGCCGACACCGTCCTTGGCCTCCTGACCCCGAACGCCGACATCTGCTCCAACCCGATGGTGCGAGACGATGTTCCCGCAGGCCAGGCAGATACCCCAGTCGCCACTACGCCGATGGCGAACGTGAGACGGCCTTTCCCGCGCGTCGCCCCCTCCCACTAGGGATGTCTTACCCCCAGGGACTGACACTCCATACCGTGTGGCCCCGGTCCCTCCGCTACGGGCGAACAACCTTGCGCGTCCCCGCACGCCCACCCGCCCCCTTTTCCGGCACTCTGCGCACACGTCGTAGCACCCAGCGTAACTCCGGCACCTTTTCACCGGTTGCACTTGTCATGGTTGGCGCCCACCCGCCCGTGACCCCGGTCCCTCCGGCCTCCCCGGCCCTGCCCTGCGCATCCCCGACGGTCCCTCTTCCCCGCCGGGGCCGCCGGGCGACCGGGGCGAATGCCCGGATCCGGCGCTGGTACGAGAACGAACTGGGATGGGCGACAGTGCCCGGAGACCCGGTGAGACTTCCGGTCGGTCTGCGCTTCGACGTGCTGGACGTCCCCGCGGCGGCGGGCCTCGCGGCGCTGCGGCATCTGCGGGCGGGCTCTCCGGTGGCCGTGTACGGGGACCGGATGTGGCTGCTGACGGCCGCGGGCAGCGCGGAGGAGTTGCCGGCCGTGCTGGCCTGGCTGGAATGGGGCGCGCTGGCGACGGACCTGGTGCCGATCGGCGCGGGCGCGACGATCCGGGCTCCGCGCCCGCCGAGGCCGGACGCGACCATGCCAGGGCCCGCCGACGAGCCGTTCACAAGCGACCGGAGAGTGGGAGGTCCGGCCGGTTCACCGGCCGCGGCCGGTCATCGGACGCCTGGGCCCACGACGGGGTCACCGGTCCGCACCGGCTCACTGCAGGGGGCCGCTTGGCTGCGGCCCCCCGTGCCGGGATACGAGGTCGAGGCCTCGCTGCCGACGCTGTCGGCCCTCGGGGGCGTGCGGGACGCCCCCGATCTCGTGAGGGTGGTGGACACGGTGGCGACGCAGTGCCACCGGATCCGGCTGCGGCGCAAGGGCGCGCAGCCACCGGTCATGCCGTAGGAGAGCTTCAGCCGTTGGCCTTCTCGTACGCCTCGCGAATGGACGCGGGAACGCGGCCGCGGTCGTTGACCTCGTAACCGTTCTCCTTGGCCCAGGCGCGGATCGCCGCGGTGTCCTGGCTGCCGCCGCCGGAAGCGGCGCGCGTCTTTCCGCGCCCGCCCGATGCACGGCCCCCGGTGCGCCGGCCGCCCTTGACGTAAGGGTCGAGAAGGCTGCGCAGCTTGTCCGCATTGGCAGTCGTGAGATCGATCTCGTACGTCTTGCCGTCCAACGCGAACGTCACGGTCTCGTCGGCCTCGCCGCCGTCGAGGTCGTCGACAAGAAGGACCTGAACCTTCTGTGCCACCGGATTTCCTTTCATCGATAACGTGAGGGCCGAGGGTCCGCGGCTCCGCCGTTTCGCCGCCCCCTCTTATATGCAGTACTGCACTACGTCGGAAAGCAAACCGCTTTTGCTGGAAAAACACAAACCCCCGGGAGAGGACCACAGGCCCGCCCCCGCCCGGGAAACGTGCGCGATTCGGACATAGGGGAACCCGGGAAGGGGGATCGTTCAGAATACCTCCGGCTTAGGCGACGGCATACCCCCTGGGATACCTGGGGATACCTCAGGCATACCTGGGGCATAGGCCGGGCATAGGGCCGGCGTCGATCACAGATGCAGAAGCATCCGGCTGTTGCCCAAGGTGTTCGGTTTCACTCGTTCGAGACCGAGGAACTCCGCTACGCCCTCGTCGTAAGAACGCAGCAGCTCCGCGTACACATCCGTGCCCACCGGCGTCTCACCGATCTCCACGAAGCCGTGCCTGCTGAAGAAGTCCACTTCGAAGGTCAGACAGAAAACACGTCGAACGCCGAGCCACCGAGCGGTCTCCAGCAACTTCTCCAGCACCTGGTGGCCGACGCCCGCCCCCTTCAGGCCGGGCCGGACCGCCAGGGTGCGGACTTCCGCGAGGTCTTCCCACATGACGTGCAGCGCGCCGCAACCGACGACCTCGGCGTTGTCGTCGCGTTCCGCGACCCAGAACTCCTGGATGTCCTCGTAAAGCGTCACGGTCGCTTTGTCGAGCAGGATGCCCTCACGGGCGTAGTCGTCAAGGAGTCGGCGCACGGCGGGGACATCGCTGGTCCGGGCCCGCCGGACGGTGATGGCTTTAGCGGTGACTTCGGGACTGGCTGCTGACATGAGCGGACGCTATCGCCCGGCGTCCTCCGGTGCCGAGCCGGGGTTGTCCCCGTCGGCCGCTTCGGAAGGACCGACCGGTCGCGCGGGTTCCGCGGGTTCCGCGGGTTGGGCGGATTCCGGGCCTTGGACGATCCGTACGGCGTCCGTGAGGGCCTGGCGCTGTTCGTCGCTCATCATCCCGAAGAAGGCGACGAGAGCGGCCGCGGCGTTGTCGCTCTGCGCCCAGGCGTCGTTCATCAGGGCGGCGGCGTAGGCGGCGCGGGTGGAGACCGCCTCATATCGATAGGCCCGGCCTTCCGCTTCGCGGCGCACCCAGCCCTTCTGATGGAGATTGTCCAAAACGGTCATCACCGTGGTGTAGGCGATCGACCGTTCCTGCTGAAGGTCTTCCAGGACTTCTCGAACGGTCACCGGGCGGTTCCACTTCCACACCCGCGTCATGACCGCGTCTTCGAGTTCTCCCAATGGGCGAGGCACAGTTCAGCACAATAGTGGGAGATCAGGCCGATGGCATGACAGACGTGCACCTTGACCGTCATACCGAGACAAAAAGGGCGTACGACTCTCCGGTCGGCCCCGCCGAGAACGGTGCCACGAGGAGTCGTACGCCAGGGTCGCCGCCCGTCCCTGAGGGGGACTCAGGCGTCGGCGCCCGCGGACGGCCGGGCGCTCTCCACGCGCTTGAGGGCGGCGTCGACGGCCGCGTCCTCCTTGGCCTTCTGTGCGCCGCCCTGGGTCCTCACGATCACCCGGATCACGCCGATGAAGAACACGGCCATGACAGCCGGGGGCAGGAGCGCGGAGACGTAGTCCATGCCCCCAGAGTAGCCACGCGCGCATGGGGGGCCGTGACCGGGTGCCGGCGGCTCCCCCGGGACACGCGCGCGTGCGACCCCCGTTTCCTCAGCCCGCGGCCAGGTGCCGCGGCGGATCGGCCGGAGGCTGCGGCGGCTTGCGCCGCGGGAAGACCTCACCGGGTGTGGGAATCGGCCGGCGGGCGGGGTCGGGCCCCGGCTTGGGCGCGGCCGGCTTCTCGGGGGCGGGCTTTGCGGGCTCCTCCCCCGGCCGGTCTGGTTCCTCTTCGGCGCCGAACGGATCGGAGAGCCCTCCTGGAAGCGCCAGGAGCCGCGTACGGGAGGAGGGGACGGCGGCTACGGCACTCGCGGTACGGGCGGCGGTACGGCGGGCCAGCCGGGCCCGTACGTCCTGCTCGGCGAGCGCCTGGCAGCGCTGCAGCAGGGCCGCGGCGACCGGGTTGCCTCTCAGCGCGCGCAGAGCGGCGAGATCATCGGGTTCGGGACGGTGGCCGGCCCCCAGCACCTCCTCCAGCAGCGTCAGATATCCGGCCGCCGTGCCGGGCAGGGCGGCCCGGTAGCGAGCGAGGTCGGCCACCAGGAACGCCCGCAGCCGGACCCCCTCCCGCATGGCCTCGTCTAGCGACTCCGCGAGGCGATGACAGTCCTGGACGTCCTGGGCCGGGGCGGGACCGGGGTGAAGGGCGAGGGCGAGAGCGCGACGGAGCACACGCAGCTCCTCCGCACCGAACGCCATGCCGCCGCGGGATCCGTATGGCGTGGGCATGAGCCGACAATACGCGCTAATCAGACAAACTCGGCGTATCCCACACGTGTCCTCACCCCAACCCACCCGCACGGGCCCCGCACGAGCCACCCGGGCGTGTCGCCTGGCCCGGCGGGTCGCGCTGAGGAGGGGCGGCGCGCAACTCGGCGCGAGGGGGCCGAGGGCGGCGCGCAACTCGGCGCGAGGAGATACCGCCGCGCAACTCGGCGTCAGCGAGGTGCCGCCGCGCCCACCCGTGCCGCCCCGAGCGGCACGCATGCCCGCAGCTGGGACGGGAGACGTCGGAAAGGCGCGTACGGCGGGGAGGGGACGGGGCGGGGGGTGTCCGCCCGCAGCGGACGGCGCGAGACGCCCTCAGCCCCCGTAAGAGACCAGAACGGCGGACCGAGGACGGACACCCCCCCCCCCCGCCCCCCCCCCCCCCCCCCCCCACCCCCCCCCAAAACCCCCCCCCCAACCAAACACGCCCCCCCCGGGCCCCACCCCACAA